>CAKZLV010000162.1 GCA_937127285.1 uncultured Bacteroidota bacterium
CCCACGCGCCCCCGCCCAACCCCTACACTCCGATGCGAAGGGTGAACTGGTGGAGGCCGCCGAGGTCGGACCAGGAGGAGTAGGCGTAGTCGACGCCCACCGGCTCGATGTCCAGGCCGAAGCCGGCGCTGAGGCCGGCCAGGTCCAGCCGGTCGTTCAGGGCGAGTTCCCGGCTCCGGCGGTGGTTGTAGCCGAGGCGGAGGCGGACAGCCTCTCCCAGGAAGAACTCACCGCCGACCGTGAGGTGGCCCAGCACGTGGTCGGTCGTGGATCCGCCCAGGACGCCGTCATTCAGGTTCTGGAGATCGTAGCCGGTAAGGCTGAGAAGAAGGGGGATGTGGGCGAGGCGTTTCGAGAGGCTGATCTGCACGTCGAGAGGAAGCCGCGGCGACACGGCGCCGAAGTTGTTGATGGCGGTGCCGAGATGCCGGACCGAGGCGCCCACGGACAGCTGGTACGCCGGCAGCCGGTACAGCACGCCGAGGTCGGCCGTCAGGGCGGCGGCATTGACGTCGTCGATGGACGAGTAGATGACGTTCGCATTGGCGCCGTAGCGCCACCGGTCGCCGTGTCCGCGAGACAACCCCACCGTGGCGGCGACGTCGCCGGCGGAGAAGGTCCCGGTGGGCACCCCGTTTTCGTCACGACCGTCGAACTCGCCCCAGTGGGCAAAGCGAAGTCCGCCGCTGAGGGTGCCGGTGCGTCCGAGCGTGTGGCTGTAGGCAAGGGCGCCGGCGTTGATGTCGCTGACGTGGTTGATATACGTAAGCGCCGGTCGCTGGCTGGCAGCGGGCCCCGGTGTGGCGGGGTTGTAGAAGAGGGCGCTCACGTCGCCGGCCACTGCGCCGAAGGAGCCGGCCAGGGCGGCCGACCGCGCCGACGGTTCGAACTGAAGGAACGGGAACGAGGACAGGTCGCCGCCCGGCTGGGCGGTTGCCGGCCGGACGAGAGGGGTCCCGGCGCCGACGAGAAGGCAGAGTGCGAACAGAAACCAGCGACGGGAGACGAGGCGCATCGGCAGCGGGGGAAGGGAAGCAGCCGGCCGGCGAGGGAGAGCCTCCCCAACAACCGGCCCCGGGCGAGAGAAACAAATGCCTGATGCAACCGGCGGGTTTCCGCCGGGGCATCGGTGCCGAGGACGCGGTGCAGCCCGTCTCCCGGCGTCAACGCCGGGATCGACCGCTCGCCGGGCGTCCCCGTTCGGCCGGGAACGGAACGGGAACGCTTGCGTGACACTTTTTCCGTGTCGACCCGGCGGGGATGAACGATATGCCTGGCGGCCGACGCGCCCCTGTCCTCGGGTGCTGGCGTCGGGCACGGGAATGCCCCGTCGGCTGCGCCCGCCTGTCCTCCGAACTCTCCTTCGCATTGGTGTCGAGCGCACATGTTTGAGTGGTTGAAAAATCTCTTCGGCGACCGCAACAAGCGCGAGCTCAAGAAGCTGTGGCCCATCGTCGACGAGATCAACGAGGAGTACGAAAAGCTCCACGACCTCAGCGACGACGAACTGCGCGCGAAGACCGACGCGTTTCGGGAGCGCGTCCAGAGATCCGTGGCCGACATTGAGGCCCGGCAGGAAGAGATTCGCCAGCGTCTGCGCAGCGCCCCCTCGCCCGACACGCCCGTCGGGGGCGACGGCCAGGCGGCCCCGATCGGCGGCGACGGCCAGGCCGTCGAGACGCAGGAGACGCTCACGATGCAGGAGCGCGATGCCCTCTACGACGAGTTCGAGGACCTGGAGGACGAGTGGCAGGACGTCGTCGAAGACGAGCTCTGGGAGATCCTCCCGGAGGCCTTTGCCGTCATTAAGGAAACCTGCCGCCGGATGCTCGGCGAAGAGTGGACGGCCGGAGGATCAAAAATCGAGTGGGGCATGGTGCACTACGACGTGCAGCTCCTGGGCGGCATCGTGCTCCACCAGGGGCGCATCGCCGAGATGAAGACCGGGGAGGGAAAGACCCTCGTCGCCACGCTGCCCCTTTACCTGAATGCCCTGGCCGGGCGAGGCTGCCATCTGGTGACCGTCAACCCCTACCTGGCGACGCGAGACGCCGAGTGGATGGCGCCCATCTTCGAGTTTCACGGCCTCGAGGTGGACTGCATCGACAAGTACGACCCCCACACGCCGGGCCGAAAGGAGGCGTACGAGGCCGACATCACGTACGGGACGAACAACGAGTTCGGCTTCGACTATCTGCGGGACAACTCCTTTGTGATGCGCCCGGAGCAGCTGCAGCAGCGGGGCCATCACTTCGCGATCATTGACGAGATCGACTCGGTTCTGATCGACGAGGCCCGCACGCCGCTCATTATTAGCGGTCCGGTGCCCGACCAGGAAAACACCCAGTACCGCGAGCTGCGCGACCCGGTCGAGAAGCTCGTTCAGGCCCAGCGCAAGCTCGTTCGCAAGCTGGCGAAGGAGGCCGAGGATTACCTCGACGAGAAGGAGAACGCCGAAGAAGCGAGCGACTCCGGCCGGGCGCAGGAGCTGGAAGACAAGGCCGGGCTGGCCCTTCTGCGCGCCTCCCGCGGATACCCGAAGAACCGCCGGCTGCAGAAGCTCCTGCAGCGCCCCGGCATCGAGCGCCTGCGGCAGAAGACCGAGTACTTCTACCTGCAGGAGAATGCGAAGCGCATGCCGGAGGTCGACGAGGTGCTCTACTTCTCGATCGACGAGAAGCAGCGCACCATCGAAATGACCGAGAAGGGCCAGGACTACATGGCCAAGGTCATGGACACCGACCGCGACCTCTACGTCCTGCCCGTCGTCGGCGAGGAGGTGGCCGAGATCGAAGACGCGTACAAGCGCAAGGTCGAGCAGCTCGAAGAGGACCTCAAGCAGCGCGACGACCTCTCCGACCGGAAGCGAGACAACAAGTATCAGAACGACAAGCGCGAGCTCGAGAAGGAGCTGCAGGAGAAAAAGCGCGAGGTCTACAACACCTACTCCGAGCGGGCCGAGCGCCTGCACGCCATTGAGCAGCTGCTGAAGGCCTTCACCCTGTACGAGAAAGACGACGAGTACATCGTCGAGGACGGCAAGGTGCAGATCGTCGACGAGCACACCGGTCGCGTCCTGGAGGGCCGCCGGTACTCCGAGGGTCTGCACGAGGCCATCGAGGCGAAGGAGGAAGTCGAGGTGCAGTCGGCCACGCAGACCTACGCCAGCGTCACGCTGCAGAACTACTTCCGCATGTACGACAAGCTGTCCGGCATGACCGGAACGGCGGAGACGGAGGCGGAAGAGTTCGGCGAGATCTACGACCTCGACGTGGTCGTCGTGCCCACCAACGAGCCGGTGCGCCGCGACGACAAGGACGACCTTGTCTTCAAGACGAAGCGCGAGAAGTACCGTGCCATCATCGAGCGGATCGAGCAGTACAACGACCGCGGCCAGCCGGTGCTCGTCGGGTCGGCCTCTGTGGAGGCATCCGAGACCCTCAGCCGCATGCTGAAGCGAGAGGGCATCCGCCACAACGTCCTCAACGCCAAGCAGGACCGGGCGAAGCAGGAGGCGCAGATCGTTGCCGAGGCCGGGCAGAAAGGCGCCGTCACGATCGCCACGAACATGGCCGGTCGCGGAACGGACATCAAGATCAGCGACGAGGTCCGCGAGCTCGGCGGCTTGGCGATCATCGGGTCGGAGCGGCACGAGAGCCGCCGGATCGACCTGCAGCTGCGCGGACGCGCCGGCCGGCAGGGCGACCCGGGCGAGAGCCAGTTCTTCGTCTCCCTCGAAGACGAACTGATGCGCCTCTTCGGCTCCGACCGCGTGGCGAAGGTGATGGACAAGATGGGCATCGAGGAAGGGGAGGTGATTACGCACCCCTGGATCAACAAGTCCATCAAGCGCGCCCAGTCGAAGGTCGAGCAGAACAACTTCGCGATCCGGAAGCGCCAGCTCGAGTACGACGACGTTCTGAACGAGCAGCGCAAGGTCATCTACGAGCGCCGCCGCCGCGCCCTCACCGGCGACCGCTTCCACGGCCAGGTGCTCTCGATGCTCTACGAGTTCATCGAGGCGCTCGTCGAGCGCCACTACGGCGAAGGCAACATCGCTGGGCTTCGCGAGGACATCCTGCGCCATCTGGCTTTCGAGATCGAGATGGACCGCGAGCAGTTCGTCCAGCTCGGCGAGGACGGCGTCGTCGACCACATCTACGACAAGGTCACTGAGTTCTACGACCAGAAGCGCGCCAACATCGCCCAGCCCTTCCACCAGACCCTGCAGTCGCTGAAGGAGGAACAGGGCGACGACATGATCGAGCGTGTCTTCGTCGACTTCACGGACGGGCAGAAGATGCTGCGCGCCGTGGCCGACGTCGACGAGGCCCTCGAAACGAACGGGCAGGAGATCAACGACGCCCTGGAGCGGGCCGCGATGCTGCAGGTGATCGACGAGAAGTGGACGGAGCACCTGCGTGAACTCGACGAACTGAAGGAAGGCATCGGCCTGCGCTCCTTCGGCCGGAAGGACCCGCTCGTCGAGTACAAGATGGAAGCCTACGAGCTGTTCGCCGACATGATGAGCGAGATTGGCCGCGAGGTTGTCTCCATGGTCATGAAGAGCGGCCCGGTCGTTGACGACCAGGTGCAGACGAGCGGCGAAGGGCCGAAGAGCAAGCTCGACCGCGCCCGCGCCCAGAGCCAGCACGACTCCGCCCAGCCCGACTACGCCGTGCGCGGCGACGGCGGCGGGCAGAACGAGGCCGCCGAGCGCGACCCGACGCAGGAGAAGCGTGAGCCGGTGACCGTTGCCGACGAGCCGGGGCGCAACGAGTACGTCACCGTCCGCAACAACCAGACGGGCGAGAAGACGGAGATGAAGTGGAAGTACGCCAAGAAGAAGATCAAACAGGGCTGGACGCGGGTTTCTTGACCCGGCCTCGCTGCGATTCGCCGCGCTCGGCCCCTCCCGATCGTTTCCTCCTCTACTCTCGATTGGATGATTCGGTGATTCGGTGATTGATGGCTATATTGACAGACTGAATCATCGAATCGACAATCGACGATCATCATGCTGCAGTCTCTCTACGTTCGGGACTATGCCTTGATTGAGGAGCTCGAACTGGAGTTTGGGAGCGGCCTCAATATCCTGACGGGAGAGACGGGAGCGGGAAAGTCCATTCTCCTCGGCGCGCTGAGCATGATTCTGGGAGAGCGGGCGAACACGGACGTCGTCCGCACCGGGGCGAAGAAGGCGGTGGTGGAAGGCATCTTCGACGACGCCGACACCGACCACATCCGGGCGAAGCTGGAGGCGAACGAGATCGACACGGAGCCGTTGCCGCGCATCATCCTGCGCCGGCAGATCACCGATCGGGGCAGTCGCGGCTTCATCAACGACACGCCGGCGACGCTCGACGTGATGCGGGCGGTGAGCGCCCAGCTCATCGACCTGCACGGGCAGCACGAGCACCAGAGCCTGCTGGACACGGATGAGCACCTGCGGCTCCTGGACAGCTTCGGCGGGCTCGGCGGTCTCGTCGAGCACTACCAGTCCAAGTACGACCGCGTGGACGAGCTCGTCGAAGAACGCGACGCGCTGGCGGCCCGCGAGCGCGAGCTCCGGCAGCAGAAGGAGCTGTACGAGTTTCAGATCCAGGAAATCGACGACGTCGACCCGCAGCCGGGCGAGGAGGACGAGCTGCATTCCGAGCGGCGGGTGCTCGAAAACGCCGAGCACCTCTTTTCGTCGACCTCGCAGCTCTACGAGATGCTCTACGAGAGCGAGGACGCCGTGCACGACCAGCTCGTCGTGGCGCGCAACGAGCTGCAGGACCTCGCCCGCATCGACGACGACTTCGAGGAGCAGCTCGAAGAGGTCAAGACGGCGACGATCATCGTCAGCGAGTTGGCGAACTTCCTGCAGGACTACAACGCCCACATCGAGTTCAACCCGCAGCGCCTGGAGGAAATTCGCGAGCGGATCACCGAGATCGAAAAGCTGAAGCGGAAGTACGGCGGCACGCTCGAGGCCGTCCTCGACCACCGGGAAGAGATCGGCGAGAAGTACGACCTGGCCGAAGACTTCGAGGGGAACCTCGAACGGCTGGATGCGCAGATCGAGGAGGCGAAAGACGAACTCACCGACGCCGCGCAGCGCCTCTCCGCCAAGCGCCGCGAGGTGGCCGAGCGGATCGAGGGCGCGATCGTGGCGGAGTTGGAAACGCTGGGGATGCCGGACAGCACCTTCGAGGTACGCTTCTCCCGGCAGGAAAGCGACGACGGCTGGATCCAGCCGAAGGACGAATCCGGCGAGGGCGACGCGACCTACCGGGCGTTTCGGCGGGGGATGGACCAGGTCGAGTTCTATATCTCCACGAATGTCGGCATCCCGCCGAAACCCCTCACGCAGGTGGCGTCCGGGGGCGAGATCAGCCGGATCATGCTCGCGCTCAAGACGATCCTGGCGAAGTCCGAGCGCCTCCCGATCCTCGTCTTCGACGAGATCGACACCGGCATCTCCGGCGACATGGCGCGGCGCGTGGGGGAGAGCATGTACAACCTGGCGCGCTACCACCAGATCATCACGATCACCCACCTCCCGCAGATCGCCGCCCTCGGCGACACCCACTTCAAGGTCGAGAAGGTCGTCGAGGACGAAGAGGCGAAGACGCAGATCCGTCGCCTCGACCCGCAGGAGCAAGCAGCTCAGGTGGCCACCCTAATTAGCGGCACGGACATCACCGACGCCGCCCTCGAAAGCGCCCGCGAACTCATGGCCACCGGGGAACGGGAGGAGGGGGGTAGGGGGTAGAGGGTTGAGGATGGAAGATGGA
>CAKZLV010000163.1 GCA_937127285.1 uncultured Bacteroidota bacterium
CACCCCCAACCCACACTCCCCAACCCAAAACCCTCAACCCAACCCCCTACACCCCCCACAGCAGGTAGATGCCGCCGCAGGTGACGAACGCAAGAAGGAGCTGCAGGGGGGCGCCGACGCGGAAGAAGTCGGTAAAGCGGTAGCCGCCGGGGCCGTACACCATCAGGTTCGTTTGGTAGCCGACGGGCGTCAGCATGGCGGTGCTGGCGGCAAACGTGACCGAGAGCACGAAGGCGAACGGGTCGGATCCGGTCAGGGCGGCCGCCTCCACCGCCACCGGCACCATCAGAACGACACTGGCATTGTTGCTGATCACGTTGGTGATCAGCGTGGTGAACAGGTAGAAGAGAAGCAGAAGCAGGAACGGAGGAAGGGTTTCGGATATGCCGGCGGTGAAGGACGCCAGGTAGACGGCCCCGCCGGAGCGCTCCAGCGCCATCCCGAGCGGAATCACGCCGGCGAGCAGCACGATCACGCTCCAGTCCACCGCCGGATACAACTCCGTGGGGCGGAGGCAGCCGGTGATGATCATGGCGACGACGCCGAGGAGGGACGATACGACGATCGGCATGACGTCGAGCGCGGCCAACCCGACGACGGCCGCTACGATGCCGAGGGCCAGCGGAATCTTATCGCGACGGACCTCGGCGTCGTCAACGTCCTGTACGACGACGAACGTCCGGTTGGCAGTGAACCGGCGGAGCGAGCGCTCGGATGCCTGCACGAGGAGCGTATCCCCGCCTTTCAGCGGCATGCCGTCGATGCGCTCCTGGATCGTGGCTCCCTGCCGGCGGATGGCCAGCACGAGGGCGTCGTAGCGCTGCGCGAAGCTGACGGAGCGGAGGGTTTCGCCGATGAGGCGGTTGTCTGACAGCAGGACAAGTTCAACGAGCTGCTCCCCCTGTTCCTGCAAATCGAAGTCGTCGGCCGTGATCTTCGTTTTGACAATCGGCTCCAGGCGCTGGGTCTTCATAAGGCTCAGGAGCACGTCGCGCCGTGCCCGCAGCATCAACACGTCTCCGGGGCGAAACTGCTTGATCGTAATTGGGGCCGGGAAGGCCTCGCGGTCCCGTATCATCTGGACGATGTCGACGTCCACGTTCAGGCTCGCGAGTCCCTGCTGCACGGTCGACCCGACGAGCGGCGAGTCCTCCGTGACCACGACCTCGGTCAGGTAGCCGCTCAGGGCGAACTCCTCCGTCAGGTCCTCTTCCGGCTTGATGCGTTCGGGCAGCAGGTGCCGGCCGGCGACGATGAGGTACACCGCACCGCTGATGAGGACGAGACCCCCCAGCGCGGTGAACTCGAACATCGAGAACGGGCGACCCAGCAGTCGCGCGCTGACGTCGGACGCCAGAATGTTGGTGGATGTGCCGATCAAGGTGAGCATTCCGCCCATCATCGACGCGAAGGAGACCGGGATGAGCAGCTTCGACGGGGACGTGCGTGTCTTCCGGGCCATGTTCATCACCATCGGAATCATCATCGCTACCACGGGGGTGTTGTTGATGAAGCCGGCCGTGGCGCCGGAGAGGCCGATCACGGCTGTGTACTGCTTGAGGAAGTTCCCTCGCGCCCGCCGCACAATCGCATTTCCCAGGCGCACAAGGATCCCGGTTCGCCGCACGCCTTCGCTGAGGATAAACATGGCGAGGACCGTGATGGTGGCGGTGCTGGCAAACCCGGAGATCCCGTCCGACGGGCCGACGTGCGTCCAGGGTTCCAGCAGCATCACGATCACCATGAGCCCGAGCGCCGTCACGTCGATGGGCAGGACCTCGGAGATGAACAGCCCGAGCGCCAGCAAAACGATCCCCATCACGACGAGCATGTCCGTCGTCACGGCGGGCAGCGACTGGCCCACGACCCAGAGGAGAGCGAGGACGGGGGAAGAAGCGGCGAGAAGGGCCGGCATAAGCGATGGGAGAACGGCGACACGGCACGAAAAGACCTGTTCGGCGACCGACGTCTTGCGGATCAACGCATGACTCCGAGAAGCAGACGAAGACGCCGTCCGAGGTGACCGGTTCTCGCCGGCAAGGGAAACCGCCGCGAAGAAAAGGGGGGGCGGACCGGGGCGGTCTCCGTCGGCGGAAAACCGTACAAAACCGATATCCATCGGACGGGTAACCCCGGTTGGAGGTCCGGCCGTTCGGCGAATTGCGCGACCGGGAGGGCCCGCGCCCGCTTGCCGGACGACGCTATCCGTTCGATCGCCGGTGGAGGGCGTCGACGAGGTGGGCGGGGAGCCCGTCGAAGCTCCCGTTGCTCATGAGGAGAGCGACATCTCCGGACCGCAAAGCATCGACGAGGGCGGAGTGGAGTGCCGGGGTGTCTGCGAACGCACGGGCGGGGGTGCCGGATGCCTCCAGGGAGCGCACGACGGCCTCCGGGTCGAGCATCGCCCCGGCGTCGTCGTTGTGGCGGACGGGCGGGGCCTTCAGAAAAGCGGCGTCGGCCCCGGTGAGCGCGCGCCCGTAGGCATCCTCAAAGACCTTGCGGCGGCTGGAATTGGAGCGGGGCTCGAAGACGGCGACGAGGCGCCGGTCGGGGTAGGCGCGGCGGATGCCGTCGATCGTGGCGGAAACGGCGGTGGGGTGGTGGGCGAAGTCGTCGAGGACGAGCACCCCGCCCGGTTCGCCGCGCACCTCCTGCCGGCGCTTCATGCCGGGGAACGACGACAGCCCGTCGCGAATGGCGTCCGCGTCGTGCCCGCGGTCGAGCAGGACGGTGGCGACGGCGAGGGCATTGCGGACGTTGTACCGCCCGTGCATCGGGAGGGCGACCGTGCCGCGGTCGGTCCCGTCCACGATCAGGTCGAACGCCTGCCCGTCGGCCGTCGGCTGGAGGTTCGCCGCCCGCACGTCGGTGCCGGCATCGAGGCCGTAGGTCCGGACGCGTGCATCGGTCACGGACGCCAGGGCGCGAACCCGGTCGTCGTCTCCGCAGAGGACGAGGAGCCCGTCGGCCGGAACCAACCCGGCAAAGGCCTCGAAGGCCTCTCGGTAGTCGTCGGCGTCGTCGTAGATGTCGGCGTGGTCGAACTCCATCGACGTGACGACCGCCGTATCCGGGCGGTAGTGCAGGAATTTGGGCCGCTTGTCGAAGTAGGCGCTGTCGTACTCGTCGCCTTCAACGACGAAGGGGGCGTCGGTGCCGAGGCCGTAGCTCTGCTCGCGGTCCTGCATCACGCCGCCGATCAGGAAGCCGGCGTCTGTTCCCGCTGCGTGAAGTGTGTGGACGAGCAGGCCGGTCGTGGTCGTCTTGCCGTGCGTTCCCGCAACCACGACCGAATGGCGGTCGTCCGTCAGAAACGAGTGGGCGAGGGCTTCGGGGAAGGACTGCTGCGGCAGTCGTTGCTCGCGAGCGGCGGCCGCCTCCGGATGCGTGGGCGTGCAGGCGTTGCCGACGATCGTGAGGTCGGGAGCGGGATCGAGGTGGGCCGGGTCGTAGCCCTCCAGAACCGGGATGCCCCGATCGGCCAGGTGCGTGCTCATCGGCGGGTACGCCGCCTCGTCGGAGCCGCGGACGCGCTTGCCGGCCTCCTGGAAGAGTCCGGCCAGAGCTCCCATCCCCGTACCGCAGATCCCGATGAGGTAGACGTCGTCGATGGCCTCCGGCTCCGGAACCGGCGGCCGGTCGAACGTGCGCAGGGGACTGTCCGGCAGCTCGGAAGCGGATTTCATGCGGAGGGCAGGGATTGGGGCATGGCAACGTGCAACGTGCAAATTGGGGGACACCTATCGAACTCCGATGTAGAGTCAGAGAGCAGAGTCCGCTGATCGTGGGGCGGTCACGGCCCATTCTCTCGGATTGCCAATTTGCAATTGCCAATTTGCAATTGAAAATCCGCATTCGATAATCCCCTACTCGTCCACTTTTTCCTCGCGTTTCTCTTCCGGCGTCGGCGCGTCGGAGGAGTCGGACGGGACGCCCTCGCCGGTGATGCCGTAGTGGACGATCGGGTTCTCCTCGGCCGAGAGCTCGGCGGCGATCTCGCGGGCGGTGGTGGGTTCGAGGTCGTCCGGCACCATGCCGAGGTCTTTCGCGCGCTTGAACCACTGCTGCCGGGCGAGGGCCTGCATGTCCTCGACCGAGTCGGCCTCGTCGACGATTTCGAGGCCGAGCAGCGTCTCCACGACGTCCTCCATGGTGACGATGCCCGCCATGCCGCCGTACTCGTCGACGACCAGCGCGATGTGCTCCAGGCCGTCGAGGAGGCGTTCAAGCAGGTCGGGCAGGGCCAGCGTTTCGCGAACGACGAGGATCTCGCGGGCGATCGTGCGCAGGGGCGTGTCGTGCTCTTCCTGCGCGGCGCGCAGCAGCATCTCGTCCTTGAGCACGTAGCCGGTCACGTCGTCCCGATCTTCGTCGTATACCGGGATGCGCGAGAAGCGAAACTCGTCGTGCTCCTCCACCACGTCTTTGATCGTCTTCTCCTCCGAAAGGTCGAAGACGACCGTACGCGGGGTCATCACGTCCTTGACCCGCAGCGAGTTGAAGCGGAAAAGGTTGCGCAGGATGCGCGACTCCTTCTCCTCGAAGACCCCCTCTTCCTCGCCGAGTTCGGCCATGGCGGTAAACTCTTCCCGGCTGAAGGTTGCTTCCTCCTCCTCGCGCGAGAGCAAGTACGTAATGCCTTGCGAAAGCTTCACGAGCGGCCACATGAGGAAGATCGTCGGCACCAGAATCCGAACGACCGTCGGGGCCAGGGTTTTCCAGTACACCGCCCCGAGGGTTTTCGGAATGATCTCGGAGAGGACGAGGATAAGCAGGGTGAGGACGCCCGCGATGACGCCCGTGTAGGCTTCCCCGAACACGATCGCCGCCTGAGCGCCGGCGCCGGCGGCCCCCACGGTGTGCGCGATGGTGTTGAGGCTGAGGATGGCGGAGAGCGGACGATCGATGTCCTCCTTGAGGCGGCGAAGGCGCTCCCCGATGGCGGCGTCCTGGTCCCGCTCGAAGGCGGCGACGTAGGACGGGGTCACACTCAAGAGAACCGCCTCCATGATGGAGCACAGAAACGATACACCCAGAGCCAGAGCAACGTAGAGGAGGAGAAGAACCATGTACAGGGAGAGGGACGTGGGCAGCAGCCGAGCGAGACGGATGGGCCGAACGGGCGCTGCTCGGCTCGCTCAACGGGGAGGGTCGGGACGGACGGGGTCCGGGCGAAGCAGGGAACCGATCCGTGGGCCGGTCGAAGACGCAGGGAGCGCCGGTTGAAACGGGGCTCGGCACGGCGAGGAGCAAGCCGAGAGGCCGGGCGGGCTCGCTCACGTTCGCAGAACGATGGTCCGCGTCCAGGCCAGGACGGGAAGCCGCCGTCCCCGGCGGCAGAGAAGAGACGTTGCGACGTTCGTCTCCTGCAGACAGGAGAACGCCGTCGAGGTTGGGTGGGAAGCGGGAGAAACGTACATGGCCGCGAAGGAAGTTGTCGGAGCAGCCGCGGAACGGTCCCACGGTTGGAGAGACCCCGTCGAGGCGGGAGGGGACCGGTCGGCGGTCGCACCGGCAGGAAATCCGGACATACCTTTACGACCGTCCCTCGCCGGAGTTTTCCGGCGAGGAAAATGGGAGGCGGGATCGGCGGGAGACCGCAGCGAAAGGCGCTGGACGCGGGGCGGGGAGCCGTCGCCGACCGGTACCGGCCCGGTCAGGGCCGCGTCGGTTCATCGGGAACGGAGGCGGGCTCGTCCGTCGGCGTTCCGTCGCCGGCCGGAGCGGGACCGTCGCCTGCTGGCCGGTCGTCGGTCGCATCCGGGGAGGGCTCGCCGGCGGGAGATCCGTTTCCGGCGGCTTCTTCCTCCAGAAGGCTGTCGGTGACGACGGTGTCGCTCACGATGGCGGCGTCCTCGGCGCTTCCACCGAAGGCCTGGGTCACCCGCAGGCTGATCGAGTCGAAGGTGGAGTACATCACCGGCACGATCACGAGGGTGAGGAACGTGGCGAACGTCAGTCCCGAGATGATCGCCGTTCCCATCGGTCCCCAGAACTGCGTGTTCTCGCTTCCGAACTCGAAGTTGGGGGCAAAGTCGGCCAGGAGGCCCACGAAGTCGATGTTGATCCCGAAGGTGAGCGGCACGAGGCCGAGGATGGTGGTCAGGGCCGTCAGCAGCACCGGGCGCAGGCGGGTGGCGCCGCCTTCGATGATCGCATCCTGCTTCCCGTCTCCGCGACCGCGAAGCTGCATGATGTAGTCGACCAGGACGATGTTGTTGTTCACCACGATGCCGGCCAGGGCGATGATGCCGATGAACGTGAAGAGATTGAAGGGCGTGCGCGTCAGGATGAGGCCGAGCAGGACCCCGATCATACTCAGGCCGACGGCGACCATGATGATGAAGGGCGCGCTGATCGAATTGAACTCGATGATCAGGATCAGGAGGATGAGCGAGGCGCCGATCAAGAGGGCCGTGGTCAGAAATCCAAACGACTCCTGCTGGTCCTCATTGCCGCCGGTGTAGTCGAGCGTGTAGCCGGGAGGGAGGGCCTGCCGGTACTCGGTCAGCTCGTTTTGCACGCGGTTGAGCACCTCCGGGCCGTTGTAGCCGGGCGCCGCGTCGCCGGAGACCGTAACGACCCGGTTCTGGTCGATGCGGGTGATGGAGCCGAACCCCCGGCCCTCTTCGATATCGGCCACCGAGGTGAGCGGGATCTGCTGGCCGCGCACGTTCGTGACGGTCAGGCTTTCGAGGCTCTCGAGGCTCTGGCGATCCGCCTTGCGGAGGCGGACGGTGATGTCGTACTCGTCGTCGCCGCTGCGGTACGTGTCGGCCTCGATGCCCTGAATGGC
>CAKZLV010000164.1 GCA_937127285.1 uncultured Bacteroidota bacterium
CGCTCCCGCCCAAACCAACGTCCCCGCTTCCCGTACCAGTATTTCGCCGTCGTTTCCCGAAAGCTCTGCGCGCTTATGACTCTCCGTGACCTGCGTCGCCAGTTTCCGCACGTCGAGAACCAGACGTACGTGAATCACGCGGCGACGAGTCCGATCAGCCGGCCCGTCCGCGACGCGATCAACGACTACCTGGACGAGCGGCACGGGGCGGCGCCGGATGCGCCGATCGACAACTTTACCGCCTTCCAGCCGGTCCTCGCGGAGACGAAGGAGCGGCTCGCCCGGGTGCTGGGGACGGACGCCGGACGCGTTGAGTTTATGCCGAACACGTCAACCGCCCTCAACGTCCTGACCCGCGGATTCGACTGGAGGCCCGGCGACCGGATCGCGGTGCCGGACGGGGAGTTCCCCACCAACGTCTATCCGTTCCTGAACCTGGAGTCGGAGGGCGTGGCCGTAGACTTCATTCCTACGGAGGACGGTACCTTCACGGTGGAGGACGTCGAGCAGACGATCCGTCCCGAAACGCGCCTCGTGTCGGTTTCCTGGGTGCAGTTTCTCTCCGGATTCCGCGCCGACCTGTCGGCCATCGGGGATCTCTGTGCGGCCCGCGACGTGCACTTCTGCGTCGACGCCATTCAGGGCCTCGGGGCGCTGGAACTGGACGTGGAGGCGGCCGGCATCGACTTCCTTGCCTGCGGCGGCCACAAGTGGTTGATGGCGACGCAGGGAAGCGGCTTTCTCTACTGCAGCGAGGCGATGCAGGAAAAGATCGACCCGCCGGCCGGCTGGCTGCACGGCCCGGTCGACTGGGAGAACCTCGACGACTACGACCTGTCCTTCCACGACGACGCCACCCGGTTCCGGATCGGAACGACGAACAACACCGGGATCGCCGCCCTGCACGCCTCCCTCGGGATGTACCTGGAGGCGGGGCCGTCCCGGTGCGAAGACCGGATCCTCGCCAATGCCCGTCACCTCGCCGAGGGACTCGCCGAGCGCGGCTACCGGCGGTACGGAAGTGCGGATCCGGACGCCGCCAGCGGCATCGTGACGATCACCCCGGAGGCGCCGGAGGCGCTCTTCGAGCACCTCATGGATCATGACATCACCGGCGCCCTCCGCAACCGAAAGCTCCGCTTCGCCCCGCACTACTACAACACGATCGACGAAATGGACCGCGTCCTCGACGTCGTCGATGCCTTCGACCCGGTCGCAGTGTGAACGCGATGGGGAGGGAGGATTGCACATTGCAGATTGGTCATTGAGCATTGGTCATTGAACAATGAATATTGAACAATGAACAATGAGCGGTGAACGTTGACTCTTGACGCATCCCCCACCACCCAGAACCCGTCTCTCATGCCCACGCCCGACTCGTTCGATCCGACCGACTATGCCGCCGACGTGGAGCGCGAAGGGGCGGCGGCGCAGATCGTCGTGCCCGACGAAGACGCGGGCATTCGGATCGACAAGTACCTGACGCGCTTCTACCCGGAGACGTCGCGCACAAAGATTCAGCGCTCCATCGGGAAGGGGCACGTGAAGGTGAACGGCCGCGACGTGGCGAAGTCCTACCCCGTCGAGCCGGGCGATGAGATCGTTTTTCGCCTCATCCGCAAGCCTCCGCTTGAGGCCGACCCCGAGCCGATTCCGCTCGACGTCGTCCACGAAGACGACGACCTGCTCGTCGTCAACAAGCCTGCCGGGATGGTCGTGCATCCGGCACCGGGGCACCGGAGCGGGACGCTCGTCAACGCCCTCCTGCACCACGTCGGGGGCGCGGGGGTTGCGGCCGACGATGACCCCGATGCGGCGACGGACGAAGCGGTTGGTCTGTCGATGATCAACGCGCTGCCGGAGCGCCCGGACCATCCGGTCGTGCGGCCGGGAATCGTGCACCGGTTGGACAAGGGGACGTCGGGCCTTCTTGTGGTGGCGAAGCGCGACCGCGCGCACCGGCATCTTGCGGAGCAGTTCAAGGCCCATACGGTCGACCGTCGCTACCGCGCGATCGTGTGGGGGACCCTCGACCCGCCGGCGGGAACGCTGACCGGGGCCATCGGCCGCGATCCGCATCACCGGCAGCGCATGGCCGTCGTGCCCGACGACCGCGGCAAAGCGGCCACCACGCACTACGAGACGGTCGAGCACCTCGCCCACCTCTCCGTCGTTGACTTCGAACTGGAAACCGGGCGCACCCACCAGATTCGCGTCCACGCCGCCGAAAGCAACCATCCCGTTCTCGCCGACCCGAAGTACGGCGGCGACACCGTTCGCTTCGGCACGCAGAGCGGCCCGCGGCGCCGCTTCTTCGATCGTCTCCTCCAGCATCTCGGACGCCCTGCGTTGCACGCCTTCCGTCTCGGTTTCGAGCATCCGACCACCGGGGCCCACCGACAGTTTGCCATCGACGCGCCCGACGACATCCGAGACGTTCTTGATCGAATTCGAGAGGTGGAGGGATAGGGGCGCCGGCCGGAGCGTCGTCCTCTCGGCGCAACGCCCGGCAGTGGCAGACACGAGCCGGACCGCCGGGATCGGGCGTCTTTTTTGCGCGAAAGAAGAGGGCAGACCGCCTCTTCCGACGAACACGGACGCCCCGGCTTCCGTACCCCGACCGGAGATGAAGAGACGCTCCGCGACCTCCGCCGCGCTTGCACCAGGCACCCCGTGCGTATGCCGCCGACGCAGACCACCGAAATCAACCAGCTCTTGAGCCCGGAGCGAATTCGCATCGGCCTGCCCGGCTCCTCCAAGCACGAGGTGATCAATGCCATGGTCGACATGCTTCGGGATCACGAAGCCATCGACCGCCTCGAAGCGGTGCGCACCGCCGTCTTCGAGCGGGAAGAAATGATGTCCACGGGCGTCGGCAAGAACCTCGGGCTGCCCCACGCGAAGTCAGAGGCCGCCACCGAAACCGTCGCCGCCTTCGCGACCACCGCTGAGGCGGTGGAGTTCGGCGCGATCGACGACCAGCCGGTTCGCCTCGTTCTCCTCCTCGTCGGCCCGGAGCAAGACAAGTCGCAGCATATCAAAATCCTGGGCCGCATCTCTCGCCTCGCCAGCCGCGACGACCTTCGCGACGCCCTCCTGCAGGCGACCGATGCGCAGAAGGTCATCGACATTTTGAGCCGGGGAGAAAAAGACCTTCGCGGATGAAGGGGGATCGGGAGTGTGGGAGTGTGGGGGCATGGGGGCTTTGGACGCGGGGACGCTTTGGAGGCTCTGGACGCCTTGGACGCGCGGGGCACCTGGCGCACAGGCCGTTCCCCGTGACCGATGTCCAGTGCCCAATGCCCAGTGTCCAGTGACCAATCCCCAGTACCCAATACCGAGTACCGAATCCCAGTACCCGACACCGCCATTTCCCTCACCACCTGACTTACCGATCTGCGTGAGTACATCATTTCAGAATATCCGCGGCACCTTCGACATTCTCCCGGACGCCTACACGGAGGGAGAGACCCGCATTGCCAGCAGCGCCGAATGGCAGGCGGTCGAGTCTGTCATCGACGACGTGATGCGCCGCTACAACTATGAGGAGATCCGGACGCCCATCTTCGAGCCCACGGAGCTCGTCGCCCGCGGCGTCGGTCAGAACACGGACATCGTCCAGAAGGAGATGTTCGCCTTCGAGCGGTCGGACACGCAGTACGTGCTGCGTCCGGAAATCACCGCCCCCGTCATGCGGGCCTACCTGCAGCATCACCTCGACCAGCGCGGCGGCGTGCAGAAGCTCTTCTACGTCGGCCCCTGCTTTCGAGCGGAGAAGCCGCAGAAGGGGCGCTACCGCCAGTTTCACCAGTTCGGCGTCGAGGTCATCGGGGCCGACGACGCCCGCGCCGATGCCGAAACGATCGCCTCGATGATGGCGATCTACGACGCCTTCGGCATCGACGACACCCGCCTGCGGATCAACACGCTGGGGATGCCCGCGGCCCGCAGCGCGTACGTGAGCGACCTTGTTGACTACCTGGAGCCTTACGCCGACGAACTCTCCGATACCTCCCGGCGCCGCCTCGAGACGAACCCGCTGCGCATCCTTGACACCAAGCTCGACCACGAGCAGGACCTCCTGCGGGATGCGCCGATCCTGACCGACTACGTACGCGACGAAGACCGGGCGCACTATGAGGAGGTCAAGGGGCTGTTGGACGAACTCGACGTCGCCTACGACGAAGATCCGCACCTCGTCCGCGGCCTCGACTACTACACGCGCACGGCCTTCGAACTGGAGAGTCCGAGCCTCGGCGCGCAGAGCGCCCTCGCCGGCGGCGGTCGCTACGACCTGCTTGCGCAGGAGATCGGCAGCGACGAGCCCGTTCCGGCGATCGGCTATGCGGCCGGGATGGAACGCCTCTTCCTGGCCCTCGACACCGACCGCCTCCCGGAGCCGGACCGCCCGGACGTCTTCCTCGCCGCACTGGGCGATGACGCCGCCCGCTGGGTCTTCCGCACCACGCAGACGCTGCGCCGCGAGGGTCTGCACGTGGCCTTCGACATGAAAGGACGTTCCCTCAAGGCCCAAATGCGCGAGGCCAACCGGCAGGATGCCACCTACACCCTCATCATCGGCGGCAACGAGCTGGAGGCCGAGGCCGCCACGGTCAAACACATGGAGAGCGGCGAGCAGACGGAGGTGCCGTTCGCGGAGCTCACCGACTACCTGACCGACCGCGCAACGGCGTAAGGGTTGCGGGTTGTGTGTTGTGGGGGGTGTTGCGAGTTGTTGGGTTCGAGGTTTTGCTTCAGGAGGCCGTGAGGTGCGCGAGCGCAGCGATGCCGGCGAAATCCCGATCGCCTGATCGTGAATCGTCGTCGCGTGCCGCGGGCCCGGTCCGCCGACTTCGAGATCGACGACACGGTTGGGTAGGCACAACTGGAGCGTCGTGCTCTCGCAACGGAAGCTGCACCGGTACACGCGTGGGAATGCACCCGCATCTCCGATCGGCCTGACACCCCGTCCACAATCCACCATCTACAACCGGATATCGCCTCGTGTACCCTCGGATCAGCGATCTTTTCGTCGACCTGTTCGGGGTCGAGTTCCCCGTTCCGATTTACTCGTTCGGGCTGATGGTGGCCGTCGCCATTCTCGTCGGCGCCTGGCTGACCGGCCGCGAGCTCGACCGGATGTACGGCGCCGGACACATCGGCGGCGTGCGGGTGGATGCGGAGGGGCGCCGGGGCACGACCGAGGCGAGCCCGTCCGTGCTCGTCGGCTTCCTGGCGGTCGTCGCCGGAATCACGGGCGTCGTCGGGGCCAAGATCTTCCACATCTTGGAAAACCTGAATGACTTCGTCCTCGACCCGTCGGCAATGATCTTCTCGACGGCCGGGTTGACCTTCTACGGCGGACTCATCGTTGCGGGCCTTGTCATCGCCGTCTACCTCCGGCGCCGCGACCTGTCGACGACGCGCTTCGCCGATGCCGTCGCGCCCGGACTCATGCTGGCCTACGGCATCGGCCGCATCGGTTGTTACCTGGCCGGAGACGGCGACTGGGGCGTCTGCTCCGACCTCGCCGAGAAGCCCGACTGGATCCCCGCCTTTCTGTGGAGCGAGACGTTTCCCCGCAGCATCCTCGATGCGGGCAACACGATGACGCAGGACGCCCTCCGAATCGAAAACTGCGGTCCGGCGGCCGACGGTGTCTATCCGACGATGCTCTACGAAACCGCCATGGCCGTCGTCATCACCGGCATCCTCTGGGCGGTTCGGAAGCACCCGTTTCAGGGCGGATGGTTGTTCTCGCTCTACCTCGTCTTCAACGGCGTCGAGCGCTTCCTCATCGAGCAAATCCGCGTCAACAACACCGCCGTCGTCCTCGGGGTGGAGGTGACGCAGGCGGAAGTCATCGCCGTCCTGACCGTCCTGCTCGGCATCGCGGGACTCGCATTCACCTCCACCCGCGTCGCGGCGGAGACCTCCACGGAATGACGCCCGTTCGGGGACGCATGTGGAGAGAAGCCGACGCTGGCAGATAGCCGTCCGCAATCGGTGGGCGAGGGCGGTTGCTCCGCACCGGTGCGTGCCGGACGTGGCGGTGTTACGCCGTTGGCACGCCCCGCACGGAAAGGTCGGGGATTCGGCCCTTCATCGGTTGCTGCCATGCAGCAAAAACGCTTCGCGGGTCTTCCGCTGATCTCCAGGTGCGATCTTCTCGCTCACACGGCGAGATGGATCGGATGGCCTCACCCTACCGAAAGGGAGCCTACCGAAAGAAACGAGGGGCTGCTTGGCGATCACGACCACGCCCCTTCCACGCATCGGGTGCGAGAAGGGTCTGTGCCCCCCGCACGGGAAGCAACCGCTTCAGAAAGCAACCGCGTCAAGAAGAAGCTGCTTCGGAGAGACGGGGTGTACCAGCCCATCTCGCGCGCTCCCCCATATCATGTGAAGTGTGATCTCCTGAGGAAACGACGCAGGATATCTCGACGCAGGGGATCTGATCGAGGAGGTCCTACAAACCAAGAGTGCCCAGTCGCCAAAACGACGACCGGGCACGCTGAGCCATCCCCCACCGGGAATGTTTGTCCGTCGTGGGAATTACATCCGATCCCTGCCATGCAGAGACGCGAGGCGGGTATCCGACGATCCCGGAAAGACGATGTCGGAAATAGTCACGCCTGCGACTTACTTCGCACCGGTAATCTTCACGCGGTCGGAGCCGTCTTCGTTCACGAGGAATCGCCCTTCCTCGGTCACCTCAACGGCATAACGCTCGCTTTCCGGCACATTGGACTCGCTCATGCTCACCGGGGCCCAGGCGTCTCCCGTCACCGTTACCTTCGTTCGGGGAAGGAGAATGTAGCTGGTCGTGAAGATCCGCGCATTGGTTAAGTAGGTGGCTTCGCTCCCTGCGTTCTCGAGAGCATCGTCCACGGCAAGCTTCAAGTCAAATGCTCCGAACCATTGCGCGTGCGACCCTTCTGTTGAGCCAATTTTCTCGTATTGCTCGCTGGTGTTAATGTTGAGTGTGCTTACTTGCGTAAAGTCGGCTATCCGGCTTGTGCACCCCGTAAAAAGGACAAGACACGCAAGGATGAATACATACTTTGCACCCCGGAGGAGTAAGGAGGAAGCCATTTGAGTTCCTGAGGATCGATTGGAAAAAGGAAAGAGTTGTATGTTGGCAGATGACAAATGGAGACTCCAACCGACAATTGCACTCGCTCTCACCCGTTGTCAGGCGCGTACCCACAGGTACGTGTGCACGGAGCAATCACCGGTTTCTCCTCGGCCAACGAACCACGGAAACCTAAACGGGCGGTTTGTCGCCCGCCTTCCTCGAAAGGAGAATCAAACGATACGCCTGAGGAGCATTTGCAGAATACGTAAAGATTTTCGGGTGTGGACCGTTTTCCTTCACGCCTCTGGACGTCAGAACGGATCTTCATAGGTCCAGGGCCGCATCGCTCCTCGTGTCGTAGCAATGCCTACTCGTAGCAGTTGAACGATCAACGGTCTTTCCTCTTGCTTTGGATTCAGACGGACATTCGACTTTCTGCAAAACCCCGCGGCTTTCACGTCGTGACCGACGAGGTGCTCGACCAGATCCCGGAGATCGAACGGATCTCCGTCGGCATGTTGCACCTCTTCATTCAGCACACCTCCGCGTCCCTGACGATCAACGAGAACGCGAGTCCAGCCGTGCGCGGCGACATGGAGCGCCACTTCAACGAGATGGTGCCCGAAAATCAGCCGTACTACGAGCACACCCTCGAAGGCTCCGACGATATGCCCGCCCACATCAAGGCTTCGCTGCTCGATACCAGCCTGTCGATTCCCATCCGCAACGGCCGCCCGGCGTTCGGGACGTGGCAGGGCATCTACCTCAACGAACACCGCGACCACGACGGCCGGCGCACCGTCGTGGCAACCGTCTTCGGGGAGGAGGGATGATGGAGGATCGAGGATCGAGGGTGGAGGATCGAGGATGGAGGGTGGAGAATGGAGGATGGAGAATGGAGGATGGGGAAAGGCGCATCCCAGATGGCTCCCGACGATCCGTGCCGTCCCCAACCCCAGTCCCCAATACCCAGTGACCAATGACCAATGTCCAATGACCAATAACCCGTGCCCTACCCGTCCCGCTCGAGGATGAGGGCGCCGAGCGGGGGGAGGGTGAAGACGGCGCTCTGGTCGCGGCCGTGGGCGCTGGCGTCGTCGGTGTGCACGGCGGCGGGGCCGACGCCGGAGCCTTCGTAGACCTCCGCGTCGCTGTTGAGGCGGACCCCATACCGGCCGGGCTCCGGCATCCCGATGCGGTAGTCGGATCGCACCACGGGCGTGAAGTTGAGCAGGAAGAGAAGCTCCTCGTCGCCGTTGCGGCGGAGGTAGGCGAGGACGCTGTTCTCGCGGTAGTCGTACGAGATCAACTCGAACCCGTCCTCCTCGTCGTTCCAGAGCGCAGGGTGCTCGGTATAGAGGTGGTTGAGGTCGCCGAGCCACTGTTGGATGCCGGCGTGCAGGTCGTTCTCGGTCAGCCACCACTCCAGCTCCTGGTCGTGATTCCATTCGTGGTACTGCCCGAACTCTGCGCCCATGAAGAGGAGCTTCTTGCCGGGATGCCCGAACTGCTGCGCGTAGAGGAGCCGCAGGTTGGCGGCCTTCTGCCAGTCGTCGCCCGGCATCTTGCCCCAGAGGGATTCCTTGCCGTGCACGACCTCGTCGTGGGAGAGGGGCAGGGTGTAGTTCTCGGAGAAAGCCCAGGAGAGCGTCCACGTCAGCTCGCCGTGGTGGTACTGCCGGTGCACGGGCTCTTTCTCGACGTAGTCGAGCGTATCGTGCATCCACCCCATGTTCCACTTGTAGAGGAAGCCGAGTCCGCCGTAGTCGACGGGGGTGGACACGCCGGGCCAGGCGGTGGATTCCTCCGCGAGCATGAGTGCCTCCGGAAATTCCTCGTAGACCCGCTCGTTCGTGTCCTGAAGCAGGGAGATCGCCTCCAGATTCTCGCGTCCGCCGTATACGTTCGGCGACCAGTCGCCCTCCCGGGAGTAGTCGCGGTAGAGCATCGAGGCGACGGCGTCGACGCGGAGGCCGTCGACGTGGTACTCGTCCAGCCAGAAGAGGGCGTTGGAGATGAGGAAGCTGCGCACGCCCGGCTTCCCGAAGTCGAAGACGTTTGTGCCCCAGTCGGGATGGGAGCGCATGAGCGGGTCGCCGTACTCGAAGAGGTGGGACCCGTCGAAGTAACTGAGTCCCTGCGGGTCGGTCGCAAAATGCCCCGGCACCCAGTCCATGATCACGCCGATCCCGCGCTCATGCAGCGTGTCGATGAGAAACTTGAGGTCGTCGGGTGAGCCGTAGCGGAAGGTGGGGGCGTAGTAGCCGAGCACCTGGTAGCCCCAGGACCCGTAGTAGGGATGTTCGGCCAGGGGCATGAACTCGACGTGGGTGAAGCCGAGCTCCTCGACGTGGTCGGCGAGCGGTTCGGCGATCTCGCGATAGCCGAGCGATTGGCCCGGTTCCTCATGCATCCAGGACCCGAGGTGCACCTCGTAGATCGAAAGCGGTCCGTCGAGGCTACCGGGCCCCTCGCGGGTCTCCATCCAGTCGCCGTCCTGCCAGTCGTACCCGTCCAGGTCCGTGATAATGGCGGAAAGCCCCTCGTAGGTGTTCTGCGCCGGGGCCTCCATGCGGAAGGCGAACGGATCGGTGCGGTCGTACTCGGTGTAGTTCGCCTGGATGCGGTACTTGTACTTGTCCCCGGGCGAGGCGCCGGCGACGAACCCTTCCCAGATGCCGCCGTCTCGTTTCTCCAGAACGTTCGCGTCGGGGGTCCACCCGTTGAAGTCGCCCATGACGGACACGCGGTAGGCGTTCGGGGCCCAGACGGCGAACTGCGTTCCGTCGTCCTGCGGGTGCGCCCCCATCTTTTCGTAGCTTGTGTAGTGGGTGCCTTCGTTCCAGAGGTAGAGGTCTTCGTCGGATAGGTGCGGCATACGGGGGAGCCGTTGGGTAGGTAGAAGACGGATCGAAGGATCGGCCGCCGGGTCGAGGCGCCGGGGGAAGCCGGAGATGACGTCGGCCAGTCGGTTCGTGAAAGGTAACCGCCGCCCTGCATCTGTGTCAACGCAAACGGGCGCGGCGCCCGGTCGAATCGGGACACCGCGCCCGTCAGGCGCTCTCTTTGCGAAGACTTGAAACGAGGTGGGGAGCTACGCCGTCGGGTCCATGACCGTCCCGAGAAAGAGGATCGTCCCCGAGTGGTTCTCCCGGATGGCCACGACGAACGGCCGGTCGACGACGACCTCGGGCGGAACGGACACCACCCCGATGCCGACGGCCGTGGCCGCGCTCGCTTCGGTACCCTCTTCGTCGACCTGCAGCGTCGTCTTGTGCTTCACGTCGTCGATCGCCAGGTTCGCATCGGCGATGTCTCGGAAGTTGGCGCCGTCGGAGAAGGCGATGCCCATTCCGAGGGAGCGGAGAATGCGGGGCAGGCTGCGCTCGTCCTCCAGCGTGAACTTCGGCATCTGCAGGCGGCTCAAGCCCTGGGGACGCATGCGGTCGGTGATTCGGGCCCAGGCGTCGGTGTCGAGCGTGTCGACGAGCCCCTGAACGGTGTTGTCTCCGCGCGGTATGAGAAGGGTCATGGAGTAGAGGCTGTCGCCGTAGGCAACGTCGACGGCGGTGAACGCGTCGGTGCGGTAGAAGGGGTGCGTCACGTTCTCGGTGCGCTCCATCATCGGCACGGAGACGGTCGACCCGTCGGCGCGAGTAAACGGCCGTTCGCGCGTGTCGGCCGGATCGAACGGCACCCGCCAGTCCCCGGCGAAGTAGGTGGCGTTGATGAGGTACATGCGGAGGTCGCCCGGGATGCGACGGGGGACGATCGCGTCGATGTTGCCGCCGGTCGCGTCGGCGACCCAATTGTTGATGCGATCGGACGCGGAGGGATCGGCGAAGTCGAGCCCTGCCACCTCGGCGTCGAAGTGCTCCCGATTCGTGTCGATGAAGGGCTGCTTGACGTTGAAGTGATTGTCGTGCCAGATCGAGTTGGCGATGGAGACCTCGACGCTCGGATCCAGGGTCGTCAGAAGGTCGAGGAGTCCGCGGTACGCGTCGTTGATCTCATCGGGGTCGAGGTCTTGTTTGCGGAGTGCGGTTTCCATGGCCGCTCGGGTGTCGCCCCGGGCGCCGTTGAGCGTCATGCCGAGGGCCATCGACACGCTGAGGGGAGAGAGGAAGACGTTGCCGCCGTCCTCGGCGCGGACGGTTTCGCGGAAGAGGGAGAGGCCGAACGCGTTGTCGGCCGTTACCACGTCTTTCTCGGCGGCCGTGAGCGGGCGCGGCGGGTCGGCCGGGGCGGAGGTGTCGGTGTCGCTGCCGGCCAGGTCGCAGCCGCCGGCAAGGAATCCGGCGAGAACGGGGATCAGAAACGCGCGAATCGCGGAGCGAAGCAGGGGAGACGGAAGCAAGAGCATACGGGGGCGGGAGGGGGTCGGAAACGAGAACGGAAGAAAAGGCGGCGACGAATGATGGGCGCCGCGTCGTTTCCATAAACCCGCGACCGGGCCCGAACACACAGGGGGGCGTGGGGGCGTGGGAGCGTGGGGGCGTGGGAGCGTGGGGGCTTGGGAGCGTGGGGGCTTGGGAGCGTGGGGGCTTTGGACGCTGGGGACGCTGTGGGGGCTGTGGACGCGGGGGGACCTGGACGCTGGGAATGCTTGGGATGCGGCCGTGGGGACCGTTCGCATCGAAGACCGGTGCCCACTCCCCCAACCACGAACCACGAACGAATACCGACCAACGAATACCGACTAATCGGCCGGGACCGGGTCGGTTGTTCCGAGGAGGCGGTGCAGGCCGCGCAGTGGAAGCCAGGCCCACGACGGTCGGTGGTTGATCTCGTAGCGAACCTCGTAGAGCGCCTTGTCGAAGAGGTAGGCCCAGAGGAAGGCGTCGCGCGCCTCGTGCGGTTGGAGGAAGCGGGCGTCGCCCGCCGTCTCGCCGTAGGCATCGAGGAAGGTGACGTCGGACCAGTAGAGTACGCTGTCGATCCAGGACGCATAGTCCGGGTCGGTGTCTGTCTGGTCCTGCCAGGCGGCCAGTACGGCGTACTCCAGCGACCGCAGCATTCCGGCAACGTCGCGCAGCGCGTTGGTGCGCCGACGTCGCTCTTCGAGCGGCCGGGCGGGCTCGCCCTCAAAGTCAAGCAGGTAAAAGTCGCCGTCGGCGCGCAGCACCTGCCCGAGGTGGTAGTCGCCATGGATGCGGATGTGATCGAACCCGCCGCCGAACGCCTCCAGCTGGTCGAGGCGGGCGTGGGCACGCGCCCAGCGGTCGGGGGAGAGCGGCGTGTTGAGGCCGTCGAGGTCGGTCTGGTCGAGCAGGCGGCGCGTGTCGGCGGCCTCGCGCCGAATCCGGTCGGCCAGGTCGCGGCCGGCGGTATCGGGGGCGGGTACGGGTCGAAGGTCCGGCGCCTCCGCCTCGGCGAGGGCCCGGTGCAACTCGGCCGTTCGAACGCCCAGTACCCGGGCCAGGTCGATCATTTCGTTTGCTACGTCGTCGAGCCAGACCGGTACGGTGGCGCCGTCGGTCGGGCCGTAGGTGCCGTTGCTGGACGGCCGGGTGGCGTCCGGAGGGAATTTGACGTTCGTCACGCGGTCCAGCAGCCGCGCGGTGACGTCCAGCGCGTACGACCAGCCGTCCGTGTCGACGGGGAGCGCCTGCTGCAGGATGCCGAGCGTGTACCGGCGGTCGCTGCGCCGGAAGTCGATCGTCCCGTGCAGGCGGGGGGTGAATCCGTATCCGACCGAGGTGAGGTGGTCGAGCAGTTCCTTTTCGGGGTTCGTGCCGCGTTCCAGGCGGCGGTAGAGCTTGACGAAGTAGGCGTCGTTGACGATCGCCGAGGTGTTGGACTGCTCGCCCGTGAGCAGGGTCACGGTGTGCGGCCGCTCGCGCTGGGCGGCCGAGGACGGGTTGGCCACGTACACGCCCTTCAGCGATCGTCCCTTGCTTCCTTCCTTCCACCAGCGGAAGAGAATGCTCCAGAAGTCCGTGGTCACGGTGGCGTCGTGCAGCAGTCCGCCGCCCCCGCCGTCCACGTCCAGCCAGGCCAGCGCGGCTGCGGGTTGGTCGCGCAGGATCTGCTCGGACGTCTCCGGGTCGGTGGTGACGGCGAGGGGAAGGGTGTAGAAGGCTCGGTCGTCCCCCAGTTCGGCCTCCAGAATGGAGAGATAGACCGTGGGCTGGGCCCGCAGCCGCACGGCGTCTTCAACCCGGACGCGGTCGAGGGAGTGCCCTTTGGCGCCGAACCACCGCTGCTCGCGGAGGAAATCCGGAAGCAACGCTTCCAGCGCTTCGGGACCGGTGTACTGCGCCATGGTGGGAACGAGGAGGTTTTGCAGGCCCTCGGCCACCTGCAGCACCGGCAGGTCGAGCCCGTCCGGGCCGGTTTCGGCCATCTGCAGGCCGCTCCGCCGGTGCTCGGCCGCGGCGGGGAGCTCCGCTTCGGGCTCCAGCTTGAACCAGTAGAATCCGTGCGGCCCCAGGATCACCTGGTAGTCCTCGTCCTCCGAAAGCGTCGGGAAGGGCGACTGGCTGAAGAGCTCCACGGGTGCCAGGCCGTCGAGGCGTCCGTCGGTCGGGATCTGCACCGGCTGCGCGTAGCGCGACAGGTTGGCGACGACGAGAATCTGCTCTCCCTCGTACTCGCGGAGGAACGCCAGAACGGCCTGGTTGTCGACCTCGAGGAGGTGAAACTCGCCGCGGCCGAACACCTTCTTGTGCTGCTGCCGCAGCGAAATCATCCGCCGCATGAAGTGCAGCAGCGAGTGCGGGTCGTTTTCTTCGTCCTCCACGTTGACGATCTCGTAGCTGTAGCGGCCCCGGTTGATCGGCGGCATAAACAGCTTGTGGTGCGGGGCGCGCGAAAAGCCGCCGTTCTTGTCCGGGCTCCACTGCATGGGCGTCCGCACCCCGTTGCGGTCGCCGAGGAACGGGTCGTCGCCCATCCCGATCTCGTCGCCGTAGTAAAGGACGGGGCTTCCGTTGAGGGAGAGCAGGAGGGCGTTCATCAGCTCGATGCGGCGACGATCGCCCCCGAGCAGGGGGGCGAGGCGGCGCCGGATGCCGACGTTGATGCGAAACCGGTCGTCGGCGGCGTACTCGTGGTACATGTAGTCCCGCTCCTCGTCCGTCACCATTTCGAGGGTTAGCTCGTCGTGGTTGCGCAGGAAGATGGCCCACTGCGCGTCGTCGGGGATGTCGGCCGTCTGCTCCATCATCTGGACGAGGGGCCGGCGGTTGCCCCGACGCAGCGCCATAAACATGCGGGGCATGATCGGGAAGTTGAACGCCATCTGCACGCCGGTCGACTGCCCCTCGTCGTCCATTCCGAAGTAGGGGAGGGTGTCCTCGGGCCACTGGTTGGCCTCGGCGAGCAGCACCTTGCCCGGCCCGTACCGCTCCTCGACCGCGGCCCGGAGCTCTTTGATATAGTGGATGGTTTCGGGGAGGTTTTCGGAATTGGTGCCTTCCCGTTCGTAGAGGTAGGGGACGGCGTCGAGGCGGAGGCCGTCCACGCCCAGGTCCAGCCAGAAGAACATCACCTCCTTCATCGTCTGCCGCACCTCCGGGTTATCGTAATTCAGATCCGGCTGGTGGCTGAAGAAGCGGTGCCAGTAGTACTTCTGGGCCTTCTGGTCCCAGGTCCAATTCGACACCTCCGTGTCGGTAAAGATGATGCGGACGTCCTCGTACTTCTCGTCCGTCTCGCTCCACACGTACCAGTCGTGCTTGTCGGAGTCCGGGTCGCGCGCCTCCTGAAACCACGGGTGCTGGTCGGAGGTGTGGTTGAGCACCAGCTCGGTGATGACGCGCATCCCGCGCTCGTGGGCTTCGTCGAGGAAGGCCTGGAAGTCGCTCAGGTCCCCGTGCACGGGCAGGACCTTGAAGTAGTCCGACGTGTCGTAGCCGTCGTCCTTGAGCGGGCTTTCGAGGAAGGGAAGGAGCCAGAGGGTGTTTACGCCCAGCCGTTCCAGATAGGGAAGCTTCTCCCGCAGCCCCTGGAAGTCGCCGGTTCCGTCGTTGTTGGAATCGTAGAACGAGCGAACGTGCAGCTCGTAGATGACGGCGTCTTTGTACCAGAGGGGGTCGCTCAGGAAGTCGTCGGGCATGCAGGCAGAAGGCTGGGATGGAACGATCGAGCGCGCTCGGCAACCGGCAACCCGCAGGCGGAGCGCCGGCGGGGAGGGCCGGGCGTCCGTCCGCGCCGGCGCGTGCGAGCCCGGGGCGGCGGCGCGCAGACGGAGGCGGGAAGGGGGCGAACCGGAAGGGCCGGAGAGGGCGACCGGAGAACCGGTCGGGCGTGCACCGGTCAGGCGTGCACCGGTCGGTGATAGACCGGGTGCGACGTTTCGTTCGAGCCGTCCCGCTCGACGCGGAAAATGTGGGCGGGCCGGTCCGGGGTCAGGCGCAGGTAGTGTTGCGTCCCGCGCCAGGTGTACCGGCTGTCGTGAAGGGCATCAACGACCTCGAAGGGCTCGTCGTAGGGAAGGCCGAGGTCTCCGTTCGGAAGGACGAGCTGGCCTTCCTGGGGGGCGTGCGGATCGAGGGTGACCGCCACGACGATCAGATTATCGCGTGTTTCCTTACTGTAAGCAAGGAGGTTCGGGTTCCTGGTTTCGTGGAAGCGCAGCGTGCGCATTTGTTGAAGCGCGGGGTTGGCCTTCCGGATCTCGTTCACGCGCCGCATGAACGGCTGTAGCGAGGTGGGGTCGTGCCAATCCCACGAGCGGATTTCATACTTTTCGTTCCGGGCGTACTCTTCGCGTTCGGGGTGCTGCTCGTTGTAGACGTGCTCGAACGGCGGCCCGTACACGCCGTAGGCACTCGACAGGGTGGCCGCAAGAACGAAGCGGGTCTTGTGCGCCGGCCGGCCGCCGTGAACGAGTTCGTCGTGGAGGATGTCGGGCGTGTTGGGCCAGAAGTTGGGCCGGAAGTACTCGGCCACGTCCGTCTGAAAGAGCTCCCGCCCGTAGCTGACGAGCTCTTCCTTCGAGTTCCGCCAGGTGAAGTAGGTGTAGGAGTTGTTAAAGCCGAGCTTCGCGAGGGTGTACATCGTCTTCGGCCGGGTGAAGGCCTCCGCCAGAACGATTAACTCGGGGGTCTCCCGTCGAAGCTCCGACAGGCACCACTGCCAGAAGGCGAACGGCTTCGTGTGCGGATTGTCGACCCGGAAGGTAGTGACCCCGCGCTCGATCCAGAACTCGAACACGCTCTTGAGCTCCGCCCAGAGCGCCGGCCACGCCTCGCTCTCGAAATCGATCGGGTGCACGTCCTGGTACTTCTTCGGGGGGTTCTCGGCATAGCGGATACTGCCGTCCGGGCGATGGCTGAACCACTCGGGATGATCCTCGACGTACGGGTGGTCGGGCGAGCACTGAAAGGCGATGTCGAGGGCGACCGTCAGGCCCACCTCGTCGGCGCGCTCGACGAACCGGTCGAACGCCTCCAGCCCGCCGAGGTCGGGGTGGACGCTCTTGTGTCCGCCCTTCGTTCCGTCCCCCAGGAACCCGCCGATGGCCCACGGGCTGCCGGGATCGCCGGGCGCGGCGGTCGGCGCGTTGTCCTTGCCCTTGCGGTTCGTCTCTCCGATGGGATGGACGGGCGGGAGGTAGACGATGTCGAAGCCCATCTCCTTGATGCGCGGCAGGACCTCGGCGGCGTCGTCGAGGGTGCCGTGCCGGCCCTCGGGCCCGGCGGAGCGGGGGAAGAACTCGTACCAGGCGCCGGACCGCGCCTCCTCCGGGTCGACGAGGACCTCGTAGGCGGGGCTTTCCTGCTCCATGTCGTGCGGGGCATGCTCCCGGACGCGGGCTGCCACGTCCTCTCCCAGCGCGGCGTCCACGTCGCCGTCCTCGAAGGCCTGCGCCCGCGCGGCAAGGCGCTCCGCCTCCTGCCCGGAGGCGCGCGCGACCGCTTCCCGCACCAGCGCGGCGCCGACGAGCAGCTCGCTTTCGAGCTCGTCCCGCCCGACGCCGCCGGACACCCGCCGCTCGAACGCATCCTGCCAGGTGCCAAACCGGTCCAACCAGGCGCGCACCCGGTACCGGTACGTGCCTAGCTTCTCCGTCGGAAAGGTGCCGGCGTATTCGTCGTTGCCGGTGGCCTCCATCGGCACCACGCTCTCCTGCTCGTCCTCTTCGTGGCGGTAAACCAACTCGACCGCGAGCGACTCGTGGCCGTCGGCAAGGACGCCGGCCGTAACCTGGACCGGCTCTCCGCGCGCCCGCTTGATGGGCCACTGCCCGCCGTCGACCGACGGCGACACGGACGGGATGAGAATGCGCGACCACGAGGTTGGCATCGTGGGAGCGATGGCCTCCGGCGTGGACGTGCCGGGGGCGGAGCCGTCGGAGGACGCGGGGGACGAAGACGAACCGTGAGTCATGAGCCGAAAGGCGATTGCAGGAGAGAGGGGGCGGCAGGTGCAGGGGGCGACCGGGGCGAACCGGGGGCTACTCGGCCGGAAATCCGCCCAGCAGAACCGCCTGGGCGGTGATTCGGATGTTCTCCGTTCGGCCGACGCCGTAAAGAGCAATGCGGGTATCGTCCAGAACCGTCTCCATCGGGTCGTCCTCGGTGCGGGCGTAGGCGTAGCCGTCGATCAAGTGGTTGGATATCTCCGTGGCCCGTTCCTCCAGAATGTGGTCGCCGCCGTCTCCGAAGGACGGAATTTGCAGATGCGTGAAGGCGTGAACCTGGTCGGACGGTGCGTGGCTGGGGGCGTTGTAGCCGAAGAGAATCGAGTCGCCCGTGATGCCCGACGACACGGTCAGGCGAAGCTGCAGGTACGACGTGGCAAAGTCGAGAATCTGCTCCGGCAGGTCCTCGTCCCAATCCGACGCCGGAACCGGCGCCCAGTCCGCCCCCCAGATGTCTTTTTCAACCTGAACCGAGCGGCCCAGCCGCCCGAAAAAGAAGCTGGGGCTGGACGGGGGCAGGGCCACCTCGCGAGCCAGGTCGCCCACGCCGGGCTTGTCCTTCAGGCTCTCCAGGTCGGTGGAAGACCAGTTCGTCTCGAAGAGAGGAACCGGAGAGATGCGACGAAACGAAGTACTCATAGGTCGTACGATCGATGATCCAGAGGGAATGAGAGGCGGGGGCAGGGGCAGCCTGCAACGGGGCGGCCGCCGGCCATCCCGCCACTCCCAATAAAGGCACTGAGACGGTCGGCATCATCCGAAATCGTAAACCGGCGCCGGAAGTCCTCTCGCCAGGTCGAAGACATCCCCCTGCGCTTCGGCTTCTTGCCGTTCGCTCCGGCGCCGACCGGTACCGGGCATCCCGCCCGACGGAGGAGGGCGCCCGGTCATCGGGGGGCACCGGCGGAAACCAGATGCCCGGCGGGTCGTGAAACCGAGCGGGCGACGCCCTGCCCCTTTCCGCCCCATTTCGCCTCCGATCATTGATCTGCCTAGCCCCCATGGACGTCTCCTCTTCCGAACCCTCCGCGAACGGGACCGACCGTGTGCGCTGGACGCTTCACGACCTGCACGCCGGTCCCGAGGACGCGAAAGAAAGCCTCGACGCGGCCGCCGACGCCGCCGACGCGCTGGCCGACGACGCCCGGGGGCAGATCGCCGACCTCTCCGCGCCCGAGCTGGCGCGCGTCCTCGAGCGCGTCGAGGCCGTTCAAGACCGCGTCGGTCGCGCCTACGCTTACGCCTATCTCCGGTGGTCGACCGACACCACCGATTCGTCTCGCGGAGCGCTGCTGCAGGAAGTGCGCGAGCGGGCCAACCGGATCCGCCAGACGCTCGTCTTCGTGGAGGTCGAATGGGCCGACGTCTCCGAAGAACGAGCGGAGGCGCTCCTCGCCGAGGAGGCGCTGGCGGACTACCGCCACTTCCTGGAGGTCGAGCACCTGCAGCGCGAGCACGTCCTCTCCGAGCCCGAAGAAAAGATCCTCTCGGAAAAGAACGTGACCGGGCGCTCGGCCTGGACGCGCTTTTTCGACGAGACGATGGGCGCCACGACGTTCGAACTGGACGGGGAGGAGCTGTCGCAACAGGAAATCCTCTCCAACCTCTACGAAGCGGACCGCGACCTGCGCCGCCGCTCGGCCCTCGCCTTTACGGAGGGACTGGAGGACAACCTACGCTCGCTCACCTTCGTCTTTAACACCGTCCTGGCCGACAAGGCATCCACCGATCGCCTGCGCGGCTACGACCACTGGCTGGCAAGCCGCAACCGGTCGAACGAGGTCGACGAGGAGACGGTCGGGGCCCTCATCGAGGCCGTCACCTCGCGCTACGACCTCGTCGCCCGCTTCTACCGCCTCAAGAAAGACCTGCTGGGGCTCGACGAGCTGAAGGACTACGACCGCTACGCCCCGGTCGGGGACGCGGACACGACGTACGAGTGGGGACGGGCTCGCGACCTCGTGCTGGATGCGTACGGAGACTTCCATCCGGAGATGGCCGACGCTGCCGGACGCTTCTTCGAGCAGAACTGGATCGATGCCGCCGTCGCACCCGGCAAGCGGAGCGGGGCGTTCAGTCACGGCACGGTGCCGAGCGCTCATCCGTACGTGATGCTCAACTACACCGAGAAGGCCCGCGACGTGCAGACCCTGGCCCACGAACTCGGCCACGGCGTGCATCAGTACCTCTCCCGGGAGCAGAGTATCTTTCATCACGGGACCCCCTTGACCACCGCCGAGACCGCCTCCGTCTTCGGCGAAATGCTTGTCTTCCAGCGCCTCTTGAAGCGCGAGGACGATCCCGAGAACCGGCTGGCGCTCCTCGTCGGCAAGATCGACGACACGCTGGCGACCGTCTTCCGCCAGGTCGCCATGAACCGGTTCGAAGACCGCATCCACACCGCCCGGCGCGAGGACGGGGAACTCGACGCCGACCGCTTCTCCGAGCTCTGGATGCAGACGCAGGAGGCGATGTTCGAGGGAAGCGTCACGCTGGGCGACCACTACCGGCTGTGGTGGAGCTACATCCCGCACTTCCTGCACTCCCCGGGCTACGTCTATGCCTACGCGTTCGGCGAACTGCTCGTCCTCGCGCTCTATGCGCGCTATCAGAACACCGGCGCCGACGATGCCTTTGCCGACACGTACATGGACCTGCTGCGGGCCGGCGGCTCGGACTGGCCGCACCGCCTCGTGGGTACGCTGGGCGTGGATCTGACCGACACGGACTTCTGGCAGCAGGGGCTCGGCGAAATCGAAACCCTCATTGAAGATGCGGAGGCGCTTGCCCGCAAGACGGACGGAGCGCTCGCCTGATGTCCGCCCCTCCCCCTTCCCTCTGCCCCTTGGATCGACCCGTCCGTTCGCCATCGCACACCGAGAGAGTGGAACGCCGGACTTCTGGGACGTCCGGTATGCCGAAACCGATTATCTCTTCGGCACCGGGCCGAACGCGTTCGTCGCCGACGCGGCCGAACGGCTTCCCGTGCCGAGCCGGGTCGTCGAGCTCGGCGCTGGGGAGGCGCGTACGCTCGTGTGGCTCGCCGCCCAGCACGGCCACCGGCCGACGGCGGTCGACTTCTCTGCCGCCGCGCTCGACGGCGCCCGGCGTCTGGCCCGGGCTCACGGGGTGGACCTGGAGACCGTCGCCGCCGACGTCCGGGCCTGGACGCCGACCGGCCGCTCATGGGACGCGGCCATCGTGACGTTCGTGCAGCTTCTTCCGGCGGAGCGTCAGCGGCTCTACCGGCTCCTTCGAGCCGTCGTGCGCCCGGGTGGATGGATTCTGGGGCAATGGTTTCGCCCCGATCACCTGCGAGGGAATTACGACCGGGTCGGGCCGAGCACCGAAGACCGGATGGTACCGGTCGAAGAACTCCGCTCGGCCTTCGACGCCGACCGCCTGGACGTTTGCGAGAGCCGCGACGTGCAGCTGCACGAGGGCCCGTTTCTGCAGGGGCGCGCAGCCTGCGCTCAGCTTGCTGCCCGGCGGGGCGAGGCCGGCGTCCCCGCTCCGTAGCCGGCCCCTCTCTGCGGCTCGCCCAGCGTCGGGTTCCCAGCGTCGGGTTCCCAGGGCGGGCTCCCACCGGCGGTCTCCCAAGGGGGCTCCGGGGAGCTTCCAAGGGCAGGTTCTCGCCGGCGGGGACCTTCCGCCGGGGGCCAGCGGCACCGACGGTTTATCACCGGCGAAGATCTTGCTATCTTGCCCGTGCGCTGGCTTCTCACACTCCGATCGCACAGCTGATGGACCCATCCTTGAAAGATCGCGTCGTGCTCGTTACCGGAGGCGGATCCGGAATCGGCCGCAGCATTGCCCTGGCGTTTGCGGAGGCCGGCGCCCATGTGGCGGTGGCCGACCGCGACGAAGATAAAGCCCAGGACGTGGCCGATGACGTCCAGGCCCAGGGCCAAGACGCCCTGCCGGTCTGCGTCGACGTCTCGGATTCGGGGGCGGTGGAGAAGATGCTGGACCTCGTCTCCGACGCCCTCGGCCCCATCGGCTGCGCGTGCAACAATGCCGGCATCGAGGGCCCGCGCGGCCCCACCGCCTCGGTGACGGAATCGGACTGGGACCAGGTCATGAGCGTGAATCTCCGCGGCGTGTGGATCTGCATGAAGCACGAAATCCGCCAGATGCGCGAACGCGGCGGAAGCATCGTGAACATCGCGTCCGTCTTCGGATCCGTGGGCGTGGCCAAGGCTCCCCTGCGCGTCGCCGCCGACCATGGCGTCGTCGGCCTTACCAAGGCGGCCGCGCTCGAGTATGCCGACGACGACCTGCGCGTGAACGCCGTCTGCCCGTCCTTCGTCGACACCTCCATGCAGGTTCGCACCGGCACGCTCATCCACCCGGAAGAGCGCCAGGCGGCCGTCGAGTCCCATCCGATTCGCCGGTTCGCATCGGCCGACGAGGTGGCGCAGGCCGTCCTCTGGCTCGCCTCCGATCGCGCCTCCTTCGTCACGGGACAGACGCTGCACGTCGACGGAGGCTACACGGCCAGGTAGCAGCGACCGCGGCGGCCGCTGCCCGCCTCGGTGCCGGCACGAGGGGCAGCTTCCCGCGGGCAGGGGGGGGGACTCCCCGGCACGGATCGATGACAATTCCCCACGTGCAGGTCGGTCTCCAGACCCCGTTCTCCGTACATACAGACGGACGGATGCGGCCGGGTATCGACCCGGTCTCTGCCGGCCCGTACGCGCGAACAGCCCTGCACGCGAGACCGCCGGGGTGCCCGGGTCGACCAAGAAACCATCAACCAAGAAACCATCGACCGAGAAACCATCGACTGAGAATCCGTTTGCGGGCGTTGACATCAACCGCGGCCGGACGGCGAGACCGGGGCCCTTCCGTTTTCGGGCCCTGCCGTTCAAGGTTCTGCTGTTCAAGGTTCCGCCGTTCAAGACCTTTCTGTTCGGGACCCTTCTGTTCAAGACCAGTGCCCTCGCCTCCCGGCTCTGCGGCCGTCCCGTTTGCCGATTTCTGCTCACCGTCACCTACCCATCATGCTCCACCTCGACAACATCCTGCTGGCCCGCGATTTCTCCCCGATCTCGAACCAGGCGCTCCGGCACGGGCTCGACCTGGCACGCCGGACCGGCGCCACGCTTCACGTCTTGTTCGCGGAGGTGCTTCACGAAAGTCCGCTCGGCGCAGACGAGCAGCCGGCCCCTGCGAGCGATCTGGAGGAGATCCGCGAGCAGCTGCGGCAGGACGGCAACGGAGCACCGCTGGCAACCGACCCCACCACCGTTCAGATCGAAGAAGCCGTCGTGCGCGACGTGGCGGCAGCGCCGGCGATTCTTAACTACGCCGACGATCACGACATCGATCTGATCACGCTCGGCACCCACGGGCGGCGCGGGGTGAAGCGGCTTCTGCTCGGAAGCGTGGCCGAAGAGGTCGTGCGCCACGCCGACCGCCCGGTCCTCACCGTGCGCGGACGCGAGAACACGCACGACCAGGGGGCGCCGTCGATCGATCAAATCCTGGTTCCCGTCGACTTCTCCAAGCATTCGCGGAAAGCACTGCGCACGACGCAGGAGATGGCGCGCGTCTACGGCGCCCGCATCGACGCCCTCCACGTGGTGGAGGAGACGCTCCATCCCGCCTTCTACGTGGGCGGTGTGAAGTCCATTCACGACCTCGACCCCAAGATCGAGGCGAAAGCGCAGGAGCGCCTTACGGAGTTCGTTGAGGCCACGCTCGAAGCGGAAACCGATCGCGCCACGCACGTGCGCCTCGGCACGGCTGCACCCGCCATCGCGGAGTTTGTTGACGAGAACGGGATCGACATGATCACCATCGCCACGCACGGGCAGTCCAGCCTCGACCGATTTCTCCTGGGGAGTGTGACCGAGAAGGTCGTGCGCCACGTGGGCTGCCCAGTTCTCACGGTGAAAGCCTTCGGCCGGTCGCTCGTTGCCCCCGCGCCGGCCGCCGAAGCCGCCCGCTCGTGAAACGGGGCGCCGCCGCCGTGCCGGATCGCATCCGCCGTGCCGACCCCACCCGCCGCCCTTCGTCACCCGCCTGCGCTCGTGCCCCATCTTCCCCCATGCTTCGCATTGACCGCGTTCTGTTTCCGACCGATCGCTCCGACAGCGCCGAGCAGGCCCGGCGCCACGCCTCCTTTCTCGCCGACCGCCACGGCGCCCAGCTTCACGCCATCCGTGTCGAGGAACGCGAGGCCGACTGGAACGACGTAATCGACATCCAGGAGGCCGATGTCCTGTCGGACCTTCGGCTCGACGCCGACCCCGGCGCGCTCTCCCCAACCCAGGTCGTGGAGCGGTCGTTCGTGCACCCGTCGGTCGCCGACGGAATCCTCTCCTATGCCGCCGAGCACGACATCGACCTGATCGTGATGGGCACGCACGGACGGCGCGGCGTCCAGCGATGGATGATGGGAAGCATTGCCGAGGAGGTCGTGCGCCGCTCGGAGTGCCCGGTCCTTACCGTGGTGGCCCGAACGCAGGACCCGGACGATGAGGCGCCGGCGTCGGTGGGGCGACTCCTGGTTCCGGTCGACTTCTCCGACCCGACCGACTCGCTGATCGGCCACGCGCGCGAGATCGCCCTGGCCTACGATGCCGACATCGCGCTGCTGCACGTCATCGAGCCCGTGTCGCTTCCGAACGCCTACGGGACCGCGCCCCTCACGCTCGATCCGGACAGCGTGCGCGAGGACGCCCGTGCGGCGCTGGAAGACCGAGCGGATCGGCTCCGGGAGGCCGGGCTCGACGTCGACACCCACCTGCGCACCGGTCACCCGGCCGAGAACATCCTTGCGGCCGTCGAGGACGAGGCAGCCGACGTCGTCACCATCGCCACCCACGGGCGTACCGGCATGCGGCGTATCCTGCTGGGAAGCATCGCGGAGAAGGTCGTCCGCCGCGCACCCGTGCCCGTCTTCACCGTTACGTCCTTCGGCCGATCCCTTATCGACGCGCCGGCTGCATCGGCGCGCTCGTAATCCCCCGCGCCTGCGATCCCCCCTACGCCCGCTGCCGAGTTCACCTTCTCGCCCGTACACCTCGCCCGTCCCGATCACCGTGCCCGCGTCCTATGTTTGCCCCCGAACGCATTCTGCACCCGACCGACTTTTCCGACAGCGCCCGGAGCGCCTTTCGGTATGCCGTGCACATCGCCGAGCAGCACGACGCCGACCTTCACGTCCTCCACGTCGTGACCGACTTCGGGGTCGACCCGGTTCGCGGTGCCTTCGAGAGCGGAGTCGATGAAGAGGCCTACTACGAGCGCCTTGAGTCGGAGGCCGAGCGGCAGCTGCAGCAGCTCCGCGAGGACGCATCGAGGGCCGGGGTTCAGTTGAAAACGACGACGCGCCGCCATCCCGACCCGGAAACCGCCATCTGTGCGGTGGCGGAGGAGAAGAAGATGGACGTCATCGCCATGGGCACGCACGGCCGGCGAGCGTTGTCGCGGATGATCCTGGGCAGCGTGGCGGAGTCGGTCATGCGGCAGGCGCCCTGCGCGGTGCTGACGGTCCGGGAAGGAGACGTTCCGGAAGACATCGCCGTGCAGAAGATCCTGACGCCGGTGGACCTTTCGGAATACTCCGTACCGCTTCTTCGAGAGGCAGCGGACGTGGCGAACACCTTCGGCGCTACGCTCGACGTCCTCCACGTCGTGGAGCCGCTGCCCTTTCCCGTGCCGCTCGTCGGCGGGTTTACGCTCAACGACCTCGCGGTGGAGCCGACGCAGCGCGCCGAGGAACAGGTAAACGACTGTTTGAAGAGAGCCGGTGTGTCGTCGCCCCCGGCCCGGATGCACCTTGAGGAAGGGCATGCTGCCATGACCATCCTGGATGCAGCCGGCGACCTGGAGGCAGACCTGATCTGCATCGCCTCTCACGGACTGTCGGGCATGACGCGGATGCTGGTCGGGAGCGTCACCGCGCGCGTCGTGCGTCGCGCCTCGTGCCCGGTCCTCACCCTCCGCGTGGAGGCGGAAGAACGGGGAGACGACGCGGATCAGCCTCCGGAGGACGAAGCGACCTCTTCGGACGAAGCGGCCCCTCCGAGCGAGAGCGCATCGAGCTAGCGGACGGGGGACGACCGGGCCTGCGCGCAGCCCACACCGGTTGCTTCCGGGCCCGTACGGCCTACCGCCACCGGAGGCCCCGTCAGCTGCCGCATACCGCCCGTGAGCGAAATCGTCCCCGATGTTATCTGATGTCGTCCACCGAGCCGTCGCCATCGCCGTCCACGCCGATCCCTACGATCCATCTCTGGAGTGGCGGCAAAGATGCCCTGCTGGCCCTCGACGTGCTCGCGCGGTCGGACGCCTACCGTCCGGCGGCCCTGACCACCGTCGTCGTTGACGACGCAGAGACGGTACGCATGCACGGGACGCCCGTGGCGCTGGTCCGTCGGCAGGCAGACGCGCTGGGCCTTCCGCTCACGGTGGTTCGCGTGCCGCGCCGTGCAACGAACGCGCAGTACGAGCAGGCACTCGCAGCGTCGCTGGGCCCGCTTCGGTCGGATGGCCTTCGCACGGTCGTCGTGGCAGACATCCACCTCGAGGACATCCGGGCCTACCGCGAAGACGTGCTCCGTCGGATCGGTGTCGATGCGGTCTTCCCGATCTGGAAGCGCGCGCCCGGTCGCCTGGCCAGGCGGTTTCTGGACCGGGGCTATCGGGCCGTCGTCGCGAGCGTCGACGTCACGCAGCTGGATGCGTCGGCGGCCGGGCGGAGGTACGACCGCAGATTCCTCGCCGACCTTCCGGCCGGCGTCGACCCCTGTGGGGAGAACGGAGAGTTCCACACGTTCGTCACGGACGGCCCCATCTTTTCGCAGAGCGTCCCGGTGACCGTCGACGGTGTCGAGACGGGCGAGCGGATGTGCTCTGCCCGCCTGTCGGCGGCGTAAACAACACCGGTGGAGGAAAAGGTGAAAGGACAAAAAAGCCCTGCGGCAAGAGGTATCCCTGCCGCAGGGCTCATTCGTTGCGGAAGCAAGGGGGAGAGGACCCTCACTCTTCACTTTCGGCGGCTGCGGAAGCGCCCGGGCTTCCATCCGCGCTGCCGCCGGTCGGGGCGGCTCCGTCCGTCAGTTCCGCCTCGGCCGTGGTTTCGGTGTCGGCACCGTCTTCGGCGGTCAGTTCGTCGGGGGCTTCTCCCTTCTTGACGTCGAAGTCGAGCTCTTCACCGCTTTCGGATTGCGTGATGACCACGCGGTCTCCTTCGGAGATCTCTCCGTGGAGCATGTCCTCGGCCATCGGATCTTCGACGTACTTTTGCAGGGCGCGCTGAAGCGGCCGGGCGCCGTACTTCTGGTCGAAGCCCTTGTCGGTCAAGAACTCCTTCGCGCTCTGGTCGAAGGTCAACTCCAGCCCCTGCTCGCGGGCGCGGGCAAAGAGATCCTCCGACATGATGTCGATGATCTCGAAGATGTTCTCCTTGTTGAGCGGGTGGAAGACGATCACGTCGTCGATCCGGTTCAGGAACTCCGGATTGAAGACGTTCTTCAGCGCGTCCTGCACGGTCGACTTCATGGTGTTGTAGTCCATGTCGTCGCCGGCCTCGGACTGGCTGAAGCCGATGCCCTTCCCGAAGGACTTGATGTCCTGCGTCCCGATGTTGGACGTCATGATGATGATCGTATTCCGGAAGTCCACCCGGCGGCCGTTGCCGTCGGTCAGGATTCCGTCGTCGAGCACCTGGAGCAGGATGTTGAAGACGTCCGGGTGGGCCTTCTCGATCTCGTCGAGCAGCACCACCGAGTAGGGCTTGCGGCGCACCTTTTCGGTGAGCTGGCCGCCTTCCTCGTAGCCGACGTATCCCGGAGGGGCCCCCACGAGGCGGCTCACCGAGAACTTCTCCATGTACTCGCTCATGTCGATGCGGATGAGCGATTCCTGCGAGTCGAACAGGTACTCGGTGAGCACCTTCGCGAGCTCCGTCTTACCGACGCCGGTGGGACCCAGGAAGATGAAGCTTCCGATCGGCTTCTCCGGATCCTTCAGGCCGGCGCGGGTGCGGCGGATGGCCTTGGAGAGCTTCTGGATCGCCTCGTCCTGTCCGACGACGCGCTCCTTGAGCGCCTCCTCCATCTTGAGGAGCTTCTTCTGCTCCGGCTCGCTGATCTTGTCGACCGGGATCCCGGTCATCATCGCCACAACCTGGGCGATGTCGGTGGAGGTCACGTCGTGGATCTCCGTTTCGGCCTTTTCCTCCCACTCCTTCTTGGCCGTCTCCAAGTCCTCCTGCAGGTTCTTCTCTTTGTCCCGCAGGCGGGCGGCCTCCTCGAAGCGCTGGCTCTTGACGACCTGGTTCTTCTCCTCCTTCACGTCCTCGATTTTCTCTTCGAGTTCGAGGATTTCGGGGGGCACCTTGATGTTGGAGAGGTGGACGCGCGCGCCAGCCTCGTCCATCACGTCGATTGCCTTGTCCGGCAGGAAGCGATCGGTGATGTACCGGTCGCTCAACTGCACGGCCAGCTCCAAGGCCTCCTCGGAGTACCGGACGTTGTGGTGCTCTTCGTAGTGCTTTTTGATGTTGGTGAGGATGTTGACCGTCTCTTCCGGCGTCGACGGGTCAACGATGATCTTCTGGAAGCGGCGGTCAAGAGCCCCGTCCTTCTCGATGTTCTGACGGTACTCGTCCAGCGTCGTTGCGCCGATGCACTGCAGTTCGCCCCGGGCAAGCGCCGGCTTGAACATGTTCGACGCGTCGAGGCTGCCGGAGGCACCGCCGGCGCCAACGATCGTGTGGATCTCGTCGATGAAGAGGACGACGTCCGGGCTCTTCTCGAGCTCCTTCATCACCGCCTTCATGCGCTCTTCGAACTGGCCGCGGTACTTCGTTCCGGCCACCAGCGACGCGAGATCGAGCGTGACGATGCGCTTGTCGTAGAGCACGCGACTCACCTTGCGCTCCACGATGCGCATGGCCAGGCCCTCGGCGATGGCCGTCTTTCCGACGCCCGGTTCGCCGATGAGGACCGGGTTGTTCTTCTTGCGGCGGCTCAGAACCTGAGCCACGCGCTCGATCTCTTTCTCGCGTCCGATGATCGGATCGAGTTCGTCTTCCTCAGCCAGTTCCGTCAAGTCACGGCCAAAGTTGTCTAGCACAGGAGTTTTGCTCTTTTCCATCTTACTGCTTTCTTGTCCGTATCCCGATGACAGGCGACCGCCAGAGCCACTGCCGCTACTGCCGCTTGACGATGACGCTTTTCCGCTGATGATCGAATCGAGCTCGTTGCGTACGGCGTCGTAGGTGACCGAGAACCCCTGTTGGAGAATCTGGGCGGCAATGTTCTCGTTGTCGCGCAGCAGGCTCAAAAGCAGGTGCTCCGTTCCAATGACGTCGCTCTTGTAGAGCTTGGCCTCCAAATACGTGATCTTGAGCACCTTTTCCGCCTGTTTCGTCAGCGGGATATTGCCCACCGACAGGGAGCTTCCCTTACTGCGAACCGTGTCTTCAACGGCCTTCTTCAGCTTCAAGAGGTCGCACCCGAGGTTGCGGAGGATCTTGACAGCAATCCCTTCGCCCTCTCGGATAATCCCCAGAAGCAAGTGCTCGGTACCGATGTAATCGTGCCCCAGGCGAATCGCTTCCTCACGGCTGTAAGAAATGACGTCCCGGACACGGTTCGAGAAGTTACCTTCCATACTCAGTGGTTATCAAAGTCAGAGGCGCCACGTAGAGGCGCACACACGAAGGGGACGAAAGGGAGGATCAACCGATGCGGTAACGAACGAGTATTCCCCGCGACCGCCCACGCGACGCAACGTGCATCACAGTGCTTCTAACCAGCCCCTTCCAACCACTGTTCCTCTTAGAGTGGGACGGAAGGGTTATGAGAGCGGCGATGAGACCGGTTGCGTCGCCGAAGAGCGGGAGGGGACGACGCCTCGATGCATCCCCGGCAGGCACCCGCGCAGACGGGAAGAGGGGAAATGACCCCGTCACCGGCTGCCGTTCTGCCAGATCACTCTACCGGACGGTCGCACCAGACCGCCCCATCGGGTCCAGTCCAGGGTTCGAGAGACACCGCCCCTCACGCAGGGCGACGAGCACAAATCTGGTGCCAGAAACAGGCATTGCCAGAACGGCAGGCCGTGTGCCGGTTGGGTGCCAGTGAGAAGCGGCGCTAATCCTCGCTTCCGCCTGCGTGTAACGATGTCGGTACCCTTCTGTCAGCGCCCTCCTGTCACCACCCTCGCGGGTCCATTGGGATGCTCTCGGTGAGATGTTTCGGAACTCGTCTCGATATCCGGGCGCAGGGGGCACGAGGCGGGGCGTTCTTCGTTCGGAACCGCTTCGTTCGGAACCGGCGGCACCCACCTCATGGGCCGGCCGGCACGCGAACCGATCCCGAACAGGAAGTGATAGGCGGCGAAACGTCGTCCACGAACGCGTTACGCGGCGAAGCTGGCCCCGCACCCGCACGTCTCCGTTGCGTTCGGATTGTCGAACGTGAAACCGCGCGCGTTCAGGCCGTCGTGGTAGTCGATCGTCGTCCCCATGAGGTACAGCCCGTGGCGCTTGTCCATGAAGACGGTAATGCCGTCGATGTCGAACTCCTTGTCGTGCTCGCGCTGCTTGTCGAACCCGAGCACGTAGCTCATCCCCGAGCAACCGCCGCCGCGCACGCCGACCCGCAGGCCGTAGCCGTCCGGGATTTTCTTCGTCCGCATAATCTTGCGGATTTCTTGAGCGGCGTTCGGGCTGATGTCGATGGGTACGGCCGAAGCCGTCTGCGTTGCTTCTGCCATGGACCGAGAAGAATCGATTCGTGAGAGCCGGAGCCGGCGGTGGAAGCCCCGTCGAGGCGATGCGCATTTGGTCGGAGCGATGCGCATTTGCAGGCAGGGCCGAAGCCCTCGCGCCGTCGCTCCTTGAAGCGGCTCCACCGAAAAGGCCGTTCCGGATAATTGCGCTTGCGAGTATCCATACGATCCGGTGAAAACCCCTGTTCCACTGCGCCTCCGGGCCGAGCGACGGGCGGAACCTGGGACCGGGCGGATGTGGAAGCGAGAACGGGGTCAGCCGCCCAGGGGACGGGCGAGGACGACGGGGCGTTTGTACCGTTCGACGAGGCCTCCGGAGGCATCGACCGCATCGACGAGCACCACGTAGATGCCCACCCGCAGCGACCGGCCGCCGTCGCCGCGCCCGTCCCACACGATTTCCCCTTGCCGCCCACTCAGCCGGGCATCGGCCAGCGTGCGCACGAGGCGTCCCCGGGCGTCGAAGATGCGAACGCGAAGGACGCTGACGGGGGCCTCGAGCGCGTAGCGGATTCGCAGGGCGCGGTCCCGTTCCACCGAGAACGGCGATGGCGTCACCGTGACGCCCCCGGCAGGCACGTCGGCCGGGGCGGCCGCGGCTCCGTTGACCGCCCCCGGCGTGCCTCCGGACGGATGAGCGCTGCTCGTCCAGTTGTCGGCCGACGCCGTCGGGGCCTCGGTGCTGATCCGCTCCAGCGAGGTGCCGGTCGGGTCGACGAGGGCGTCGGCGTGCCAGTCCTCTTCATACGCCACTGCGTCCAGCACGGTGCCGTCGCCGCGGTGCAGCCGAACGACGTCCTCGTCGTTGCGCAGCCCCAGCGCGCTGCGTTCGACGGGCAGCAGAGCCACACCGGCATCGCCGAGCGGAGCCTCCGGAAAGGCCCGGGCGAGGAGAGAGGCCGTTTCCGGCGCGGCCGGTGCGGTGGGAGCGGCGAAAAGAACGGCCCATCCCGCGGGCGGGAGCCCGGCACGGCGCCCGACCCGCAGCGTGTCCGCCGTTCCGTCTTCGCGCGGCCGGTCGGTGAGCATCCAGGCCCGCAGCGACAACAGATCTCCGGTGCGGTTGCGAACCTCCACGTACTCCACCTGGTTCGGGCGGTCGTCGAAGTCGTCGGCCCGTGGGGCGATCATCAGTTCGTTGATCGCCACGTCGTCCGGGTCGGGGGGCCGGGCGACGGGGACCGAAGCGGCGGAGGCCGCATTGCCCGACCGGTCGCGAGCCCCCGTCACCGTGGCCCGAACCGGTCGGTTGCGGCCTGCCGTCTCCACAGCGAGGATTGCCGGCTCGACGAGCTGCACCTCGTCCGCCGGCACGCCGTCCAGGTCGACGCGGATCTCGGGCACAGTCGCCGGGTCGAGGGGCTCCGAAAAGACCACCTCGACCGGTCCCGCGAGCCGGATATCGGCGAACACCGGGGCGGGCGGTTCGCGGTCGGGGTCAAACACGCTGTTGCGGCGTCCCGGCGTGGCGCCCTGGGGAGCGGTGGACGACGCGAAGTTGAAGGCTGCCGACGGGGCGGCGGGGTCGATCCGCTCCAGCGAGGCGCCGTCGCGCGAGGCCCAGGCGTCGTCGAAGGCGACCGAGTCCAGAACCGTCGACCCCGTCTGCAAAAGAACGACGTCGCCGCCGTTGTTGAGGGCCTCCCAGCCGGCCGGAGCGAGGAAGGGCACGCCGGGAAAGGCATCGGCGAAAGCGGTCGGGTCGCGCACGGCCACGGCGCGCCCGCCAGGCGGCAGCGGCGTCGGTCCGTCGGCGAGGGGGTCGGGACGAGCGTTGCCGTCGGCCAGCGTTACCGACTGCAGGTCGACCGTGCGGGTCGAGACGTTCAGGATCTCGACAAACTCGTTCGTGGATGGGGACGGAGCAAACTGGATCTCCGTCACGACCACGTCGCCGGGAGCAGGCGCCGTCGGGGCGCGGGCGGTCCCGGCCGGGGAGAGGCTCCCCCCAGGGCGGGGCGAACCGCCTGCGACCAGGACGGCGCAGAGAACGAGGCACGGAGAAAGAAATCGAGTGAGGGCTCCATTCATCGGGCTGCAGGCCGGGCGAGAGGGGCGGTAGAGGAGCGGACGTCGGTTCGGAGCTCCTCGTCAAGATGCGTGCCCGGCCGCCCCTCCGGCTCCTCCGGCCTCTCGATGCGGGTTCCGGAGATGCGGGTTGGGAGCGCTGGTTCTCAGGGTCGACGTGTTCTCAGGGCAGACGGGCCGTGCTCTTCTCCTGCCCGTTCGCGGAAAAGGTCGACAGGTGACGGGAGGCCTCTTCGGTGACGTTGCTGCGGAGGTGGTTGGCGAGCACCTTCGTCATCAGGCGCGAAGTCGGGGCCAGGGCCGCCTCGTCGATGTCGAACTGGTGGTGGTGGAGCGGGTGCGTCGTCTTCGGCCCCGAGGCAGTCCCGACACGGACGAACGCACCGGGGACGTGTTGCAGGTAGTAGGCGAAGTCCTCGCCGCCCATGCTGGACTGCTCGATATGGTGGATGGCCTGATCGCCGAACATCCCGCGGATGGTTTCTCGGACGTTCTTGACGAGCGAGCCGTCGTTGACGACGGGCGGGGCTCCGTCCTGGATCTCCAGCTTGACGCTCGCCCCGTAAAGGTCGGCCATTCGCTCGGCCGTGCGGCGCATGTGACGCCGGATCGTCCGCCGGTCCTCCGGACTGATCGTCCGCAGCGTGCCACCGAAGCTGACCACTTCGGGGATGACGTTGTGCGCCTCGCTGCCCTTCAGGGTGCAGATGGTGAGGACGGAGGCGTTGCGGGCATCCGTTACCCGGCCGGCGAGTTGGTAGAACTGCTGCATGATCTGGTTGGCAATCCAGACCGTGTCGGCGCCCTCGTGAGGCCGTGCGGAGTGGCCGGTGCCCTCCTGGTGGACGTGGACGTCGAACCGGTCGGACGAGGCGGTGACGGGGCCCGTGATCAGGCCGTACCGACCGACGTCGAGCGTGGGGTCGACGTGGATGCCGTAAACGGATTCCAGGCCGTCGAGGACGCCGGAGCGGATCATCAGCGGAGCGCCGCTGGGCAGGCCTTCCTCGTTCGGCTGAAAGAACACGCGAACCGACCCCGGCAGATCCTCCCGGTACTCGTTGAGCAGAACTGCCACCCCGATGGCGACGGCTGTGTGCGCGTCATGTCCGCACAGGTGCGCCGCTCCGGGCGTTTGCGACCGGTAGGGGACGGCCTTCTGGTCTTCAGCGGGCAGGGCGTCGATGTCCGCCCGGTAGCCGATGCGGCCGCCCGGTCCGTCGCCGCCCGCCTCCCCATCTGCGTCCCCCTCTGCCTGGCCGTCCGCCTCCCCGTCGATGTCGACGTACAGCCCGGTTCCCGCCACCGGCCCCTTCACGTCCAGCCCGTAGCCCTCCAGCGTCCGGCGGACGAACGCCGAGGTGTCGTGCTCTTCCATCCCCACCTCCGGGTGCATGTGGAGGTGACGCCGCACCGCGATCAAGAGCCGGGCCAGCGACTCCTCATCGGCCACGATGTCGGAGATGGAGTCCGGGAGGCGAGCCAGATCGACGGGCGAGATCTTCGAGTGCATCTATCGGGTCGGGCTTGATCGGGGTGCAGCGAGTATTTTATCCTACGTTCGCCCCATCGGGGAGATTCGACCGACGCCCCGCCAGCCGAGCTTCTCCGAAGGTTTCACGCGACCAGAAGCTGCAACATCAAGCACGAACGGTCCCCGACGACCCTGTCGACGGGGGGATTCCCGGGCGAGACGGGGAGCTCCCAACCCACCGCAGCCGTCTCACGCCCCACACGCCCATCCCCCCTCCCTACACGAGCCCGAATCGTTTGCGGAGGGTCCACTCGGCGGCGAGGAGGGCGAGGATGGCGGCGAGGAAGGCCGAGGCTCGCCACAGTTCGGCCTCTCGCGTTTCGGTTACGACCTGAGGGGTAAAGGTGCCCGAGGCGGCGATGCGGTTGGGCAGGTCGCCGATCTGGTCGGTGGAGAGGGCGGTGCCGCCGGAGCGGGCAGCGATCTGCCGCATGAAGGCGGCATCCGCGGTGGTCTCCCGGTACTCCAGGGTGAGCGGGCCGACGGAGAACTGGCCGCGGTCGGTGCCGAGCGAGGCGCCGCCCTGTTCGGCAGCGGCGCGGTAGGTGTAGGTGCCCTCCGGCAGCATCCCCACGTCCAGCACGTAGCGGCCGTTGCCGACCGGTTCCATCGTGTAGGGGTACTGGGTGCTGTCGGGGGCGGTCACGGTCACCTCCACCGAGGCGTCGTCGACGGGGGTGAGGCTTTCGTCGTACACTTGTCCGGTGAACTCGACGCGCTCACCGCCGCCGAAGGTCGACTCCACGGGCCGGACGCGCACGGGTCGGTCGTCCTGCCGCACGGCCGCCCAGCGGACGAGGTTGGAGACGAGGCCGGGCCAGAGGGGGTCGGCCGAGGCGAGGTCCGACGGAAGGTTGGCCCACCGCCAGGTTCGCGTGCCGAGGAGGGCGGCCGAGCGCTGACCGGCGCGGGAGCGAAGAACGAGGAGGGGGTCGTTGAGGGCCACATCTCGAACCGTAGATCGGGCCAGAACCGTGGCGTCGGGAGGTGCCTGAAACCGGGTATCCGATGTTTCCAGTGGGGGGAGCCGGTTGAAGAGGTCGATCGAGGCTCCGTCGATATCGAAGACCGGGTGCTGGCGGCGGTCGGGCGCGGGGCGGAAGGCGGCGTCTGTGAACCCGGGCCGGAGGTCGTCGACGGTGACGGGCAGCACGGATCCGAAGGCATCGCGCCAGGCGGTCAGGTCCGTCTGGCGGTCCAGGAAGAACACGGTCGGGCGCCCGTTTTCGGCAGCGGTGGCGACGCGGTCGACCACGCTGCCGGGCACGGCCTCGCTGGGAAACCCGGCGCACACGATCACATCAAAGGCCGATAGGTCCTCCGGCAGCGGCCCCTCCAGGAAGCGGCCGCCGGGGCGGGGCGTCCGGGCGGTGACCTCCGTGTTGGCGTTTTGCTCCAGGACGCGACGCACGGCCGCGAATGTCGGGGACGGGGCGGCCGCGAGCACGAGCACCGACCGCTTGCTTTCGAGGACGCGGACGCTGACGGAGCGGCGGTTGTTGCGCGCGGTCGCCTCCCCGGAGACGCCGGATACCTCCACGGTCAGGCGCTGCAACCCCGCCTCGTCGGGCGTCACGGCGAGGTCGACGGGCACTTCGGCGGTCCCGGAGGGCAGGCGGACGTCCTGCGCGTCGAGCGTTTCCCCGCCGCTGCGCAGGCGGACGCTGACGGTTTCGCCGCCGGCGTCTTCGGATCGCAGGCCGACCTGCACGGGCAGTTCGGTGTCGACGTAGGCGATGTCGTTGGTGGTGACGCGCCGCACCTGCACGTCGCGCTGCCGGGTCGTATCTCCTACGGTTACCGTGTGGATGGGGACGGGAAAGCGCTCGGCGACGTAGAGGGGGTTTCGGCCGGCGTTGTACCGCCCGTCGGAGACCAGGGCGACGCCCTGCAGGTTCTCGTCCTGAAGAGCGTCGCGGACCTGCTGCAGGGCGGCGGCGATGTTGGTTCGCGGGCCGGTAAACGACAGGGAGTCCAGGGGGGCGTCCTCCCCGAGCGTGCCGACGGCGCGGGCCCCGTCCGCCAGCGCGAAGGCCCGTTGCTCCCCGCTCAGGTCGCCGGTTTGCAGCGCGTCGGTCACAGCCCCGACGGCGGACCGCAGGCCGTCGTCGGCCGGCGGGCGGCCGGTAGCGCCCGCCGCCTGCGTCGCCGTTACGCGCAGGCTCTCGCTGTCGTCGATCAGGACGGCGAGAAGAGGCGGACGCTCGCGCTCCTCGACCTGCTGGGCAACGGGCTGAAACAGAAGCAGGCAGATGAGCGCGAGTGCCAGGAAGCGGCAGCCGGCCAGCAGGGCCCGGCGCGGGGGAGAAAGGGCGGGGACGGTGTTTCGGTACGTCCCGTACGTCAGCCCTCCTGCGGCGACGAGGGCGAGAGCAAGCAGCCACCCGGGATATGCAAAGGAGAACGACATGATCGGTCGAGGAGGGTCGATGCGGCAAGAAGAAGGGGGGACCGGAGGCGGACGGGACCGTCCAAGCGGTCGTCAGCGGACCACGACCACCTTCCCCGTTTCGACGCGAGGTCCGCTTCGCAGACGGTATGGGTACACGCCCGGCGCCAGGTTGCGGAGGTCCAGGCGGAGGGTGTTGGGCCCGGGCTGCAGCGGCATCGAAACCGAGCGGACGCGCCGCCCGAGCAGGTCGTACAGCTCGATGCGCACCGAGTCCGTCTGCTTCGGGGCGCGCAGCGAGAAGGAGACGCGATCGGACGCTGGGATGGGACGCGGGGGCGAGACCTTGAGAGCCGACGGCGGCTCAGACCGGGCCCGGCGCTCGGCGGCGCGCACGGCCGCCTCAGCGTCGATGAGGCCCCAGCCGTGGTCGTTTGCCGGCGACGACGAGCGCGTGGCCGTTTGCCGCAGGATGCGCCGCACCGCCACCGGGCCCAGGCGGGGATTCTGCTGAAGCATCTGCGCGACGACGCCGCTCACGAGCGGACTGGCGAACGACGTGCCGTTCACCTGCGCGTAGCTCGACGAGTCCCAGGCGGCGACGACCCCGCTTCCCAGGGCGAGAACGTCCGGCTTCGTCCGGCCGTCTGCCGTCGGGCCGCGGGAGCTGAACGGCGCAACGCTGGAGTCCGGAAGGGCGGCCCCCACGGCGACGGCGGAGTCAGCGTCCGCCGGCGTGCTGACGTAATACCAGCAGTTCTCGGGGCTGTTGCAGCCGGAGTTGCCCGCGCTGACCACGACGGTCATTCCCAGACGAGCCGCTGCATCAACCGCCCGGGTGGTCACGCCGGTGTCGCCGTCCAGGTCGTCCGTCGTGTAGCTGCGCTCGCCCGCGTCGAAGGTCGTGTAGCCGAGCGACACGTTGACGACGTCGACCCCCTGCCGCTCCATCCATTCCAGCCCGGCCACGAAGTAGTCTTCCTCCACGTTTGTTTCGCTCGGGGTGTACTCGGTGGCGGCGGCGTAGATCTCGGCGCCGTGGGCCGGCCCGACGAGGATGCCGGGGGCGTAGCCGGCGGCGGCCGACACGACGCCGCCGCCGTGGTTGTTTGTTTGCGGCCCCTCGGTAAAGTCGCGGACCCCGCGGATTCGCCCCTCCTGGCGCAGGGCGTCGAAGGCCGGATGCCGGAGGCCCCGGTACCCGGTGTCGAGAAAGCCGAGCCGCACGCCGCTCCCGTCGAGGCCGCGCCGGAGGGGGGCGAGAGCGTTCATCACCTGGAGTTGCGTGTACGAGGCCCCGAAGAAGGAACTGTCGGCATCCGAAGGAACGGTCGGTTGCTGCCGCGGCGGGGCGGATCGACGCCCGAGATCGGCAATCATCGGATGCCGGGACCGCCCATCGGGCAGCGCAGCCTCGTCGCGCAGGGCGATGTCGCTCTGGTTGTTTCGGTCGCTTCGGTCGGCCCGTGCTGTCGCCGGCGCGGCCCGGCCGATGCGCCGAATGTCGTCGACCCAGGGCTCGGCGGCGAGGACCTGCTTCTGGGAGGGGGACAGGACGGCGCTGACCGCGTTGAGCCACCGGCTGACGACGAGGGGGCGAATGTTGCGGTCGCGCAGTCGAGCCCGATGCGCGGGCGAGACGGGACGCGTGAGGGCGCGGGCTGCTGCCTCCCCGGCGCCGCGATCGGCGCGGCGGCGAACGGTTCGGGCGGGAAGGCCGCCGTCCGAGGGCGCGGCGCCGGCCGTTCCGGTCGAGGCCGCGGGCCGCTCGGCGAGAAAGATCCAGTACTTGGTGCGGGGAGGTCGGTCCGCGGTTCGGGTCCCGGTCGTCTTCTCCGGCGCAGCCTGCTGAAGGGCGGCGGGGACCGGCGGGGAGGCCTCCGCCCCGGAGCGAAGAGCGGGGGCGACCACGAACAGGAGGACGCCGAGGAGGCAGGCCGCCGCGGGTGCCGCCCCGCGGAGCACGCCAGGAGCGAATCCGCCGGAAGAGAATCCGCTGGCAGCAAACCCGCCGGAAGAGAACAGACCGGGAGACACCAAAGCAGAGGGCAGAGGAGGCACGGACGAGCGGAAGGTTCGTCGGGGGAGGCACGCAGGGGGCGAGGAGGCGCCGGGGCGGTCGGGCGTCAGCGGTTGGCCGTCAGCGGTTGGCCGTCTTCTTGCTGAGCCCGGGGCGAAGCGCTGCGACGGCCTGCCACCGGGCGGGGCCCGCGACCGGGAGGGGCCTGCCACCGGGAGGGCCCTGTGAAGGGGCGGAGGGAGCGAGACGGCTAGAGGTACGGCACCACGAGATACACCATGTATCCGAGGAAGCCGGCAAGGAGCACGCCGCCCTCGGCCCGAGAGATCTGATACTGCGTCCAGGCGATGGGCAGAAGCACAAGGGAGAAGGCGATCATCACCGGAAAGTGGATCGTGAGTGAGGAGGGCTCGACCCGGAGCGGGTTCGCGAGCGACACGAAGCCGACCACGAAGAGCACGTTGAGCAGGTTGCTGCCGAGGACGTTGCCAACAGACATGTCCGTCTCGGCCTTGATCGCCCCGACCATGGAGGCGGCCAGTTCCGGCAGGCTCGTCCCGATGGCTACGATCGTCAGGCCAATGATGACGGGGTCGACCCCCATCGTGTTGGCGATGTGGACGGCGCTATCGACCATCAGGTGGGCACCCAGGGCGAGGCCCAGGGTTCCTCCCCCGAGCAGCAGCGCCTTGCGCGTGGACGAAGTCTTTGGGTCGCCGGTTTGCACCTCCGATTCGACGTCGTCGATGAGGGCATCCGGACCGGAGCGCTGCGCTTCCCGGTACAGGTAGACCAGCAGGCCGACCAGCAGCGTGATGAGCAGCAGTCCGTCCGTCTGGTTGATGAGGCCGTCCAGCGCCATGACGTAGAACACCACCATGGTGGCGACCATGAACGGGTATTCCTTGCGCAGGATTTGCGGGGTGACGGCCAGCGGGAGGACGAGGGCGCTCGTGCCGAGGATGAGCGCGATGTTGCAGATGTTCGAGCCGATGATGTTGCCCAGGGCGAGGTGGTGCTCTCCGCCGAAGGCAGCGAAGGAGTTGACGAGAAACTCAGGCATGGAGGTGCCGAGGGCGACGACCGTCAGCCCAACGACGACCGGGCGGATCCCGTACTGGAGCGCGAGGCTGGACGCTCCTTCGATGAGCCATTCCGCCCCGTAGTACAGAACGATCAGGCCGAGGAGGAAGAGAAAACCGTCGAGGATCATGCGGGGCAGGTCGCGTCGGTCGCCGGAGGGCCGGGCGTGGAGGACGGGAATTGGGGCGAGGACCGGACGGGCTGCGCGGCCCCCCTCTCTGCACCCGCCGGCTCCGGGATCTTGGATTCTGCGCCGCGTCGCGACGTCACGACAGCAGCGCGCGCCCCCGGAAGGAACCCGGAAGGAGCGCCGATGCCGTGGTGCGCTGCGGCGCGTCAGAATGCCGATCCATCCAAAGCGTCGCCTCCGGGGTGAGTTCCGCCAGGACCTGCCGGCAGGCCCCGCAGGGCGTTCCCTCCGGATCGTTCAGGCAAGACAGAAACAGGCGCCGGACGTCCGGCTGCCCGTAGGCGTAGGCGGTGCCGACGGCGTTCCGCTCGGCGCAGAGGATGCGCGTCCAGTCCGGGTGCTCGACGTTTACACCGGGGAGGAAGGGCCCGTCTTCGATCTCCAAAACCGCACCGACGGGGTAAGACGAGGCCGGCACGTACGCGCGTTCAGCCACCTGCCTGGCAGCGCTGATGCCGGCCGCCTGCTGCCCGGCGTGGTTTTCGCCGCCCGCCGCAGAGACCTGCGCCGGGCGGACCGACGGGTCGACGGGGCGGGTCGGCGTGGGAAGAGAGCGCCCCGGCCTCGAGGTCCAGACGTCGGGCGCAAACGCCTCCCACGGTCCGCCGGGAAGATCGGACGCGTAGGCGGCTTCGCCGCGCTGGAAGGGCCGGCTGAGCACCAGGGCCACGACGTCCTGCTGCCGCCCCTGGGCGACAGCGGTGGTGACGGCGTTGAGAAGGGCGGGCTGCGTCAGCGAGAACGACGCGCTCTCGATGCGGACGCCCGGAATCCACATGCCGTCCTCTAGGAGAACCAGCGAGGCGGTCGGGCGGCCCGAAAAGGGCACGTGCGCCCGGTCGAGAAGGGGTTCGACGGTGCGGCGAAGGGCGGAAAGAGGAGAAGAGGCCACAGACCGAGGCTGATGCGATCAAGAAAAGGACTGACACCTATTTGTCCGAACCGCAGAAGTTTCTCGCGCAGGGCTTCTCGCACAGGACGGGCCGAAAGCCGGGCCGTAAGGGGGCGGCACGGGCGGAAAGCCCCGCAGGCGGAACGTTACGGCAACATCCGGCAAAATCACGCTGCCGCAGCAACATTTTCGCACTCCTCTACGATACAATGGTGTTTCCCCTGCCGCTCGCCCAGCCATGCGCACATGGTTGCCGTCGTACGGCTGCTGCAAAGGTCGGCGCCACGGTTCCCGTGCGGCGGTCGCCGTACGGCCGCGCCCAACGACTCGACCGTGCGCTCGACTGCGTGTTCAACTGTTGTGCGCCCCGACCGCGTGCGCCCGACCGTGCGCGACCGGCCGACGGGCCGCTTGCTCTCTGCACCGCTTGCTCTCTGCACCGACCCTGCCGCCCCGATGCCCACCTCCCCCGCTCCCGCCACGCTTCCCGAAGGCGTCTCCTTCGAGACGTCCTCGGACGACATTTCGTGCTACCGCCTCGACGCCAACGACCTGCGCGTCCTGGTGCTGCCGCAAGACGGCGTCCCGGTGACGTCGTTCATGGTGACGTACCACGTCGGCAGCCGCAACGAACGGGCCGGGCATACCGGGGCGACGCACATGCTCGAGCATCTGATGTTCAAGGGCACGGACGCGCACCACCGGCGCCACGGAACGTCGATCATGGAGACGCTTGAGCGCCTGGGCGCGCAGCTCAATGCGTCGACGTGGTTCGACCGCACCAACTATTACGAGATGCTGCCCACGCAGCACCTGGAAACGGCGGTCGAGGTCGAAGCCGACCGCATGCGCGGCGCCCTGCTCGACCCGGACGACGTCGAAGCGGAGCGCTCCGTCATTCTCAACGAGTACGACCGCGCGCAGAACGACCCGGTGTCGCGCCTCTTCGACGAGGTGTGGGCGGCTGCTTTCGTCGCCCACCCCTACCACCACCCGACGATCGGATGGCGGAGCGACATTGAGACCATCAGTCCGGACGGCCTGCGTCATTACTACGACACGTTCTACTACCCGAATAACGCGACGGTCTCGGTGATCGGGAACGTCGAGCCCGACGACGCTCTGGCCATGGTGGCCGATCACTTCGGCTCCATCGAGCCCGCTGCACACGACATTCCGCAGGTGACGACGCGAGAGCCGGAGCAGACCGGCAAGCGTCGCGTGCGCGTCGAGCAGGACGGCCAGCTCGGGGCCGTCCTCTCCGCCTACAAGTCGCCGGCCGCCACCCATGCCGATTCGGAAGCCCTGGACCTGCTGGCCCGCATCCTGGCCTCCGGAAAGGGAAGCCGCCTCTACCGCCGCTGCACCGACCAGGGGCTGACGAGCGACGTCTTCGGGCTCAACTTCCGCCTGCGCGATCCCGGCCTCTTCTCGGTGTTTGCCTACCTCGCCCCGGAGCGAACCCACGAGGAGGTCGAAGCCGCCCTCCGCGAGGTGATTGCCGAGATCCAGGAGAACGGCGTGACGGAAGAAGAAGTCGAGCGCGCGCGGCAGCAGCTCACGGCGCAGACGGCTTTCAACCGCGACGGGCCGATGAAGATTGCCTCTCAGCTCAACGAGGCCATCGCGGCCGGCGACTGGACCCTCTACACGCGCTACCTCGACCGCCTGGGCGACGTCACCGCTGCCGACGTCCAGCGCGCCGCTCGCACCTACCTGCGAGACGGCCGCAACACGGTCGGCTGGTACGTGCCAACGACGCAGTAACGAGGCGGCGACGCCCGCCGCCGAGCTTTCGCCCCCGCGCTCTTCCCGCAGAGACCCCCCGGAACTCCTTGCTTATGAGTTCGACGATTCACTTCTCCGAACGCACCCAGGATCGGCCCGCCGGGCCGGTGCGACTCCTCACCCTTCCGACCCCCGTCGACGACTTCGTCTCGTTCCGCGGATCGTTCCTCGCCTACCCCGACCTGGCGGCGGGCGAGGGCGTTCTTCAGCAGCTTGCAGTCGCGATGCTGGACCAGGGGACCGAGCACCGAGACCGCTTCGAGTTGGCGCAGGTGCTGGAAGACCGGGGCGCAAAGCTGAATCTGTCGAGCGACGGTCTGTACGTGGACATCCGCGGTCAGGCCCTGGCCGACGACCTGCCGGACGTGCTGGACGTCCTGGCCGAAATGCTCCAGTCGCCCGCGTTTGACGAAGCGGAATTCGAGAAGACCCGCGCCCAGACGGTCGGCCAGTTGCAGCGCAGCCTGGAAAAGACGAGCAGCCGGGCGGCCAACGCGCTCACCCGCAGCCTCTTTGCCGACGGCCACCCCAACTACCGCCCGCCCCTCGAAACGCGGATCCAGCAGGTGCAGGCGGCTACGCGGGCGGACGTCCGGGACTACCACCGGGCGCACTTTGGGGCGACCGACTTCACACTCGCCGTTGTGGGCGACCTGGCTCACGACCCCGTCGCGGGGGCGGTCGAGGAGGCCTTCGCCGGGTTTGCGCCCCACGAATCGGCACCGGCCCATGCGGTCGAGGCCCGCGGCGGCCGACCCCGTCGCGAATCCATCCCGATGCCCGACAAATCCAACGTCGACGTGCGCCTGGGCCATGCGCTTCCGATTCGCCGCGACGATGAGGCCTACCTGCCGCTGTACGTCGGCAATTACATTCTGGGCGGCAACTTCGCGGCGCGGCTGATGACGACGGTGCGCGATGAAAAGGGGCTCACGTACGGGATCGGATCGTCGCTTTCCGGCATCACAACCCGCTACCCCGGGTACTTCAAGACGCAGGTCACCCTGAGCCACGACGTGCTGGAGGAAGGCATCGAGGCAACCGAGACGGTGATCCGGACGTTCGTCGAGGAGGGAGCCACCCAGGAGGAGCTGGAGGCGAAAAAGGAAACGATCGCGGGCTCGTTCACGGTGGGATTGGCCACGACCGGTCGTCTCGCCTACAGTCTTCTCCTCAATGCCGAGCGCGACTTCGAGGTCGGCTATCTCGACGCGTTCCTCGACCGCGTTCACGCCCTCACGCTCGACGACGTGAACGACGCCGTCCGCACGCATCTGCGTCCGGATGCCCTCCATGTCGCCGCCGCCGGCACCCGCCCCGAGGTGGTGAGCGTGTGAGGATGCAGGCGGCGCGGTTGCCTCGGCGGCGGAGGTTAGCTGTCGCGAATGATGCGAATCCGGTCGGCGGCCGTCACGTCCTCTTTCGGCATGGCAAAAGCCAGGCCGAAGTAGGCCAGCAGGAAGGGCCCGCCGGTAGCCACGACGCCGATCACGAAGGCGATGCGAACGAGCGTGGGGTCGAGGTTGAGGGCCCGGGCCAGTCCGCCGCACACGCCGAGGATCTTCTTGTCGGTGCGCGAGCGGCGCAAGCGCTTGCCCGAGAAGCCCCAGGACGACTCCTGCGAGGACGACGCGGCATCGGCCTCGACCTCCGCCTCGATGGCTTCTGCGCTGGACGGGGACGCCGCCCCGCCGCGTGCGTCCGATTGGGAGCGCCACGACAGGAGGCCGAACCCGAGGAGAATCACCATCACGCCCCCGATGACGGGCAGCATCTCGATCAGAACGCCCAGGTCGGGGCCTGCCCACACGCCGAGGGAGGTGAGCAGGTAGGCGATGCCGACCAGAATGAGTCCGAGGCCGGTGATGGTTGGCAGGTTCCAGACGGAATCCGAGGTGTCGCCGTCGTCTTCGAAATAGAGAGCGCTGAGCTCCTCGTCGGAGATGTCGTCGAGGTCGAGTGTCGTTTCGCCGACCTCGAACGGCGACGGCTGCTGGACGTCACGGTCGGTGGCTCCGGTGCGATCCGTTCGGGGCGACCGGGTGCCGTCCGACTGGGTGCCGTCCGGCCGGGTGCCGTCGTCCGACGATGCGTCGTTGGGGGCAGCACGGGGGCGATCGCGGGAAGTCATGGCAGGAGCGAATGGGTTCGAGAGCAGGGAGCTTACGAGCAGGGAGCTTACGAGCAGGGAGCTTACGAGCAGGGAGCCGGAGGACGGAAGGGCCGCTCAGGAAGGAAGGGAAACGGTTTGGTGTTCGGTTACGATCGCCGACACCGGGACGTCGTGGGCGTCGGCGGGGACGGCGTCGACGAGGCAGTCGTCGAAAACCAGGGCCACTCGCGGCACGCCTGCATCAGCGAGCGGGCGGAGGAACGCGTCGTAGTACCCGGTTCCGTGCCCCACCCGGTGCCCGTTTCGTCCGGCTCCCAGCGCGGGCACCAAGACGACGTCGATCGTCGCGGGGTCGACGGCCCGGGTGCCCACCGGTTCCGGAATCCCCCATCGGTTCGGCTCGGTTGCCTCCCGTCCTCGAAAGAGGCGGTGCTCCATGGCGGGCGGTGCGGGCGGGTACTGGGTGACGACCGGCAAGACCACCTCGACGCCCCGCTCGTGCATCCAGCCGATCAGCGGCCGCGTATCGGCTTCGCGGTGCTCGGTTCGGGGCCAGTAGGTGTGAACGCGCTTCGCAGATCGGATCTCGGGCCGACGGCGTGCGCGTTCGGCCATCGACCGGCTCCGGGATGCGTACGCCTCCAGGGAGAGAGACCGACGCGTGCGCCGAAATCGGTCCCGCAGATCTTCCTTCGAAACGGTTTCCTGCCGTCCCTGCTGCCAGGAATCTGCGGGTGCGGAGTCGGCTCGCTGCGAAGACGTGCACATAGGGCGAAAGGGCCGGTGTCGACGTCGCTCGGTGAATGGTTTCCGTCCGTCGCCGGCTGAATACGGCGAACCCGGGCAGGAAAGACCGGAGACCGGACGCGGACCGATCGACACGTCGTCGCGATCTCGCGCTGTTCGATCTCGCGCTGTTCGATCTCGCGCTGTTCGATCTCGCGCTGTTCGATCTCGCGCTGTTCATGCCTGGAGGGGTCGCCTGGAGGAGGGCCGGGGGCGGCGGTCGTGGAAGCGCCCGCGGGGTGAATCCATCCGGTACCGGACGCGTCTTCCAATACAGATGAGTCGTCCATCTGTGCCCTAATCACGATTGGGAACGGCTCTCTGTTACAGCCTTCCGGCACCCTCCCCCGGTACGGTCTTTCGGGGCCGTGCACGACCCGGATACCCGGATGTGCATTGCGCCTTCGTCTGAGCGCCGCATTCCTCCGGCACGGCCGCGACCGGGTCGATCTCCATCCAGTCCGCCTCCGCTGGGGCGCCCTGTGCGAGTGACGCGGTCCTGCCGGTGCGATCCTGCCGGTGCGATCCTGACCGATGCGGCAGAACGTCGTGCGTCCCGCCTCCACCCGTTCGAGTGAAACGGTTGCCTACTGGCGAATAATCCATGAACCCGCTGTGTCTGGGGATCGACCGGGGTGGCCGCGTGCGTATAGCGTCTATGTGCAATTGGTATCTACGCCCGAATCCTCCGCTGTCGGAGTTGAAAGCATTGCGGGCGCTGCCCGGCTCCCTCCGGCCTGCTTCGTGCATCGCCTCCTCCCCTCGCAACCGCGACGACTGCCATGTTTGAAAGCCTGTCTGACAAGCTGGAGAGCGCCCTGCAGTCCGTCACCGGGCAGGGGAAGATCAACGAGCTCAACGTCGCCGAGACGATGCGCGAAATCCGCCGCGCGCTCTTGAACGCCGATGTCAACTACAAAGTGGCGAAGGAGTTCACGGCGTCGGTGAAAGAGAAGGCGACCGGAGAAGAGGTGCTCACCTCCGTCACGCCGGGGCAGCAGCTGACAAAGATTGTGTACGACGAGTTGACCGACATCCTCGGCGGCGAACACGAGAGCATCGAGATGGCTGAGACGCCGCCGACGGTCATCCTCGTGGCCGGCCTCCAGGGGTCGGGAAAGACAACGTTCTGCGCCAAGCTGGCTCGCCATCTGAAGAAGAAGGGGCACGCGCCGCTTCTGGCGGCAGCGGACGTGTACCGGCCCGCCGCCGTCGACCAGCTCAAGAAGCTGGCGGGCGAAATCAACACCCCGGTCTACTCCGTGACCGACGACGACGGATCGATCGTGCAGGACGCCGTCCGCGTGGCGGAAGAAACCGTCGACGAGGCCCGGCAGACCGCCCGCGACGTGGTGATTATCGACACCGCGGGCCGGATGCACATCGACGAGACGATGATGCAGGAGGTCTCCGACATCAAGGCGGCCGTCGATCCGAACGAAACCCTGTTCGTCGTCGACTCGATGACGGGGCAGGATGCGGTCAACACGGCGAAAGAATTCAACGAGCAGCTCGACTACGAGGGCGTCGTCCTCACCAAGCTGGATGGAGACACCCGCGGGGGGGCTGCCCTCTCGATCCGCTCCGTCGTGCAGAAGCCGATCAAGTTCGCCTCGACGGGCGAGACGCTGGATGCGCTGACGGAGTTTTACCCCGACCGCATGGCCCAGCGCATTCTGGGCATGGGAGACGTCGTCTCGTTCGTGGAGCGGGCGCAGGAGCAGTACGACAAGGAGCAGGCCGAGAAGCTGCAGGAGAAAATCCGCTCCGAGGAGTTCGACCTGCAGGACTTCTACGACCAGCTTCAGCGCATCCAGAAAATGGGCTCCATCAAGGAGCTCATGGGCATGATTCCCGGCGTGGGAAGCAAGCTCAACGACCTGGACGTCGACGATGAAGCCTTTACGCACATCGAGGCGATGATCCAGTCGATGACGCCGGAGGAGCGGCGCAACCCCGACATCTTGAACGGACTGCGGCGCCGGCGCATCGCGAAAGGAAGCGGCATGGAGGTGCGCGACGTCAACCAGCTCGTCAGCCAGTTCAACGAGATGAAGAAGATGATGAAGACGATGCAGAAGCTGACGAACCAGGGCCGCTCGATGAATCTCGGCAACATCATGGACAAGCTGACCGGCGGGGGCGGAGGCCGCTCCGGCAGCGTCCGGTAAGCCTGCAACGCCCGGCGGCCCACCGCCCCGACCCACCGATCGAACCGGGTGCGGTGCGCGGCCGTCGATTTCTGTTCCCCCTTGCTCTTGACCCCGCACCGCCGGAGACGGCTGCCTCCGCGCGGCGGCGGGTTTTCCGGTCTCGTTTCTGCGAGTCCGACCGTCACGCCCGACCTGATCACTCCTTGTAGAACTGAACCCCTACCCCGAACGTGTCTGTTAAACTTCGACTGCGCCGAATGGGGCGCAAAAAGATCCCGGTCTTCTCGGTTGTCGCCACCGACAAGCGCAATGCGCGTGACGGTCGGTACATCGAGGACCTCGGGCGGTACTACCCGCTGGAGCAGCCGGCCGAAATCCGCCTCGACGAAGACCGCGTACTGTACTGGCTCTCCAACGGAGCCCAGCCCAGCGATACCGTCCGCTCGATCTTGCGGAAGCGCGGACTGCTCCTCGCTCACACGATGCGCGAGAAAGGCGCGTCGGACGACGAGATCGCTGAGGCGCGCGAGGAGCACCTCGAACGCGTAGAGGCGCGCGGTGACGATATCAAGATGACGGCCGAGATGCGGCAGCAGAAGGCGCTCGAGGAAGAGCGCAAGCGCGCCCGCGAGCTCGAAGAAGAAGCCAAGCGCAAGGAAGAAGAGCGCCGCAAAGAAGAAGAGAAGCGCCGGCAGGAAGAAGCCCAGGCGGCCGACGAAGCCGAAGCGACCGAAGAAGCCGAAGCGGCCGATGAGGCCGGCTCGGAGGCGGCTGAAGAAGCGGAGGCCGCGGAAGAAGACGCCGCCCCGGAAGAGGACGCTGAGGCGTCCTCCAGCGAGGAGGCGGATGCCGATGAATCGTCCTCTGACGACGACGAGACGTAAACTCAATCCGGACGGGAAGGTGCGCGGTCGGGCTGTTGTGCCTCGACCGCGGTGCCGTCCCTCTCGGTCCCCGCAGCCATGCCGTCCCCGAGCTCCTCTGCCGACGACCCCGACGCGTCCCCCGGACCCACCTACGCGGCCGCCTATGCCGATGTGGACCCGGAGGGACTCGTTCGGGTCGGTTTCGTGTTTCGACCCCACGGCGTGCACGGCGAACTGAAGGTCGACCCCGAAGATACCGGCGACCCGACGCGCTACGAGAGCTGGGACCAGGTCTTCGTCGGTGCCCGCCCCCAGCAGGTGACGCGTCACGCCGTGACCGGCGTCCGCTACCAAAAGACCAAGCGCGGCACCACGGTCATCCTAGATCTTGACGGAATCGACTCGCGGGACGATGCGGAAGCCATCACGAAACGGGCCCTGTTCGTCCACGAAGACGATCTCGACCTCGACGACGAGGAGATCTTCATTCACGACCTGATCGGCCTCGACGTCGAAACGGAAGACGGCACGCGCGTCGGCACCGTGTTGAACCTGCTCGAACTGCCCGCACACGACGTCCTGGTGGTGCGCCGCAGCGACGGGCAGGAGGCGATGATCCCGGCCGTCGACGACTTCGTCCTCGCGCTCGACCTCGACGCCGGTTCCATCACCGTCCGCCCCATCGAGGGCATGATCGATTGAGCCTGGGCGCACGGGAGCCCGGGCGCATGGGAGAGATGTGGACTCTCGATGCAGAAGACTCTCCCACACTCCCGATCTCCCGCACACCCATTCCTAAGACCATGCGCATCGACATCATTGCGGCGCTTCCGGAGATTGTGGACGGGCCGCTGCAGCACAGCATCGTGCGCCGCGCCCGGGAGGCGGACGCCGTGACGATCGAGGTACACGACCTCCGCCAGTTCGCCACCGACAAGCACCGCCAGATCGACGACTACCCGTTCGGCGGCGGCGCGGGGATGGTCCTCAAACCGGAACCCCTGTTTCGGGCGGTCGAATCGGTGGTCGATGCGCACGGCGAGCCGGACGAGGTGGTCTACATGACCCCCGACGGTGAGCCGCTGGACCAGCCCACCGTCAACGACCTGTCGATGCGCGAGCACCTCGTTCTGCTGGCCGGTCACTACAAAGGCATCGATCAGCGCGTGCGCCACGCACTCGTAACCCGAGAGCTCTCCATTGGCGACTACGTGCTGAGCGGCGGTGAACTTCCCGCTGCTGTCCTCGTTGATGCGGTCGTGCGTTTGCTGCCCGGAGTCCTGGGCGATACTTCCTCGGCCCTGACGGACTCGTTCCAGGACGGGTTGCTGGACGCTCCGGTCTACACGCGCCCGGCCGAATATCGGGGCCTGCGCGTTCCGGAGGTGCTGCGCTCGGGCGACCACGCCCGCGTCGAGGCCTGGCGCGACGAGAAGCGGATGGAGAAAACCCGCACCCGCCGCCCCGACCTGCTGCGAGAACGAATGCCCGAAGAGGGCCGCACCGAGGAAGAGCCCGAACCCGACGACCGGGAGAACGGGGCCGAGAAAAACACAGATTTGAAGAACCGGACTCCTGGCGATGGACCGCGCGGTGGGGAAGCAGAGGAGGACGCTCGATAAATCCCCCCTGCTCCCTCCGGTGCCTCACCGCCCCCGGGGGCCGACGGGGTGCGCACCGGGAGACGATCCCCCGCCGTCGTCGATCTAATGAGATCTACACGAAGCGGCCGGCACCGAGTGCGGGCTGCTGCGTGCATAATTAACTGACTGTTGTACATCCAATCCAACGAGGTATCTGTCATGGCCACCGACCTGATGAGCGTCATCGAGGCCACGCAACTTCAAGACGACCGGCCCGATTTTGACGCGGGCGACACGGTCAACGTCCACCTGCGCGTGGTTGAGGGCGACAAGGAACGCATCCAGCAGTTCGAGGGCGTGTGCCTCGGCCGCCGCGGCAGCGGGCCCAACGAAACCTTCACGGTTCGCAAGATCTCCGGAGGAATCGGTGTGGAGAGAATCTTCCCGGTTCACTCCCCGCGCATTGCCAAGATCGAGGTGAAGCGTCGCGGCAAGGTGCGTCGCTCGAAGCTGTTCTTCCTGCGCGACCGCTCCGGCAAGAGCGCCCGCATCAAGGAGCGCATGCGCGAACTCGAGTAGCGGATTCGGCTGGTTGCGTGTCGCGCCGATTTCGGTGCGGCCGAACCGCCGGCCCCCGCCGCCTTCCGGCCCGCGGACCTGCACGGGTCCGCCCGTGCCCAAAGCCGCCCTGCTTGTACAGACGGGCGGCTTTCGTCATGGACGGCCGGGGGCGCAGGCCCGCCTCTCGCCGCTTTCCCTCGCCATTTCGCCGCCGACCGATGGATCTTGCGATCTGGGACTATCCGCCGGCCGAATTTCTGGTGTCGGGCTTCACGTCCGGCGCCGTGGAATCGCCGTTTCGCATCAAGCGCTACCGGCCGGAGGAGTGTGCAGGACAGCTCGTGGAAGACGAGGTCGACGTCGCCCTGCTGCCCACGATGCTGGCGCTGCAGGCCAGCGATGCGATCGACGCCATCCCGAGCGTGGGACTGATTTCCTGGAAGTACCCCTACGCGCGTCTGGTGTGGAAGGGCGGGCTGCATGACTTCCCGGAGACGGTCGCCTACGACCGCCGCGTGGCGCAGGAGCGCTTCGTTTCCCGCGTCATCATGCAGGAGCACTACGGCGTGGATCCGGCCTTCGTACCGTACGACGACCGCTCCCCGCAAGAGCTTCTGGACACCCCGGAAGACGCCGCCCTCCTGGTCGGCCCGCGCGTGCCGTCGATGCAGCCCGAGCCGTTCACGATCGACATCGGCCGCGAGTGGTACGAACTCGTCAACTACCCGATGGTGTGGGGGCTCTTCGTCACCCAGCGCGACCGCGCCGACGACGAAACGATCGAAGCGCTGATCGCGTCGGCGGAGTCGGCCGAAGACAACCGCGACGTCTGGGTGCAGGCGCAGGAGACCTCTCCGACGCTGAACGAGTTCTACCGCGAAGACCTGCGGAGCGGGATCGACAAGCTCGCGATCGCCAGCCTCACCGAACTGCGCAAGTATCTGTTCTACTACGACGTGACGGATGAAGTCCCGGACGTCCCTTTCGTCTACCTCGACGAAGACGAGGAGGAAGAGGAAGAAGAGGGATAGGTGCTGCCCCGGGAGGGCGTGCCCAGGGAGCGTCGCGGATGCGAAGTTGGGAGGTGCTGCGAGGTTGGAAGGTGCGTCCCGGAGCCTCTCCGTCGCTTGTTCGTGCGTCCCGATGAGCCGCCGCCCCGCTCAGGGTTCGATGTTCTCAACCGCACAATCGAATTGTTGCCATGGGAGAAGGCGTCCAGGTTGTTGAACGTAATAAAAAGGCCCGGTTCGAGTACGACATCGAGGACACCCTCGAGGCCGGCCTCGTGCTCAAAGGTTCCGAGGTGAAATCCGTCCGCGAAGGCAAGGTGAGCCTCGATGGAGCCTACTGCCAGCAGGACCGCAACGGAGACATGATCGTCCACGGTATGTACATCAAGCCGTACGAGCAGGCCGGGCACTTCAACCACGAGCCGCGACGTAACCGGCGCCTGCTCATGCGCAAGAAGGAGATTCGGCGGTGGACGGATGAGGCGCAGCAGAACCGGTACACGATCGTGCCGCTGGCGCTCTACTTTCGCGAGGGGTGGGCGAAGCTGAAGATCGGCCTCGCCAAGGGCCGGCAGAAGCACGACAAGCGCCAGGTCATGAAGGAGCGCGAACAAAAGCGCCGCATGGACGAAGTCAAGAAGGCGTACAACCGCTGAGCCCCTTTGCCGCCGAGCCCCTTCGCCCGTTCGATTGCGGGCGTCGACGGGCGGTCCGCGACGCGACGCCCGGTACCCGTCACTCCCATCCCAAACTGGAACCGCGATGCCCTTTCCGCCTGTTGACGAGCAAATGGACGTCCTTCGCCGGGGCGTCGACGAAATCCTTCCGGAAGAGGATCTCGTCGAGAAACTGGAAGAATCCCGCACGACCGACACGCCGCTGACCGTGAAGCTCGGCTGCGACCCGAGCCGGCCGGACCTGCACCTCGGTCACACCGTCGTTCTGCGCAAGCTCCGCCAGTTCCAGGATCTGGGGCACCGGGCCATCCTGATCGTGGGCGACTTCACCGGCATGATCGGCGACCCGTCGGGCCGGTCGAAGACGCGCCCGGCGCTGACGCTGGAGGAGACGCGGCGGCACGGACAGACCTATTACGACCAGGCCACTCGCATCCTCGACCCGGACAAGACGGAGATCCTCTACAACTCCGAGTGGCTGGACGAGATGTCGTTCAGCGACGTGATCGAGCTCGCCAGCACCTACACCGTGGCGCGGATGCTGGAGCGGGAGGACTTCAAGAACCGATACGACGCAGGGCAGCCCATCAGCATCCACGAGTTCCTCTACCCGCTCGCGCAGGGGCAGGACTCCGTTCACATCGAGGCCGACGTCGAGCTCGGCGGGACGGACCAGCGCTTCAACCTGCTTCTGGGCCGGCACCTGCAGGAGAAGACGGCCGGGCAGGACCCGCAGGTCTGCATGATGCTTCCGCTTCTGGAGGGGACGGACGGCTCGAAGAAGATGTCGAAGTCCCTCGACAACGCCATCGGCATCACGGAGGCCCCGGAAGATATGTACGGGAAGACGATGTCGATCGCCGACGACTTGATCTACCGCTACGCGGAACTCGTCAGCGACATCCCGACGGACGATCTCCCGAAGGTGAAGCAGTTTGCCGAGGAGAATCCGCGGGACGCGAAGGCGCAGCTGGCCGAAAACATCGTCACCCAGTACCACGGCGAAGACGCCGCGCAGAAGGCGCGCGAGCATTTCGAGCAGACGGTCGTTCAGGGCGACGTCCCCGACGACCTGCCCGAGTACCGTCCGGAGGCGGGTGCAGGGGAGGAGGTCGGACTCTTGAACCTGATGAGCGGCGCGGGGCTGACGGAGTCCAACAGCGAGGCGCGTCGTCTCATCGAGCAGGGGGCCGTCTCCATCGACGGCGACACGGTGGAAGACACCGGGCTGTACGTCGACGTGTCGGCCGCGGCGCCGTTCGTCCTGCAGGTCGGCAAACGCCGCTACGCCCGCGTGGTGTGGAACGGGGCGGAGTAAGCGGTCAAGCGACGGCGGACTGCTGACGGTAGCGAATCAAGGAGAGGGCACCGATCCGTCGGTCGTCAGCGGTTCTGGTTCTCAGTCTGAAGAAATGATGTGAAGTTGTTTTCGGGAAAGCTCTCTACTCTCCCCGGAACGGTACGGCTGTCCCCGCGTCGTTCATTCGGCAGGTCCGTTCTCTCCATCCATTGAGATGGATACCAATCCCGAGGTCCATTTTGATGGCCCCAAAATGGACGAGACGAGCGAAGCGACTCACAAAGTAAAAGGGCTTGGCTGCCTGAAAAGGACCTGACCCTCGCCCGCGCTCCACTG
>CAKZLV010000165.1 GCA_937127285.1 uncultured Bacteroidota bacterium
GAACGCCGCGAATGGCATCGCGAGAAAGATCGGACATGCGTTCGACGGGAGATGGCTTGATAGATGATCAGCGACCGTCAAAGAGAATAGCCATGCCCCAGCCGAATGTCGAATCCCGGGACGGTTGTCGGTTGAGGGTTGTCGGTTGTTTGTTGTGGGTTGTTCGTTGTATTCCTCAAAGCCTCCACAGCCCCGAGCCTCCAAAGCGTCCCCCGCCTCCAAAGCGTCCCCAGCCTCCACAGCCTCCACAGCATCCAAAGCGTCCAAAGCCCCCACGCCCCCACGCTCCCACGCCCCCACGCCCAGTCCCTACTCGATCTTCGACGTCCCATCCTCTATCTTCCGATCTGTTCGTCCGCTCCTCGATCGATCGTCTCGTCGCCTTGATGGACTGGCTCGCCGGTGCCTGGGCTGTTTTTCGCAAGGACCTGCGCACGGAGCTTCGGAGCCGCTACGCGGTGAACGCGCTCGGAATGTTCGTCCTCTCCGCCCTCCTCCTCGTGCTCTTCGCCGTCGGACAAACGTCGGTGAGCACCCGCATCCAGTCTGCTCTGCTGTGGATCGTGGTCTTGTTTTCGGCCTCGATCGGACTCGGCCGGTCGTTCGTGTCGGAAGAAGAACGAGGAACGGTCCTGCTCCTTCAGCTCAACACCCGCGCGAGCATGGTCTTCGCCGGGAAGTTGCTCTTCACCCTGCTTCTCGTCGTGGGACTGACGACGGTGGCCGTCGGCGTTTTTCTGGTGCTGCTGGGCGTCAGCGTTCGCTCCCCCGGACTGCTGCTGGCCACGCTCGCCCTCGGTGCGCTCGGTCTCTCGGGCGCCACCACGCTCTTGGCCGCCCTCATCGCCCGGGCCGCACGGCGCGGGCCGCTCCTCCCGGTCTTGCTCCTCCCCATCCTGACGCCCCTGTTGATCTCCGTCGTGAGCGCCACCCGAAAGGCCTTCCTCGGCCTCCCGCCCGTCGAGGCCGCCGATGAACTCCTGACGCTCACCGGCTTCGCCGGCACGACGATCACCGCCGCGTTCCTGCTCTTCGACTACGTCTGGCAGGACTGAGGGAATTGCCAATTGGGGAATTCCCGATTGGGAGATTTGGGGATTGGGGGATTGGGGAATTCGGGAAGTTGGGGACCGGTCGAGGCGTGCCTCCGATTCGACGGGTTTGCCTGACAGATGCAACCGAGGATTCAGTTCTGGGGGAGACGGACCGGTGTCGGACCGATGGCCTGTGCGGCCCCGCCGGTTGGCCCCATTTCTCTATTCTCCAACCCTCGTCCCGCAACTCGAAACCCTCAACCCCCAACGCACAACCCCCAACGCACAACCCACAACCCACAACCCACAACCCTCAACCCTCACCCCACAACCCAAACCCCCCGGTATTTGACGTGAATTCAACGGGGGCGCGGGAAGGGCCCGCGACCGGGAAACGTTACCATTGTGTTCATCTGCACAGATCTGTTCCTCCGCACTGCGTCGAGCTCTCATGTCGACGTCCTCTGCTTCGACTGCCGAACCGATCGTCTCCTCCTCTCTGTATCGCGGGGTGCGAGCGGCCGTGGTGCTCGTCCTCACGGGCGTCATCGTGGCCGGATTTCTCGGGTGGATTCCCGAACTCAAAATCATCGAGCAATCGGCGCGAAACCTCTATTTCCACGTGCCGATGTGGTTTACGCTGATGGCCGCGACGGTCCTCTCGGCCTACCACTCGTTTCGCTACCTGCAAACCGGCGACGCGATGCGGGACATCCGCGCCAGCGAGGCTGCGCGCGTCGGCATGGCGTTTGGGCTCCTGGGGATCGTGACCGGGATGGTCTGGGCCCGGTTCACCTGGTACGAGGGAACCGGCAAGTGGTGGAACTTCGACCCGAAGCAGTCGATGGCCGCCGTTCTCCTGCTGATCTACGGGGCGTACTTCGTGCTGCGCGACGGCATCGACGACCCGGACAAGCGCGGGCGCATCGCGGCCGTGTACAACCTGTTTGCGGTGACGACCATGCCGTTCCTGCTCTACATCGTGCCGCGCCAGATGCAGAGCCTCCATCCCGGCAGCGAGGGGAGCCCCGCGTTTAGCCAGACGGACCTCGCCCCGGCGATGCGGTGGGTGTTTTATCCCTCCGTCCTCGCCTTTATCGGCCTCTTCTGGCTGCTCTACACCCAGCGCGTCCGGCTCGCCCGCCTGAAAACCCTCCTGCGCCGCACGCCCGAGTTGTAGCGGCAGGGGCGGCCGGGTCTCCACCGCGCTGCCCCGCCCTCCGCCGAGTGGCCCGACGTTTTCTCCCCGCAGCGGCTCTCGCCTTCTCATGTGGATTCACCCGGTCCATTCCGTACACGACCTGTCGACGCGCGACCTGTCGACGCATCCGCAGCAGGAGCCGCCTGCCGACGCACCGGCCGACACGACCGGGCCGGCCTTCGACACGACCTGGGCCACCACCCGGCAGGCCGAGCCGTCGACCTCGCGGTTCGAGGAAACGATGGTGTCTGGGAACAAGATCTACGTCGTTCTCGCCGTCGTTCTCATCATCTGGTTCGGCCTCGTACTGCTTCTTTTTCGCACCGACCGCCGCCTCAGCCGCCTCGAACAGCAGGTGGACGCGAACGAATCCGATCGGTCCCAAGTATAGATATCCTGTGCCGCTCCGGGTCGCCTCTCGCCGCGGCCCTGCCCGGGCACTCCGTCCTCAACCCTTCTGGATCCATGAAACTCAAGACCATCATCGGCCTCGTCGTCATGGCGGGGTTTGCCGGTCTCCTCTTCCTCAACTTCGGCAACCAGGTCGGCGGCTACATGTCGTTCGACCAAGCCGCCTCCTCAGACGCCAAAGCCCACGTGGTGGGGACCTGGGTGGAAGACATGCCGACCGAGTACGACCGCTCGGCCAATGTCTTCACCTTCCACATGCGCGATCAAAACGGCAACATCCAGCGCGTGCGCTACGCCAACCCGAAGCCGGCCAACTTCGAGGACGCCACCGAAATCGTCGTCGAGGGCTATGCGCAGGACGAGGCGTTCGTCGCCAACCACATCCTGGTGAAGTGCCCGTCGAAGTACAACGAAACGAAGGGGCTGCAGCAGACGGCATCGCGGTAAGCAGATGGCATCGCGGTAAGCAGATGGCATCGCGGTAAGCGAGCCTTCGGCGTCTCTTCCTGCTGTGCCTGCTGCGATCTTCCCGCCCCGCCGGGAGTCTCCTCTCTGCGACCTGCCTGCGCCATGCACATCGTCGTTCTCTGCGCCTTCCTGCTTGCTCCGCCCACCATGGCCGACTCCCCTTCTCCAACGGCGGCTCTTTCGGCGGACCCAGGCGACAACCCGCTCCCGGCCTGCCCGGACACGCCCAACTGCGAGCGGGTGTCTCGGCCGTACGCCGCAGCGCCGGACTCCCTGTTTCGCGCAGCGCAGGACGCCGCCGCCGGTATGGGACCGGTGAAGATGGATGTCTCGCCCGGCACCCGGCACATGCACGCCGTCTTCCGGGTGGCCCTTCTCTTCAAAGACGACGTCGACGTGGCCGTAACGCAAGCCGCCGACGACCCGGACGCGTCCGTTCTTCACATTCGCAGTGCCAGCCGCGTCGGATACAGCGACCTGGGCGTCAACGCTCGCCGGGTCGAGCGCTTCGTCGGCGCCGTCCACGAAGCGCTTGCCGCCACCACGCCGCGTTCGGACTGACGGCCGCTCGCCGAGGGGTGCGCCCCGAGCGACGCACGTTGAGCGGCGCAAAGTCGCGGTCGGGGGCGGGCCGGGGCGACCCTGACACGATCGACCGGTGCCCGCAGGCACGGCCGTTGGCGCGGTCGGACGGAGAGTCAGGGGTGGACATGGATGGGGGACGAGTCGTGAGAGGACCGAACGCCCTGCCGACCGACGTACCCGGCCGCCTTCGAGGAGGGTGGAAAAAAAGTACGACCGGATGTCGCAACCGGCGTAAGCGGACGGCGCAGGTCGCTGGAGTCTCCCGGTCGACCATGGGGATTGAAACCATCGATCTGTTTCAACCGACCGCCGGTACGCTGTCCCTCGTAAGTCAATCTGAGTCGCGGGTTGAGATCCTTCCCCGATTAACTCCCTTTTTCGCAGTAGAACAGAAAAAGAGGGCCCCCTGCTTCCCCTTCTTCTGTTTTCGATTTCCGGGCCTTTCGCGGTGTGGCGTCTC
>CAKZLV010000166.1 GCA_937127285.1 uncultured Bacteroidota bacterium
CGCTTGGATGCGTAAGGCGAGGCGTGGGGCGTGAGAATGTACGGATAGGGAGGTTCGTTGGACCGTTCCTCCTGGGAGTCGCATCCCGGGGACGTGCTCCGTTCTACGAGTGGGGCGAGGCGTTTGGGGCGCGCGTTGAGGTGGGGAGGGTTGGGAGGAGGGCCTTCAGGGCGGAAGCGACGCGGTGGACGGCACCGGGGGGCAGTTGCGGGTGGAAGGGGAGGGCGAGGGTGCGGTCGGCGGTGTGCTCGCAGACGGGGAAGTCGCCTCGTTCGTAGCCGAAGCGCTCCCGGTAGTAGGGCTGCAGGTGAATGGCGGGGAAGTACGGCGCACAACCGATCCCGCGGTCCTGCAATTCGTCCATCAGCCGGTCGCGGGCGCCGGCTGCAAAGTGGTCCCGGAGGCGGATGACGTACACGAACCAGCTTCGCGTCGTCCCGGTTTGCGCCGCCTCCCCGGGTCGCACGAGGTCATCGGACAGCGGGGCGAGGGCGTCGTGGTAGCGGGCGGCGACGTCCCGGCGCGCGGCGAGCAGTTCGTCGAGGCGTTCGACCTGCACGCGGCCGAGGGCGGCAGATAGTTCGTCGAGGCGGTAGTTATACCCGAGGCGGACGTGCTCCATGCGCCCGTCGTCGGCCCGGCCCTGGTTGCGGAGGGATCGGCAGCGCGCGGCAAGGTCGGCGTCGTCGGTCGTGATACAGCCGCCTTCTCCGGTGGTAATCTGCTTGTTGGGGTAGAAGCCGAAGGAGGCGGCATCGCCCCAGCTTCCGATTGGGCGTCCGTCGACGGACGCGCCGAGGGCCTCGCACGCGTCATCGATCACCGCCAAGTCGTGCTCCTCAGCAAGGCGGGTCAGGGCGGGCCAGTCGGCCGGTTGCCCGAAGACATCGACGGCGAGAACAGCCCGGGTGCGGGAGGTGATCGCCGCCTCCAAGCGATCGACGTCGATGTTGTACGTGTCGGGACAGATGTCGACGAAGCGCGGGGTTGCGTTTTCGAAGAGGCAGGCGTTCGAGGAAGCGACGAAGCTGTACGGCGTTGTCAGCACCTCGTCGCCCTCGCCGATGCCCAGACCGTTCACGATGCAGTGCAGTCCGGCCGTCCCGCTGCTGACGGCCACGGCGTGCTCGGTCCCGCACCGCTCGGCCATCGCCGCCTCGAAGGCATCCATCTCCGGTCCCATCGCGAGGCGGGACGACGACAGAACATCGGCCACGGCGTCCCGCTCCCGGTCCGTCACGTGGGGCCGGGAGAGAGGAAGGGGAGCGGCCGGCTCCGGGGACGAACCGGGCGCGTCATCCGATGATGCCGAAGGCGAAGAAGCAGACATGCAGAAACCGAATAAAATGAGACGCGAGGAGGACGGTGCCAGAACGGTTTTTGCTGCCGGAACGAATCCGCAAGGGGATGAGGGCAACTGTACGAAGGATACGAAAAATGCACAGAGACCGGGCCAAAAGAAAGGCCCGGGCGTGACTCCCCCTTTACGTTTTGCGGCGCATCCCCTACGCTAAGTGTGTGCTTTTCACCACGACTTCTCCGCACCGGGCCCCGGAACCTCTCCGTTCGCACTGGGCACCCCGGACCGGTCACCGACCTCCGGAGCATGCGGTCCCTCGTCCTCCGGGGAAAAGATGAACCCCGATGCGCCGAGAATCCGTCCGTCCGGTCGGTATCGGTTGAAACGCGCCACCCGAATCGGTTTGTACGTTGCGGCTTGCACGTTGCGGCGATTCGCGGATGAGGCCGTCCCATTCCTCCGCCCTTATTCCGTGTTGCGGGACGCTGCCGAGAGACCGACCGCGCTCATTCGACCCGATCTTTACCCGTCCAGCGGAATCCATCAACCCATGAAACTATCGATCATCGGAACCGGCTACGTCGGCCTCGTCACCGGGACTTGTTTTGCCGAAATGGGCAATCAGGTGACCTGCGTCGACATCGACGAAGACAAGGTTCGCACGCTTCGCAACGGAGAGCTGCCGATTTACGAGCCGGATCTGGAGCACTATTTTGCCCGGAACCGAAAGGAAGACCGGCTTCACTTTACGACCGATCTTGCTTCGGCCGTCGACACGGCCGACGTCATTTTCCTGGCCCTTCCCACACCGCCGGGCGAAGACGGCTCCGCGGATCTCTCCTACGTGATGAGCGCAGCCGGTGACATCGCCGATCTCATCGCGGCCGAGGACGACCCGGACTACCGGATTATCGTCAACAAGAGCACCGTCCCCGTCGGCACCGCCGACCGCGTCCGCGAGACGATGGAAAAGCGCGACCTGACGGCCGGCAAGACGTTCGACGTCGTCTCCAACCCCGAGTTTCTGCGGGAAGGCGTTGCCGTCGACGACTTCATGAAGCCGGATCGCGTCGTCATCGGCACGTCCAGCGACAAGGCGGCCGACATCATGACGCGTCTCTACGAGCCGTTCGTCCGTCAGGGGAACCCGATCCTGGTCGTCGACGAGCGCTCGGCCGAGATGATCAAGTACACGGCCAACTCGATTCTGGCGACGCGGATTTCGTTTATGAACGAGATTGCGAACCTGTGCGAGCGGGTCGGCGCGAATGTGGACAAGGTCCGCCTCGGCATCAGCAAGGACCACCGTATCGGGCGCCACTTCCTCTATCCGGGCATCGGCTTCGGCGGAAGCTGCTTCCCGAAGGACGTGCAGGCGCTGCACCGCACGGGCCGACAGCACGACTACGACTTTAAGATTCTCGACTCCGTCCTCGAGGTGAACGATCAGCAGCGCGAGATTCTCGTACACCGCCTCGACGAGTACTTCGAGGGCGACCTCGCGGGCAAGAAGATCGCGATGTGGGGCCTCTCCTTTAAGCCGAACACGGACGACATCCGGGAGGCGCCGTCGCACATCATCATCCAGGGCCTGCGCGAGAACGGCGCCGAGGTGGCGGCCTACGATCCGGAAGCCATCCCGACGACGCGAAAGGTCTTCGGAGACACGATCGACTACGGCGAGAGCATGTACGACGTGCTCGACGATGCCGACGCCCTCGTGATCTGCACGGAGTGGCACGAGTTCCGGCGTCCGGACCTGGCCGACGTCTACGAGCGCCTGGAGAGCCCGGTGGTCTTCGACGGCCGCAACCTCTACGAGCCGGACCGCATGGCCGAGATGGGCTTCGACTACTAC
>CAKZLV010000167.1 GCA_937127285.1 uncultured Bacteroidota bacterium
GGACGCTGTGGAGGCTTTGGACGCTGTGGAGGCGTGGGACGCTGTGGAGCCTTGGGAGGCTTTGGGGGCTTTGGAAGCTTGGGACGACGCTGGGGACGTGCATTGAGCAATGAGCATTGATCAATGCCCAATGTCTTCTATAGCCGCAGGAGGTCGGCGAAGACGCCGGCGGCGGTGACTTCGGGGCCGGCGCCGGGGCCCTGGACGATGAGCGGGTTTTGCTGGTAGCGGTCCGTTTGGAACCGGACGATGTTGTCCGTATGGCTGATGCGGGCGAAGGCGTGGTCGGCCGGGTAGCGGCGCAGGCGAACGGACGCCTCCCCGTCGCGGTCGACCGACCCGACGAAGCGCAGCACCTGTCCCTGTTCCTGGGCGGAGCGCAGGATGTCGGTCATCTCGTCATCGAACGCCGGCAGGCGCTCGAGGAACGCCTCGATCGAGCCGTCCCGCAGCTCCTCGGGCACGAGGCCGTCGATGCTCACGTCGCCGAGCTCGAGCGGCAGACCCATCTCGCGAGCCAGGATCACGACCTTTCGCGCCACGTCCATCCCCGAGAGATCGTCGCGCGGGTCGGGTTCGGTGAACCCCTCGGCTTTGGCCTGGCGCAGAATGTCGGAGAAGGGACGGTCGCCGTCGAAGGCGTTGAAGAGGTAGGACAGGGTCCCGGAGAGGATGCCTTCCACGTGATGGACGCGATCCCCGGTTTCGATCAGGTTCTGCAGCGTCTGGATGATGGGCAGGCCCGCCCCCACGGTTGTTTCGTAGAGGTACGAGGGGCCCGGGCCGCGGCTGGCCGCCTGCACGCGTTCGTAGCGGTTCCAGGAGGCCGTGTTCGCCCGCTTATTGGGGGTGACGACGTGGATGCCGCGCTCGAGCCAGTCGACGTACCGCCGGGCCACGGCGGCGCTGGCCGTGCAGTCGACCAGCACCGTGTGCGGGTGATAGTCCGTCTGAACGTGGTCGACGAACGCGTCCACGTCCGGGGCCGCCCCGCCGTGCAGCGCGTCGCGCCAGGTCGAAAGGTCCACCTGCTGCTCGTCGAGGAGCATGTTGGAGGTGTTGATGATTCCGCGGACGCGCAGGTCCACGTTTTGATCGGCCCGCAGGCGTTCGGCCTCGGCGTGGATCTGATCGAGGAGCACGCCCCCGACGTTTCCGTCGCCGATGACGCCGATGGAGAGAGTCCGCTTCGACAGGTAGAATCCGGCGTGGGCGGCGCGCAGGGCCCGGCGGGCGTCGTCGCCGTCGACCACGGCGGAGATGTTGCGTTCGGAGGACCCCTGGGCGATGGCGCGCACGTTGACCCCCGCGTTGCCGAGGGCGCCGAAGAACGTCGACGCCACGCCCGGCGTCCCCGACATCCGGTCGCCGATGACGGCGAGGATGCTGCAGTTCGGGGTCACGTCGACCGTCTGAATGCGCCCCTGGTCGATTTCGGCATAGAAGGCCTCCTCGGCCGCCTCGCGGGCCACGTCGGCCTGCGACTGCGGGACGGCGAAGCAGATGGAATGCTCCGAGCTCGCCTGCGAGATGAGAATGACGGAGACGTCCTTCGCTTCCAGCGCCCCGAAGAGGCGGCGGGCGATGCCCGGCACGCCGATCATGCCGGTGCCCTCCAGGTTGAGGAGCGCGACGTCGTCCACCGTCGAGAAGCCCTTCACGACGGCGTCGCCGGAGCTATCCAGATGAATCTGGGTTCCGGGCCGCTCCGGGGCGAAGACGCTGCGGATGGTGATCGGAATTTCGTGGTCGACCGCCGGCGCCAGGGTGCGCGGGTGGAGGACCCGCGCTCCGAAGTAGGCCAGCTCCAGCGCCTCTTGATACGACAGCTCGTCGAGGGAGCGGGCGTCGGGGACGTAGCGCGGATCGGCGCTCATCACCCCGTCCACATCCGTCCAGATCGTGAGATCGTCGGCCCCGAGCAGAGCGGCGAAGATGGCCGCCGAATAGTCGCTGCCGTTGCGCCCGAGCGTGGTGGGGGTACCGTCGGGCGTCTGTGCCACGAAGCCGGTGATGACCAGGACGTCCGCCTCGTGAGCGGAGCGCCACGCCGCCAGGCGGTCGGCGCTGGCCGCCCAGTCCACAACCGGACCGAGCGATTCGTGCTCGACGACGAGCACGTCTCGCGCATCGCAGGCCGCAGCCTCCACGCCGTCGGCCGTAAGGTACTGCGCAAGGAGCCGAGCCGCCCACTGTTCGCCGTAGCCGGCAATGAGATCGCGGGCGGGAGCCGGGGCGTCGTGCATGAGCTGAGCGGCCCGCAACACGTCGCTCACGTCGTCGACGTCGGACGCCAACGCCCGGTGAAGGGGAGCCGCATGTTCGACGGTGAGCAGTTCACTGACAACCTCTCGCTGATCCTGATGCAGGGTGTGAATTGCATCGTGCAGGGAGCGTTCGCCCGGCTCCGTTGCCCCGCCGGACCCGTCGGCCCCGCCCGCAGGCGCTTCCCTGCGGTTCTCCGCGCCGTTGGTGGCGAGATCTGCAAGGTGCAGAAGCCGGTCGGTCACGCCGCTCATGGCCGAAACGACCACAGCCGTCGGTCGCGGCTGGCGCTCGACCAACTGAGCCACGCGGCGGATCCGGTCGGGATTTGCAAGGCTCGTACCTCCAAATTTATGGATGCTCCAGGGCTTGGCGGTGAGGTCCACAGCTTCCATACAGGACGGGGGTCAGACGAAAGAAACGCGTCGGCGTCCACCGAGCGACGAGCGCCGGCGGGAGCGGGCGGCGGCGGAATCGAAACGAAGCGCCGACCATCGTTCAACGTACCCGGCGGCCTCCATAAGTTCCACTCCCGCCGCCGGCACCCCGCAGTCGCCGGCACCGTTCACCATCCACCGGCTCACGCCGAAAGATGTACGCACCGGAGATGAACGGTCGCACGGGAAGCGGATCGCTCCGCGTCGCCCCGCCCTCTCCCTTTTCCCGCTGACCTCGCCGATCTCCCGGCTCCGGGACGGGGTCGGGGGCGAACATCCGCCGTCGGCGGTCTGCCGGCACCGATGCCGGAGACTTCCGTTCACCCATCACCTCCTGCAGCGCGAGGTACCCGCCTGCCTGCAGTCCCTGCCCGCGGTCCCGGATTTTCTGAACGCATGAGCAACGCATGGTGAGCAATGATGAGCAACGCATGATGAGCAACGCCTGAGCACGATGTCCTCCTCAGAACGGACAGCTGCAGTCACCCACCGCATGCAGCGGAGGGGTCGTTTCCGGGGTCGGCTGCTCCACCGGGGGGCCCTCCTCTCGCTGCCTCCGAGGGCTGTACGCCCCTCAATTCATTTCAACAGGTATTCTTTTTTAGATCGCCGGCAGTTCCGGCGCGGCATCATCCGCTCGTACGAGGTCTGGAGCGGGATGCAGCGGGGGTAGGCAAGGGGAGACGGGGGTGGCCGGGCCGACGGATGCGGGGTAGAATGAGAGATTGTCCCCAGAATGGGCCGGTCGCCCCCCGATGCGGTGACGTTACAGCGAGTTGACGAACCCGGCCCGTGCAATTTTGTCTGGGTTTCTGTTCCTTACGAATACCGCGTCCCTGCGGCGCCGACACCCCTTGCACCTCACACGATACCTTTTCCATCGACCGACAGGGAGATCTCTTATGCCTGACATCGACTTGACCCAGCACGGCATTGACGTCGACGACGTCCTTCGCAATGCCGACCCCGCCCGACTCTACGAAGAGGCGGTCCGGTTCGACCCGACGGCGGCCATCGCTCAGAGCGGAGCCCTCATCATCCGCTCCGGCGAGAAGACGGGGCGAAGCCCGGCCGACAAGCGAATCGTTCGTCACCCCAACAGCGAGGACGACATCTGGTGGGGGCCGATCAACATGGAGATCGACGAACACACCTTTCGGGTCAACCGGGAGCGTGCGCAGGACTACCTGAACACGCGCCAGCGGCTCTACGTCGTCGATGGCTATGCGGGATGGGACCCGGACTACCGGTTGAAGTGCCGGATCGTCTGCTCTCGCCCCTACCACGCGCTGTTCATGACGAACATGCTCATCCGGCCCTCTCAGGAGGAGCTGGCAGAGTTCGGCGAGCCGGAGTTCACGATCCTGAACGCCGGCGAGTTTCCGGCCAACCGGCAGACGAAGCACATGTCGTCGAAGACCAGCGTGGACGTGTCGTTCGAGCACGACCAGATGGTCATCCTCGGCACCGAGTACGCCGGAGAGATGAAGAAGGGCATCTTTACGGTGATGCACTACCTGATGCCCAAGGAGGACGTGCTCTCGATGCACTGCTCGGCCAACGAGGGCGACGACGGAGACATTTCTCTCTTCTTCGGCCTGAGCGGCACGGGCAAGACGACGCTGTCGGCCGACCCGAACCGGGCCCTCATCGGCGACGACGAGCACTGCTGGACGGAGGACGGAGTCTTCAACATCGAGGGCGGCTGCTACGCGAAGGCCATTGGCCTCTCCGCCGAAAGCGAGCCGGAAATCTACAACTCCATCCGCTACGGCACCGTCCTGGAGAACCTCGTCTACGACGAGGAGACGCGCCAGGTCGACTACGACGACACCTCGATCACGGAGAACACCCGGGCCTCCTATCCGCTCACGCACATCCCGCGGGCGAAGATTCCGGCGACGGCCGACCACCCGGAGAACATCATCTTCCTGACGTACGACGCCTTCGGCGTGATGCCTCCGGTGAGCAAGCTCACGCCCGAGCAGGCGATGTACCACTTCATCAGCGGCTACACGGCGAAGGTGGCCGGTACGGAGGTCGGCGTCGACGAGCCGCAGGCGACCTTCAGCGCGTGCTTCGGCGCGGCGTTCCTCGTCTGGAATCCGAGCGTCTACGCCGAAATGCTGGCCGAGAAGATCCGCGAGTATGACGCGGACGTCTGGCTCGTGAACACCGGCATCACCGGCGGCCCCTACGGAACCGGCCACCGGATGCCGCTTCCGCACACGCGTTCGATCATCGACGCCATCCACGACGGGTCGCTCGTCGACGCCCCGAAGCAGACGGACCCGACGTTCGGGTTCGAGGTGCCGACCGAATGCCCGGAGGTCCCGTCCGAGATTCTGATCCCGAAAAACACGTGGGACGACCCGGACGCCTACGACGAGCAGGCTCAGAAGCTGGCCGGGCTCTTCGCCGACCACTTCGAGAAGTACGAAGACATGGCGTCTCCGGAAATCGCCGCGGCGGGCCCGACGCCCGAAACCGCCAAGGCCTAACGCATCGCTTCCCGGGCAATCGGCCCCACGGCACCGGGTTCACGACACCGGGTTCACGGCACCGGGCTCATGGCACCGGGCTCATGGCACCGGCCGACTGCGGGACGGGCGGCGGCTTGGCCGTCGGCACCGCTTCCGGCGAACGGCCGGCCTCGGTCGAACGGGCGCTCTCGATCCGGTCGGGAGCGCCCGTTCGCTGGTTGCCTCCTCGGCCCCTTTCGTCTCGCTTCCCTCTTCTCAACCGCTGTGGCGGTGCGGGGCCGGGGACGCCCGAGAGGATCGAGGGATTCGCCGGCCCGGGCGTGTTTCGAGGCGCGATCGCGGACGGCCGCCGCCCGACCCGACCCCGGTGCTGACGGCGCTGGACAAGATAGAACGCAGATCGCACCCTCCAAACCTCCCGGGGGGGTCGATCTTACCGGACATCTACGCGCTCCCCTGGCTGTCGTACTCTTCAGGTGTGCTTGAGGGACGAGCCGAGGGCAGGATGGACGGGGTCCTCCCGAACATCCTCTTTGCCTCTTCCCCGGCACGTATGACTTTCACCGAAGGGGGTGAAACCGGCACGAGGGTCCGTGCCTCGTCTTTCGAGACGGATGCACGCCTCGTGCCGGGGGGTTTCGCGCCGGGACGGTCTCGTACCGTCTCGGCGCTTTTTTGTGTACGGGGTTCGGTTCGTGCACGAGGTCGGTGCACGCATCCGGCCGCTGCACCGGCTTGGTCGGCCATCCGGGATGAGAAACCCCGTCCCAACCGCAGTTCCCCCGCCCCGGCGGTCCGTCCCGGGCTCCCGGCCACCGGCATTTCAGGATCGTCGCAACCTCTTCGATCAGCCGCTCGTTGCTCCGGTCCACTCCACGCTGGCTGTTTGTCGCTGTCGCGTCATCATGGCTCAGTCTGGCGATCGCACCCCGCAGGCGCATCTCGGGCTTCTGGATGCGACCATGGTCGGGATGGGAGCAATGATCGGTGCCGGAATTTTCGTTCTCACCGGTCTGGCTGCCGAGATCGCGGGTCCGGCGGCCCTCCTTGTTTTCATCCTCAACGGCCTGGTCACCACGTTTACCGGCATCTGCTACGCCGAGTTGGCGAGTGCCATCCCCAAGAGCGGGGGCGGCTACGCGTTCGTGCGGGAGGTCTTTTCCGGCCCGACCTCATTTCTGATGGGATGGATGCTGGCGTTTGCCTACATGATCGCCGGCGCTCTGTACGCCCTCGGGTTTGCCTCCAACTTCGTCGAGTTCGTTCATCTCTACTGGACGGGCCTTCCGGGTGGCGAGATCTGGACGATCGGCTACGCGCTTCTGATCGTGGTGGGACTGATCGTTCTGAATGCGCTCTCCACCGCGGCCAGTGGCGGGGCGGAGACGATCATCACGATCATCAAGATCGTCATTCTCCTCATCTTCGCTGCCTTCGGGGCGGCGGTGGTGGATCCCCAGAACTTCCAGCCGTTCTTCCGCGAGAACGCCGGAGCGGTGTCCGTCCTGCCGGCGATGGGGCTGACGTTCATCGCCTTCGAAGGCTACGACCTGATCACCACCGTGACCGAGGAGGTTGAAAACCCGCGCGAGAACATTCCGAAGGCGATCTTTATCAGCCTCGTGGCGACGGTCCTCATCTACATCCTCGTCGTCTTCGTGGCGATCGGGACGCTGGGCGCGGACGAACTCGGGCGGGCGGGCGAAACCGGGATTGCCAATGCCGCCGAGAGCTTCATGCCACCGATCCCGCTTCTGGGCAGTGGGGCGGCGTTGATTGTGTTCGGGGCCGTCTTCTCCACCGTCAGCGCCCTCAACGCCGTCGTTCTGGCCTCCAGCCGGGTCGTCTTCGCCATGGGCCGGGAGAACCAGCTCCCGAACCCGCTCGGCCAGATCAGCGCGACGTACGGCACTCCCGTGTATGCCGTCATCGCCAGCGCCCTCGTCATGCTCCTCGGCGTCGCCTTCGTCCCGATCGAGCAGGTCGGGCGCGTCTCCAGCTTCTTCTTTCTGATCTCGTTCGTCGTCGTCAACTACAGCGTCATCCGCCTCCGGCGCGAGCGGCCCAACATGCGGCGGCCGTTCGAGATGCCGCTGTACCCCGTTATCCCGATTGCGGGAATCGTTTTGAACCTGATTCTCTCGTACTACCTGCTCCGCGACGACCCCTTCACGCTCGCGGTCGGCGTCGGCTGGATCGCCCTGGGCGGCGCGCTCTACGGCGCCTGGCAGTGGCAGCAGTCCCCCGAGGAACCCGCGCCTGCAGAGACCGAAGAAGCCGTCCGGGAGTCGGAGCCGGTTTAGACACGGGAACCGGAGAGACGGGGAGACGGGGAGCCGGGGAACCGGGGAGTCGGGGAGGTCTGCTCCGGGCCCCCTCAACGCACAACCCTCAACGCACAACTCTGAAGCCACAACCCACTCGTATTCATGAGCGGACGCGGAAAGGATCTTCGGGTCGTCATTGCCGGTGCCGGCGAGGTCGGTTTTCGCACCGCCGAAATCTTGAACGAGCGCGGGCACGACCTCGTCCTCATCGAAAGCGACCCGGAGCGCTGCGCGTGGCTGTCCGACCAGTACGTCGCCACCATCATCGAGGGCGACGCCACGCATCCGGACATCTTCCGCCAGGCCAACCCGGACGACGCCGACACGGTGGCGGCCTTGACCGACGACACGCCGTCGAACCTGGCCGTGTGCATGATGGCGCGCCGGATCAACCCCAACCTGCACACGGTGATGCGAACGGATGCCGACACCGGCGACGCGCACCGCGACCTCGTGGGGGCCGTCGTGTATCCGGAGCGCGCCGGCGCGCTCCTCGCCGTCAACGCCGTCCTCGGGGGTGACGTGCGCTCCCTGGAGCACGCCCTGGGAGATCTGGAGATCTCCGAGGTGCGCATCAAGGAGGGAGCACCCGCCGCCGGGAAAACACTGGAGGACGTCCGGTTCCCGGCCGGAACGCTCGTCGTCTCCGACCAGGAAGGGACTCGCATCGCCCGGCCGGATACGCGTCTCGTTCCCGGACAGCGCTACATCGTGGCCACCGAGCCGGACGTCTCTCGCGAGGTCATGCAACTGCTTCGCGGATAGCCGGCCCGAGCACACGGGAGCCGCCCCGAAACGACCGGCGTGCCGCCGGTGCCGGTCAGTCCGTTTCGAATCCCCCATGATCATGATCAAACCGCATAGAAGAAGGGGTTCCCTGTACAGCTTCCTCCGGCCGAGTGCTGGAGGACGAGCTCCAGCGAAGGTCTCACCGTCGAGTGTGGCCAATGCGATTGGCCACAGCGACGACAGGGCAACCGCGCCGCAACGCGCGACCGGCATTGACCCATGACTGACCCACAACCGATGACCGGCCCGTCGGCGGCCGATTGGGTTTTCGGGACGGGATTCTGTTAGTTAGAGGACTCCTGTCCCTAAACTCAGACCGACCGCTATGATTCTGCGGGATCGACGCATGTGGATTACCGGTGCCTCGTCGGGAATTGGCGAGGCGCTTGCCGTTGCGGCCAGCCGGCGCGGTGCCCGGCTCATTCTGTCCGCCCGCCGCACACCGAAACTCGAAGCAGTGCGCGAACGCTGCGCCCGCGCGGATGAGCACCTCGTCCAGCCCCTCGACCTGGCCGATCCGGAATCGATCCACGAAGCGGCCGCCGCGGTTCAGGAGGAGGTCGGTGCCGTCGACGTGCTGGTCAACAACGCCGGCATCAGCCAGCGCGGCTCCGCCGCCGATACGGAAATGGACGTCGTGCGTCGGATCATGGAGGTGAACTTCTTCGGCGCCGTGGGTCTGACGCGCGCCATGTTGCCGTCGATGCAGGAGCGCGGACGCGGCCGAGTCGTCGTCGTGAGCAGTCTCGTCGGCAAGTTCGGAACCGCGCAGCGCTCCTCCTACGCCGCCTCGAAGCACGCCTTGCACGGGTGGTTCGACTCCCTCCGCGCCGAGGTGCACGACGACGGCGTCGGGGTCACGATCGTGTGCCCCGGCTTCGTGAAGACGAATGTCGTTCAGAACGCCCTGCGCGCCGACGGCTCGACGATCGGGGATCCCGACAAAGAGAGCGGGCTGCCGCCCGAGGACTGTGCCGATGCCATCCTCGCCGCCATCGAAGACGAGCGGGACGAGATCTACGTGGGCGGATGGGAGATCGCCGGCGTCTACGCCAAGCGCTTCGTCCCCGCCCTCTTCCGCCGGGTGATTCGGAACCTGGACGTGTAGCACTCTCCCCGTCGATTTCTCCGGCTTCCTGCAGTTTACCCCCCTCTCTTCGGTGCCTTCCTCCTCCCCCAGCGACCCGCACGACCTGTCCGACCAGACGGTGTTTGTCACCGGCGGAACCGGGTTCGTCGGCAGCCACCTCGTCGAAGAACTCCTTCGACGGAACGCCGGTGAGGTCCGGTGCCTCGTCCGCAGCGATCCGAAGTGGCTAGCAGACCTCGAGGTGGAGACGGTGCCGGGCACCCTCTCCGATGCCGAGGCGCTCTGGGAAGCCCTGAGCGGGGTCGATGTCGTCTACCACGTGGCCGGCGTGACGCGGGCGCCGGACTGGGAGACGTTCGAGCGCGTGAACGTGCGGGGAACCCTCAGCCTGATGGGATCAATCCGCCATGCCGCCCCGGATCTCGACCGGGTCGTCGTCACCTCCAGCCTCGCCGCGGTGGGCGCCTGCGATGCCGCCGTTGCGACGGAGGAGACGCCGCTCCATCCGGTGAGCCGCTACGGGCGCAGCAAGGCCGAAATGGAAAAGGCGCTCCGCGATCCGCATCAGATGACCGAAAGCTACTGGGACTCCCTCCCGATTACGGTCGTCCGCCCGCCGGCCGTTTATGGGCCGCGCGACCGGGACATTCTCGACTTTTTTCAGGCGGTGAAGCGGCATGTTTGTCCGGTGGTCGGCGGAGGCGGTCCCTCGCTCAGCCTCGTTCACGCCCGGGATCTGGTGCGGGGAATGGTCGACCTTGCGGAAACGCCGTCGGCCGAAGGGGAAACCTACTTCTTGAGCAGCGACGCGCCGTATGCGTGGGCGGACGTGAAGGCGGCCGCCACCGAGGCGCTGGACACGTGGGCCGTCACGATTCCCGTTCCCGGGCCGCTCGTCGGCGTGGTGGGCGCGGTGTCGGAGTTGTGGGGACGTCTGACCGGCACGTATCCGCCCCTGAACCGCGAAAAAGCCCGCGAAATCCGCTACGCCTGCACGGCCTGCTCGCACGAGAAGGCCGCCCGCGATGCCGGCTTCGAACCGCAGATCTCGCTGCAGGAGGGCGTCCGCGAGACGATTCGCTGGTATGAGGAGCAGGGGTGGCTGTAGTCAGTTTCGAGTTTCGAATGTCGAATTTCGAGTTGTGCCGACGGGTGGGGGCGTTGGACGTGGGGGCGTTGGACGTTGGGGCGTTGGACGTGGGGGCGGTCTACGATGACTCGACACGCGACATTCGACAGTCAACATTGCCTCCCTGAATCCTTCCCCGCCGCCTCTCGTAACGGACAGGTAGCTGTTCACCCGGCACCGGTTTTTGCAGGCCGTTTTGCAGGCAGGCGTCCCGTCCTTGCCCCGCAGAACCGACGCGACACCCGCCGCCCCGTTTCTTTATTCTCGCCAATCCCCCGTCCACTGTGAGCTCCCTCGGATTTAACACGGGCTACATCGAAGAGCTGTACAAGCAATACCTCGACGACCCCGACAGCGTCAGCGAGAGCTGGCGGGAGTTTTTTGCCGACTATCACCCGGACGAGTCGTTCGTCGCCGCCCAGCCGACGTCGGCGGCTGGCGACGGAGAGCCGAGCGGCGCCTCCGCCGAGCCGGCCGAGCCCTCGGAGGTGGCCGAGCAGCAGGCGCGAGAAGCGAAAAAGGTTGCCCCCAAACAGCCGGCCGAGCCGTCTTCCGAGCCGCCGCCTTCCGAGCCGCCGGCCAAGCCGCGGGGCGACGGTGCGGCGCAGCCCATTACGCCGGCGTCGGCCCCCTCCGTCTCCGACGACACCGCGCAGGTCCAGCCCATGCGCGGATCGGCGGCGAAGATCGTCGAGAACATGGAGAACAGCCTCGGCGTCCCGACCGCCACGTCGGCGCGGACGATGCCGGTGAAGCTGCTCTGGGAAAATCGCAAGCTGCTGAACGACTACCAGCGGCGCGTCGGTGGCGAGAAGGTCTCCTTTACGCACGTGATCGCCTACGCGATGGTGCAGGCGATGAAACAGGTGCCGTCGATGTACTCGACCTTCCGGCGCGACGACGACGGGACGCCGCAGAAGGTGACGCCGGGGCAGATCAACCTCGGCCTGGCGATCGACATCGAGCGGCGGGGGCGGCGCACGCTCCTCGTGCCCAACATCAAGGATGCCGGGTCGCTGAACTTTGCGCAGTTCCTGGGCACGTACAACGACCTGATTGCCCGAACGCGCAACGGAGACCTGGAGATCTCCGACTTTGAAGGGACGACGGCGACGCTCACGAATCCGGGCATGATCGGGACGTCGATGAGCGTGGCGCGGCTGATGCCGGGGCAGGGCGTCATCGTCGGCGCCGGCGCGATCGGCTACCCGCCGGAGTACCGGGGCTACTCGCCCAGCGTGGTGAGCAAGGCGGGCGTCTCGCGCATCATGACGCTCACCTCCACGTACGACCACCGCGTCGTGCAGGGGGCGGAGAGCGGCGCCTTCCTGCGCCACATCGAGGCGCTCCTCGGCGGCGACGACAACTTCTACCAGGAGATCTTTGCCGACCTCGGCGTGCCCTACCAGCCGTTCCGCTCGGCGAAGGACTCGACGCCGCAGCTCGGGCAGCACGAGCCGCAGGACGAGCTCGACATGACGGAGAAGCAGGCGGCCGTGCTGCAGCTCATCCGCGCCTACCGGGTGCGCGGCCATCTGCAGGCCGATACCAATCCGCTCGGCTACCAGTGGCAATACCACCCCGAGCTCGACCCCGCCAGCTACGGGCTGACGGTCTGGGATCTGGACCGGGAGTTCATCACCGGCGGCCTCGGCGGGGAGGAGGTGCTTCCGCTCCGCGAAATCCTGTCGATCCTGCGCGAGGCCTACACCCGCAAGATCGGGACGGCCTTCATGCACATCTCCGATCCGGAGGAGAAGCAGTGGATCCAGGACCGGATCGAGCCGATGCGCAATGCCGAGCCGCTCTCGAAGGACGAGCGGCGGCACATCATGCAAAAAATGAACGCGGCCGAGGCGTTCGAGCGGTTCCTCCACACGAAGTACATCGGTCACAAGCGCTTTTCGCTGGAGGGCGCCGAGACGATGATTCCCCTCATCGACACCGTCCTCGGGGATGCGGCCGACGACGACGTGGAGGAGGTCGTGATGGGGATGGCGCACCGCGGCCGCCTCAACGTGCTGGCCAACATCATCGGGAAGCCCTACGAGCAGATCTTCTCCGAATTTGAGGGCAACATCGACCCGAACACGACGCAGGGGTCCGGCGACGTGAAGTACCACCTCGGTGCGGAGGGGACCTTCACCTCCCGCGCGGGCAACGACATTCGGCTCACGCTGGCATCGAACCCGAGCCACCTGGAAGCGGTCAATCCGGTGGTGGAGGGCATGACGCGGGCGAAGCAGAACCTGCTGCGCCAGACGGCGCCGGGAGCGGACGAGGACCTGTACCACGACCGGGTGATGCCGCTTCTCGTCCACGGCGACGCGGCCTTTCCGGGGCAGGGCGTGGCCGCCGAAACCCTGAACCTGAGCCAGCTGCGCGGCTACACGACGGGCGGCACGATCCACCTCGTCATCAACAACCAGATCGGTTTCACGACCGTCCCGTCGGATGCCCGGTCGTCAACCTACGCGACGGACCTGGCCCGCGCGATCGAAGCGCCCATCTTTCACGTCAACGGCGACGACCCGGAAGCCTGCGTTCGCATCGCCCGCCTGGCGCTCGAGTACCGCCAGCGCTTCAACAAGGACGTGGTCATCGACATGATGTGCTACCGCGTCCACGGCCACAACGAGGGCGACGAGCCGACCTTCACGCAGCCGCTGCTCTACGAGAAGATCGAGGAGAAGCGCTCGCCCCGTAAGCTCTACACCGAACTCCTCCTGCGTCGCGGCGATCTCAACCCGGAGGCGGCCGAGCAAATGCTGGACGACTACCGCGACCGTCTTCAGGAGGCGTTCGACCGGACGAAGGACCTGGAGGAGAAGGACGCCGAGAAGGCGATCGAGCAGCGCATGCAGCGGAAGTCCGACGCCCGCCTGCCGGCGGTCGACACCCGGGCGAAGCAAGCCCACCTGGAGCGCGTCGTCGATGCGCTGGTTAGCCTGCCGGACGACTTCCACGTTCACCGCAAGCTCAAGCGTCAGTTCGACAAGCGGGACGACCTCTTTTACGACGAAGGCCGCATCGACTGGGCCTTTGCCGAAACGCTCGCGTTCGGCTCTCTGCTGCAGGAGGGAACGAGCGTCCGCATGAGCGGGCAGGACACCCGGCGGGCCACCTTCAGCCAGCGGCACGCGGTTCTCATCGACCAGGAGACGGGCGAAGAGTACACCCCGCTCAACAACCTGGCGGACGATCAGGCTCCTCTCTTGATCTATGACAGCCTCCTCTCGGAGTACGCCGTGCTCGGGTTTGAGTACGGCTACTCGGTGGTCGACGAAGACGCTCTCGTATGCTGGGAGGCGCAGTTCGGCGACTTTGCCAACGGCGCGCAGATCGTGTGGGACCAGTTCGTGAGCGCCGCCGAGGAGAAGTGGGGGCAGACGTCCGGCCTGGTCGCGCTTCTCCCGCACGGCTACGAGGGGCAGGGGCCGGAGCACTCCTCCGCGCGCCTGGAGCGCTACCTGCAACTCTGCGCCGAGCAGAACATGACGGTCGCCAACTTCTCGACGCCGGCCAACTACTTCCACGCCCTGCGGCGCCAGGTAAAGCGCGACGTGCAGAAGCCGCTCATCGTCATGACGCCCAAGAGCCTGCTGCGCCACCCGATGTGTGTTTCCAAGCCCGACGCGCTGACCGACGGCGGCCTGCAGGAGGTCATTCCCGCAGAGGCCGATCCTTCGGGCGTGAAGCGCCACATCTTCTGCAGCGGAAAGGTGTACTACGACCTCGTCAAGGCACGGGAAGACCATCCGGACGCCCAGGAGACCGTTGCGATCTCGCGGCTGGAGCAGTTCTACCCGTTTCCGGAAGAGGACATCCGGGGCGAACTGGAGCGGTTCTCGGGCGCGGACGAGTTCGTGTGGGTCCAGGAGGAGCCTCAGAACATGGGAGCCTGGAGCTTCCTGCGCCCCCGGTTCGACGACCTGCTCGACGCGGTACACGGCCCGTGCGAACGAGCGTCCCGCTACATCGGACGGCCCGCCAGCGCCAGCCCCGCCACCGGCTCGGCAAAGGTCCACAACCGCGAACAGGAGAAAATCGTCTCCGAGGCCCTGACGGTTTAACCTGACCCCGCAGTCCAGCGCCGGCGACGCGCAGGTCCGGGGGACAGGCCCCAGGGGGCTCCGTCTCGACGCCCCCTCTCGGCCCCGCCCCGTTCTGGCAGCACGACGCACGGGTCGGCGGGTGCCGAACGCAACGCGCAACATCCTGTCCTCCGGTCCAGGCAAGCGCTGCGACAGAGATGCAGGAAGGCGGTTCTGCGAGAGGCCAGCCCCCAATGAAAGACCTTCTCGAACCAAGGACCTTCTCGAACCAAAGCCCTTCCCAATGAAAAAGGCCACCCGCACACGGCGGGTCGCCTCTTTCGTCAGCCGTACTTCGACGGGCGTTACAGCCCGTCGCGGTCGTTCGTACGTCGTTAGCGGCGCTTCCGGTTGCGCTTCCGGTTGCGGTGGCGACGGCGGCGCGCCTTCTTCTTCTCCAGGCGCTTCTCCTCCGACGGCTTCATGTACGCCATGTTCTGGCGGTACTCGCGCAGCACGCGGCTGCGATTCACCTGACGACGGAAGCGCTTGAGCGCGCGGTCAATGGATTCGTTTCCTCGTACTTTTACACCTACAGCCAAAGCGGATCCCCTCCTTGAGAAGTTGGGTTCGTGATTGTACGTTCGGGTCGGCTGTCCGTTGATGGACAGCGGACTACAGACAACGGGCCGGCATCCCCCGTGTTTCTCCGCACGCGAACGCCGGCATCTTCATGGCCCGCTCCTTCCCCCTCCCCCCGCATGTCTTCCACCTACCGCCTCCTCCTCGCCACGGGAAACCCCGGCAAGGTCGCCGAGATGGAGTCGCTTCTCGCCCATCTGCCGGTCGATCTGGTGACTCCGGCGGACCTCGACGTATCGCTGAACGTGACCGAGGACGCCGAAACCCTGCGCGGCAACGCGCACAAGAAGGCCGCGGCCTATCACAATGCCACCGGTCTCCCGTCCCTTGCCGATGACACCGGTCTCGAAATCGATGCCCTCGACAGCCGCCCCGGCGTTCACACCGCCCGGTTCGCGGGTCCGGACGCCACCCCGCAGGACAACAAACGGCGCACCCTGGAGGTGATGGATGGCGTTGACGACCGATCCGCACGGTTCCGCACCGTCGCTGCTTTCGTCGATGAAGGGGGCGAAACGCACACCTTCGAAGGCGTCTGCCCCGGAGAGATCACGACGGAGGAGCGCGGAGACGGCGGCTTCGGCTACGACCCGCTCTTTCTGCCGGACGGTCACTCCCAGACCTTCGCCGAGATGCCGGCCGACGCGAAGAACGCCATCAGCCACCGCAAAAAGGCACTGGAGCAGTTCGCCGCCTTCCTGAGCGACATGCTCTCCGGCGCCTAACGGCACCGCCCCGCCTTCTCTACCCTGCTTTCCCCGCTCCGCCGGCGCCCTCGGCATCCGGCACTCGACACACAAAACTCGACACTCGACACGGTATGGTCGCCCTCGTTCAGCGCGTTTCCGAAGCCTCCGTCACCGTCGACGACGAGACCGTCGGCGAGATCGGAGCGGGGATGCTCGTCCTCCTCGGCGTTCACGACGACGACACCGAAGCGGAGAGCACGTGGCTCGCCGAGAAGTGCGCTCGCCTGCGCATCTTTGCCGACGACGACGACAAGATGAACCTGTCCGTGCAGGAGGTCGGCGGCGACGCGCTCGTCGTGCCGCAGTTCACCCTCTACGGCAATGCGTCGCAGGGCAACCGCCCCTCCTTCACCGACGCCGCGCCGCCGGGCCGCGCCGAGGACCTCTACGAGCACTTTGTGGACGCTCTCGAACGAGAGCTGGGGCAGGACGTCCCGACCGGCGTGTTCGGCGCAATGATGGACGTCTCCCTCGTCAACGACGGCCCGGTCACGCTCTGGGTCGAGCGCATGCACGACGATTGATCCGAATGCCGCATGCTCCGTTCGGGTGTGGACGTCAGAAGGATGGATGGACGGATGTTGCCTCCGTCCCTCCACCGCCCCCCTCCAACCCCGGATTCTGCTTCAGAATTCGGTATGATGCGGCCTCCGCCTCCCGCTTTCGTACCGGACTCATGCTTTTCCTCCCGGACTCCCCCTGTCCTGCCATGCGTTTTCTGGTTGTTGCTCTCGCCTTCTTGATTGCCGTTCCCATGACCGCCTCCGCCCAGACGCCGGCCGACCTCGTTCTGTATAACGCCCAGATCTACACCGTCAACGACGAGCAGCCGGAAGCCGAGGCCCTGGCGGTTCGGGACGGGCGTCTCCTGATGGTGGGTTCGAACGAGGACGTCCGCACCGCCTATCCGGAGGCCCGCCGGGTCGACGCCGGTGGACGCACCGTCGTGCCGGGCTTGATCGACGCCCACGCCCACCTGATGGGACTGGGGCAGAGCCGCCTGCAGGCGAACCTCGTCGGCACCCCCTCCGTCGACGCCGTCCTCGACTCGCTGCGCGATCACGCCCGGAAGCTCCCGGACGGTGCCTGGCTGCAGGGGCGGGGGTGGGACCAGAACGACTGGGAGACGACCGCCTTCCCGACACGGCAGGACCTGGACGCGGCCTTTCCCGACCAGCCCGTCGCCCTGGAGCGGATCGACGGGCACGCCACGTGGGTCAACACCGCCGCCATCGAAGCGACCGTCGGCCTCGACTCACTCGCGGCCATGGACGACCCGGCCGGCGGAAGCATTCGCCGCACCGAGGACGGCACGCCGACCGGAGTCTTCATCGACGCCGCCTCCGACATCGTTCGCTCCCAGATCCCCGAGCCGTCCGAGGCCGAACTCGACCGCGCCCTCGAGGCGGCGCTGACCGCCACGGCCCGCAACGGGCTCACAGGCGTCCACGACGCCGGCGCGCCGCGCTCCACGATCGAGCGCTACCAGCAATTCATCGACGACGGCCGGTTTCCGCTCCGCCTCTACGCGATGATCGACGGACGCGGCGAGACGTTTGATCATTTCTGCGAAAACGGACCGATCCGCGACTACGGCGGCCGCCTCTCCGTTCGGTCGGTGAAGTTCTTCATGGACGGCGCGCTCGGCAGCCGGGGCGCCGCGCTCCTCGATCCGTACAGCGACGACCCGGACAACCGCGGGCTGCTCCTGGAGGAGCCGGAGACGTTCCGCCAGGACGTCCGGGCGTCGATGCGCTGCGGCTTTCAGGTCAACACCCACGCGATCGGCGACCGCGCAAATCGACTCGTTCTGGATGCCTACGAGAACGCGATCGACTCGCTCGGCGCCGGGGCCGGTCGGCACCGCGTCGAGCACGCCCAGATCCTGCACCCGGACGATCTGTCTCGCTTCGCCGACCTCGACGTCATCGCCTCCGTCCAGCCGACGCACGCCACCAGCGACATGCCGTGGGCGGACGAGCGCCTCGGAGACGAGCGGCTCGAAACGTCCTACGCCTGGAAGTCGCTGATCGACTCCGGAGCGCAGATCGCGTTCGGGTCCGACTTTCCAGTCGAGGACGTGAATCCGCTCGAAGGCATCTACGCGGCCGTCACCCGGCAGGACGCCGACGGAAACCCCGAGGGCGGCTGGATGCCGAACGAGAAGGTGTCGCGGGAACGGGCTTTGCGGGGCTTTACCCTGGACGCGGCCTACGCCGCGTTCCAAGAGGACGAGGTCGGGAGCCTGGAGGCCGGCAAGCGCGCCGACTTCGTGGTTCTCTCGAAGGACGTCATGGAGATTCCGGCCCCGGAGATTCTGGAGACCGACGTCGTGGCGACCTACGTCGGCGGGGAGGCCGTCTTTCACCAGAACGGGTGGACCGAATGATTCGCCCGCACCGGCCGGCCCAGACGTTGCCGCCGGGTTACGAATCCCGCCTCGCCCGCCGAAACCCACGGAGAATCCGAGGATTCGAGTCGATGAACGACCCCAGGGCGAATCCCGGCGAACCTGAAAAGCACACGGTCCGTCGGACGTGCGGGCTCCGGTGCGGGCTTCCGTGCGGGCTTTGCATCCTGCTACGGGCGGGCTTCCCCGGCGGCTCTTTCGCCGGTCCCGGTGGCAACGGTCCCCGCGCCCTGTTTTGACGTTGTACGCATTCTGTTCCCAACCGACCTGCACCCATGGCCGACCCCTCTTCGCCCTCTCGTACCGACTCGACCGGAGGCGTGCGAATGGCCGACGTCTCCCCCTCTTCCGACTCGGTGCGCACCGCCGTTGCGGCCGGCCGCGTCCTTCTCGGGGAAGCGGCGTACGAACGCGTGCGCGACAACGACATTGAGAAAGGAGATGTCTTGACGACGGCACAAATTGCCGGCATTATGGGGGCAAAGCAAACGAGCAAGCTGCTCCCCCTGTGTCACGACGTGCAGGTAGAAGGCGTCGACGTGGAGTTTAGCCTCAGTGAGGAAGACACGGCGATCGACATCCGGGCGTACACGAAGTCGGTGGGCGTCACGGGGGTTGAGATGGAGGCGCTCACCGCCGTTTCCATCGCCGCTCTCACGATCTACGACATGTGCAAGTCGGTTACGAAAGGCATCCGAATCGACGACGTGCATCTGCTTGCCAAAACCGGCGGTCAGAGCGGAAACTGGAAGAGCGAAGACCTGACGGCGCAGCCCTCCACCAACTAATCCCGCCGCCGGTCTCGGTCCCGCGGCCACCATCCGCCCGTCCCCCTCTTCTCCGCCCTTCTCTTCTCCATCTCGCCGTCGCGCGATCGCAGGCGGGCCGACAAGGGAACGCCGGCGAACGGTCGTCGTGTGGTTTCCCGCCGCGCCCCCTTCCTCGTCCCCCGTACCGTATGGCCCCCGACTCCTCCCCGCCGACTCGTTCTCTCACCCGGGTGGCGGACTTCGTTTCGTTCGCAACGGTGGGTGCCGTTGGTCTCGTGCAGGACCTCACGCATGCCGTGGTCGATGAGATCGGGGACCTGGAGGGAAGCGACTCGGAGGTGGTTGCCGAAGAGACGCTCTGCCTCGTGGCGACGGCGACGGCCCGTTCGGCGGAGGTCGGCCTGAAGGAGGAGCCCGAGCACGCATCGGCCGTCAGCACCTCGCTCCTCCGGCTGCCGTACACCTACCGGGACTATCTCGTCGGGCGGGCGATGATTTCCGCTCAGAACCCGGAGCTTGCCGAACTCGGCGAGCAGGTACGGGAGCGGCTGCACCGCAAGCAGGAGTTTTATCAGTCTCACCTTCCGGAAGGACGCTTTCCGGGACCGGGTGCGCTGGGCGACAAGATGGAGCTCTGGATGGGGCGGGTGAGCCCCCCGAAACTTCCGGAGTCGCCGCAGGAGCGGCTGGCCGCGTTGGACCTTGTCGACCCCGTGGTCGCTCACTGCAAACTGATCCTCGCCTACGGACGTCGCGGCGAGGTGCCGTCGCAGGCGGATTGACGACGTCCTTCTCCGCCTGGAGACGTGGAGCCGCCTACTCTCGAACGCGGTTCGGACGAGTGCTGCTGCGGTCGTCGGCGTCGCGCACGAGCGGCGCCTGCGGGTCTGCCGCGCCCGCCTCGGCCGAGCCGGATTCGGAGGAACGGGCTGCCCTCACCTCGGCCTCCAGTTCTGCGTCCAGGTCGTCCAGGGCACCCATGTCGTGGGGGTCGCCGCGGAGGTAGTCTCCCGGCGCCGTGAACACGTCTTCGATCTCACGGATCGAGGCCTGCGTCTCCTCCACCTCTTCCAGCAGCGTGTCGAGCTGCATGCCCACCTCCTGCGGGTCCTGCAGGGTCCACGACTGCTCGTGGATGTACTTGACGACATCCTCGACCGTGCCGAGTTGCGCCCCGATGATTTCGAGGTTCTCGTGGGCCTTTTCGAAGCGGGCCAGACGCTGGCGCAACACGCGCAGGCGGCGCTGCTTTACGGCCCGCACGCGGTCGCCGTCGTCGCTCATGTCTTGCTTCAGCGACCGGATGCGTTTGCGGAGTTGCGCCTCCGTCGATCGGTTCATGACGTCCCGGTACCGCTCGCGCTGGTGGAGGAGGTCGAGGTAAGAGGCGAGGAGGCCGTCGATTTTGCGGAGATGGCCGTCGAGCATGCCCTGCGAGGCGTAGCTGAGCCGGCGGTAGTTGGCCTCGATGTCGTCGCGGAGCTTGCGCAGCTTGGCGTAGCGCCGCTGGCTCGTCTCCTCCAGCGTCTGAAAGATCTCGCGCTGGGAGGGCGGCTGGTGCGCTTCCGCAGCCTTCTGCGAGCGCACATGCCGCCGGAAGCGGTCGCTGCGCGGGACGATGCCGAGGAGAAGGAGTTCCAGGCCGACGCCGAGCAGGACTGTAAGCTGAAACACGAGGTCCGGCACACCGGGAATCAGGCGCACCCCAACCGCGATGCCCGCAGCGGCCGCGAGGAACACCAGGTTCCAGGTGCTCAGGAAGGTTTCTTTGGTGTAGTTGATGTCGGCGTCGGTCATGCCCACGAGCGGAAGATGCGAAAGCAAAGGTCGGAAGCGGCACGGCGGAGCAAAGGCCCCGAACCCGTCTTCGCCGGATGCCGGCCGGCAGCAGCTCGGTTGCACGCGGGCTCGGGATGGAGGCGGTCGGTCAGGTTGAGGACGGGGCGTCATCCTTCGATTCTTCCTCCGTCTCTGCGGCCTGCATCCGGCCCATCGTTTTTTCGGGAAGCGTATCCGTGAGCGCGCCGCCGTCTTCCGCGTCCTCGAACGCGTCTTCGTCGGTGCCATCGCGGTGCTCGTCGGGGCCGTGCCGGCGCCGCGACGCTTCCGTCTCGAGGGGGTGCGCCGGGCGCTCCGCGGTGGTTCGGCGCCGCTCCCCGTCGCGCCGGCGGTGCTGCGGGCCGGAGGCCATCTTCATCTGCTGGACGATCTGCTCCGCACGCGACTCCATGTCGTCCGCTGCATCGGCGGACGGGGTTGCCTCCGAGGGGCGCGGCGGGTCGGAAGGCGTTTCGGGATGTTCGATGGCTTCGACATCGTCGAGGGCGAGCTCGAGGCGGGCGTTCGCTCGTGCGGTGTCGGCCGAGAGGGCCTGTACGAGCGCGTCGTTCTCCCGCAGGAGAACACCGGCCGACTGAGCCGTTGCGCGCACCGTGTCCTGGACTCGGCGCCTCCGCTTCAGGGTTTGGAGCGTCTGCTGAAGGCGCTTTTTGGTCCGCAGATGCTCTTTCTCCGCTTCCTTGATGCGCTCGAATTCTTTGCGATCCATACTGAGGGGCTTCGTTGTGAAGGGTGCTGCGTAGAAACGGATGGATGGCAGCGCAACCCGTTCCGACCGGGGCTCGACGTCCTCGTCCCTGGTCGGGGACTGCGTCGAGCACCACGGCGCAGACGGGCGGAGCCGGGCGGGCTGCCGGCGGGCGGCTATTCCGACCGCGTGCGGCGCTGACCGATCGTCTTCGACGGGCGGTCGGCCGCGTCGGCCTCTCGTTCCGCGTCCAGCGGAAGGTCAGCAGCCGGGGCGTCTTCCGCCTGCTCGGCAGCGGGCGTGCCGCGGCGGTCACGCTCCCCGTTCGCTTGGCCCATCTCCACCTTGAACTGGTCGACGATTTCCTGCGCGCGAAGCTCTTCGGCGTCCTCCTCGATCTGCAGGGCTTCGCTGTCGACCGAGTCGAGCGCCAGCTCCATGCGGGCCTCGTTGCGGGCGGTCTCTTCGTGGAGGCGCTGGATCATCTCGTCGTGAGTCTGATCCAGCCCCGTCACCTCAAACTGCTCCAGCGTGTCCGCGATCTTGGACTGCCACTGAGCGCGCTCGTGAGCGCGGAGGGCGTCCTTGGCCTCCTGGATCTTGCGCTCTTTCTCGCGCATGAAGGCCTTCTTCACCGTCAGGGCCTTCTGGTAGGCGTTCTCCGCGTGCTGAAGCTGATCCCGGGTCCGCTCCAGCTCGTCCTTGGCCGACTCCAGGCGAATCGCGTACTTCTTGGCGATGTCGTCGCGGTCGTGCTGGATGGCCGTGCGGATGCGGGCCGTCAGCTGCTGGACCTGGTTTTCGATCTTGTCGGCTTCCTTTTCGAGGAGGTTCTTGTTCGCCTTCACCGTGGCGATATTCTCGTTCATCTCCGGCACCTGGTCGTTCAGTTCCCGGATGTTTTGCTCCAGGATGAGACGCGGGTTCTCCATCGCGGAGACGGCGCCGCCGAAGATCGAGTTCAGGAAGCGCTTGAAGCGTGACCACACAGACATGGCGCGAGAGCGTGTTAGGAGAGAGTCATCCCGTGTCGCCCCAATATACTCTTCACATGGGGGCATTGTTACACGCCCCGGACGGGCGGCGGATTCCCGAACGCGCCGGACGATGTGCTCTCGCCGTCCACCCCGTTTCCCGACGTCTTCCGAGCGTCAGCCGGACGCCCCCGTCCATCCGTCCGCCGTGTAGCGATCCCGGACGGCCGCTGTCCGTTCCGGCGGCTCGTCGCCGAACGAGTAGGCCGCCTGGAGCCGTTCGCGCAGCGCGTCGAGATCGCCTGTGCGCTTCGTGTGGATGCGGGCGAGCACGCCGCCGGGCTCGACGGCATCGCCGGGCTTGCGAAGGGCGGAGAAGCCGGCCGTGGGGTCGACGGCGTCTTCTTTCGTCTGCCGCCCGGCTCCGGTGGCGACGGCCGCCTGCCCGACCTTCAGCGCATCGAGATCCGTCACGTACGGCCCGGCCGTGTCCGGGACCTCAACGACGGCCCGGGGACGGCTTTCGGGCCGCGACGACGGGTCGTCGACGACGCCGACGTCTCCGTCCTGGCGCTCGACGAGACGGCGGAAGGTGGTGAGGGCGCGTCCGTCGGCAACGGTCTCCCACGCCCGGGCACGCCCCGCCTCGGGGGTTTCGGCCGCGCCGCCGAGGGCGAGCATCTCTCCGGCCAGCGCGATCACGACCTCCATGAGCAGGGTGTCGGCGTGCTCCCCGCGGAGGCATTCGATGCTTTCTTCCACCTCCGGCCAGTTGCCGACGGCCCGCCCGAGCGGCACGTTCATGTCCGTGAGAAGCGCACGCGTCGGCACGTCGTGCTCCTCCCCGATGCGGACGAGCGTCTCGGCCAGTTCGCGGGCTTCGGCCTCGGTTTTCATGAAAGCCCCGCGTCCGCACTTCACGTCGAGCACGAGCGCGTCGATGCCCTCCGCGAGCTTCTTGCTCATGATCGACGCCGCAATCAGCGGGATCGACTCGACCGTTGCCGTCACGTCCCGCAGCGCATACAGCTTCTGATCGGCCGGCGCCATCTCGTCCGTTTGGCCGATCAGAACGATCCCCAGCTCCTCGATCTGCCGGCGGTACGCGTCCAGGGACAGATCCGTACGGAAGCCGGGGATGGACTCCAGCTTGTCGAGCGTACCGCCGGTATGCCCCAGACCGCGCCCCGACACCATCGGGACCGGCACGCCGCACGCCGTGACGATCGGCGCGAGGATCAGCGACACTTTGTCTCCCACCCCGCCGGTGGAGTGCTTGTCGACTTTCGTTCCCGGCAGGTCCGACAGATCGAGGACGGTGCCGGAGTGCAGCATCGCGTCCGTCAGCGCTGCGGCCTCCGGGTCCGTCAATCCGTTCAGGTAGGCAGCCATCAGGAAGGCGCTCATCTGGTAATCCGGCACCGTGCCGGCCGTGTAGGCCTCGATGAAGCCTCGAAGGTCGGATGGGGCGATTGCGTCGCCGTCACGCTTGGCGGCGATGAGAGAAGCGGGAGTGGGCATGCGGGAGATGGTTGGAAACCGAAGGACGAAACGGAGAGCCTCCACGCCGGGCCGGATTCTCGGACCGCCCCCAGCGATTACCGACGGCCCGGATGGAGTCGCAGCACAACGCACGGCCGCAGCGCAAGGCCAAACGGAAAAAGGGTCACCCGCCGTGCAGGTGACCCTTCGAGGGGCTGGATCTGATACCGGCCCGTCAGGACCGGAGAGGCGGGCTATTCGTCTGTCGCTTCCGCCTCTTCCTCGTCGTCGTTGTCGTTGTTGAGGCCGTAGCGCCGGTTGAACTTCTCGACGCGACCGGCGGTGTCGACAAACTGACGGCGACCGGTGTAGAAGGGGTGGTTCGTGGCATCCACCTCCGATTCGAAGGTGTCGGTCTCCGTACTCATCGTCGACCGCGTGGTGAACTCGGTGCCGTCGGCAAGCTTGACGGTGATCTCTTCGTATTCGGGGTGAAGGTCGTCTTTCATGGCCGCAGCGCGGGGGTCCGGGAGGAAGCAATCAGAAAAGCGGTATGCAAGGTCTCAGTCACGGCTTTTGCACCCGAAAGTTTCCCACCTCCGCCGCAAAGAAATGAGGAAGGAGGGGTGGGCGTGGGGGCGTGGGAGCGTGGGGGCTTTGGACGCTTGGGGGCTTTGGACGCTTGGGGGCTTTGGACGCGTAGAGGCTTTGGACGCTCGG
>CAKZLV010000168.1 GCA_937127285.1 uncultured Bacteroidota bacterium
TCGCGTGTGGGCGTGTGGGCGGTTGGGCGTGTGGGCGGTTGGGCGTTGGGGTGTTGAGACGTTGGACGTTCTCGTTAACCAGTGCAGTGCCCATTGATCAATGCTCAATGATCAATGCTCAATGATCAGCATCCGCGTCCAAAGCCCCCACGCGTCCAAAGCGTCCCGGCGTCCAAAGCCCCCACGCTCCCAAGCCCCCACGCTCCCAAGCCCCCACGCTCCCAAGCCCATCCCTCACGTCGTAACCTCGGCGGCGGCGCGCTTGAGGGCGTCGACGTAGTCGAGCTTCTCCCAGGCGAACTCGCTGCGCCCGAAGTGCCCGTACGCGGCCGTCTTGCGGTAGCCGGGCTTCTTCAGGTCGAAGCGGTCGATAATGGCGGTCGGCGACAGGGGGAAGTGCTCGCGCACGAGGGTGCGAAGCTCCGCGTCGGGAAGCGCGCCGGTGCCCTTTGTGTCGACATCGATTGAGACGGGCTCGGCAACGCCGATGGCGTAGGCGATCTGGACGAGCGCCTCGTCGCAGAGCTCGGCGCCGACGAGGTTTTTGGCGACGTGGCGCGCCGCGTACGTGGCGCTGCGGTCGACCTTCGAGGGGTCCTTTCCGCTAAAGGCGCCGCCGCCGTGGGCGCCCTTGCCGCCGTAGGTGTCCACAATGATTTTCCGCCCGGTCAGGCCCGTGTCCCCGTGCGGCCCCCCGATCACGAAGCGGCCGGTGGGGTTGACGTGCAGAACCAAATCGTCGTCGATGAGGGCGTCGTAGCGGTCGCCGAAGGCGCGGGGCAGCAGGATCTCCCGCACGTCGCGCGTGATCTCCTTCTGCGAGACGCCTTCGTCGTGCTGCGTCGACACGACGATGGTATGGATGCGTTTGGGCGTCACACCGTCCTCGTCGTATTCAACCGTCACCTGGCACTTCGAGTCGGGCCGGAGGTACGACATCTGGTCGGTCGCCTTGCGGATGTGGGCGAGCTCGGCCATGAGGCGGTGCGAGTACGTGATGGCCATCGGCATCAGCTCCGGCGTCTCCCGGCAGGCGTAGCCGAACATGAGGCCCTGATCGCCCGCCCCCTGCTCGCCATCCTGGTCCACGCCCTGGCTGATGTCGGCGCTCTGCTCGTGGATGCTGCTCAGCACCCCGCACGAGTCGGCGTCGAAGCGCAGGCGGGGATCGGTGTAGCCGATGTCGCGAATCACGTCGCGGGCAATCTCTCGCACGTCGGCGTAGGCGTCGGTGGTCACCTCGCCGCTGAGGACCACCAGGCCGGTCGTTACCATCGTCTCGACGGCCACGCGGCTGTTCGGGTCCTCGGCCAGAAGGGCATCGAGGACGGCGTCGGAAATCTGGTCGGCGATCTTGTCGGGGTGTCCTTCGGAGACGGACTCGGACGTAAAGAGGTAAGCCATAAACCCGGGCTGTGTCGAGATCGGAACGGAAAGGGTCAGGGTGCGGCAACCGGCTGCCTGCAGAGCCCACCCGGACGGGAGGCCGGCCGGAGAAGAGCAGCCGGCCGGGTCGCCTCCTCCGGTCTGCATGGCACAGCCGTGCGGTGGATGGAATCTACAACCACCAAACATACGGAGCCCCGCCCCGATTGCCAACGCAAAAGCCGTTAATTGCGGGTGGCTGGAAGCGGGGGACGCTTTGGAGGCGGGGCACGCTTTGGAGACTGTGGACGCTTTGGAGGCGGGGACGCTGTGGAGGCTGGGGACGCGGGGAGGCTTTGTGTTCGTTGCCCAATGATCATCCGTTGCCCATTGCCCAATGATCATTGAGCATTGTTCATTGGTCAATGGTCAATGAAACGCCCCAACGTCCAACGCCCCAACGTCCAACGCCCCAACGTCCAACGCCCCAACGTCCAACGCCGCAACGTTCATCGCGACAGCCAGTCCCGGAATCGGTCGAGGAAGCCGGCGAGGTGAAAGGCGTGGAGGTAGCGGGCGATCTCGGTTTCAATGCGCCACTCGACGAAGGCGCGGCCGTCGCGGTAGGGGGCCACGTGGTCGTAGAGGCGCTCCCGGGCAGCGCGCACGGCGGGGGCGTTCCAGACGTACCGGCTTCCGGTTGCTACGAGCCAGCGCCGCCGCTCCTCCGAGAGCGAACCGAATGCCCGGCGCAACGTGGCCTCCGCGGGGTCGCGATCCAGCGACATCCCGTCGACCCATTTTCGCCACCGCCCGCTCGTCACGACGGCCTCGCGGAGCGCCTCCGGGAAGCCGGACGCGCGTCCGAGCCGCTCCTCCAGGCCGACCAGGTCGAGGAGGGCCCGGCGCTCCACGGCCGCCAGTCCGGGCCCCACGTTCGCCGCCCCGACCCCGCTAAGGGGGTATGCGGCCAGGTCCTCCACGTCGTCGGTGTAGTGCCCCTTGACGAGGGCGCCCAGATCGGCCTGTACCGCCTCCGTCAGTGCCCGTGCGCGGTCGACGTCCACGCCGGTGGTGTCCAGTCGGGTCCCGACGTCGCCGACCACGAAGGCGGGAGCCGGCAGGCCAGCCGTTTGCAGCCCGTCCGTCAGCCGGCTCAGAAACGACCGGAACCGCCCCAGGGTGTCGAGGCCGGAGCTCGCCTCCTCCGTTCCGACTTCGTAGGCAAGGGGCGGCCGTCCCCGGTCCTGCCGAACCTCTTCGGCAAAGCGGAGGAGGGCAATGGTCCGGTCGGCGATCTGACGGGGCGAGGGGGGCGTCCCCGGGGGCAGCCGTCGGTCCACCGTCGCATCCAGGTGCAGCAGTTCGTAGCCGGCGTCGATGCACGCTCGGAGGGAGGCGTGGACGCCGTCCAGTGTCTCGTCGTACGTGCGGCCCTCACGGACGTGGCGGTCCTTCTTCCAGGGCCCCCCGTGGTCGAGCCCGAGCACAACCGGCACGCGGACGTCCATCCGGTCGGCCTCCGTCTCGACGACGTCCGCAAACCGCTCGGGGGTCCACCCCGTGTAGCCGCCGTCGCGGTCGACCTGGTTGAGGGTCGCGGCGTACAGAAGGGGCGCACCGGCCCGATCCGCGGCCCGGAGGGCGGCCCGCACCACGGAGGGCGACGTCGGGCAGACGGCCAGCAGCGTGTGCCCGCCGCCGCGACGGCCGTCGCCGGCGTCCGCCGACCCGGGTCGGGTGCTCGACAGATACCGAACCAGCAGGTCGATGAGCGACCGGTCTGGATCGGACGCCGCAGCCCGCACCGACGAAGCGGCCTCCGAACGGCCGGTCGAGGAAGAAGCCATGGCGTGGGGTCCAGTCATCGACGCAGTTGCGAGTCCAGAAGAAGAGGGAGCCGGCAGGAGGAACCGGCCCCAGCCCGTTGAATTCGGGGACCTCCGCAAAGGTTTTCAGCCGGGCGAGGCAGGCGGCGGATCGAGGCGCCGCCGCCCGGTGGAGCCCCAAGCGGATTTGCCGAAATTCAGTCGAAGAGGTCGAGACATCGGCGCCGCCGCCGTTACATTATAAAAACCACGAGCGGCTACCCGGTGCCCAACCGCCCCGGATCACCTGCCCGACGGCCACCCCGACGGCCACCCATCCCCCCCAGCCCACCCGTTCGGCATCGATCCGATCGGCGGCGGGCGGTTCTCTTCCGTTCTTCTCGTGTCCTGCTCCTTCTCGACCGATGAATACCCCTCACCGTTCGCACGAAACGGACCCGCGCACCGTTGCCACCACTGTTGCCTCGGCCGGTCTGCTCCTGCTCGTCGCTCTTCTGGCACCGGCGCCCGCCCAGGCCCAGATCTCGTCGGATCGCCCCGGCCTCGGCGACGGGGCGTCCGTGGTCGCGCCCCGGACGCTGCAGGCGGAGCTGGGCTATCAGTTCGCACGGACGAGCTTCAACGGGTCGGCCACGCTGCTGGGGCAATCGATCGACGCCGGTGCGGACCTGAATACCCATCAGCTCGGCCAGCTGCTGCTGCGGTTGGGCGCAACGGAGGGACTGGAGATCCGAGCGGGCATTGGCTCCTACGGATGGGCGTCCGCGTCGGGCGAGGTTTCCGGCTTCGGAACGACCGGCTCGGTCGAGGAAAACGGCAGCGGATACCTGGGCACGAGCCTCGGGGCGAAGGTGCGCCTCGTGCAGACGCCCGCCGCCACGGTGAGCGGCATCGCCACCACCACGCTCCCGACCGAAACGGGAGACTTCGAAACGGACGACGACCGGGCCCGCCAGACCCTCACCCTCGCCGCCGACGGTGCCCTCGGCGAGGGGCTCACGCTCTCGATCAACGCCGGGGCGAGCTTCTTCTGGTCGGAGGGAGACGCAGAACGGGACCGGCAGGTCGAGTACCTGTTCATCCCGACCCTTACGGTCGATGTGACCGAGACGACGAGTGCCTACGTCGGCTACGCCGGATTCTACTCGGACGACTCCCAGCGGCTCGACGCCGAAAACACGAACGTCGTCGAAGCCGGCGTGACGGTCCTCGCCACCTCCAACACGCAACTCGACGTGAATGGAGGCCTCCGGGTCGACGACAACGTGGATTCGCAGTTCTTTCTCGGCATCGGCCTCGCTCAGCGGTTCTGATGACCTCCGGGTGCAGGGGCCGATGCAAGGAGCGATCTCGAACGGCCCTACGGATGCCCCGCCGAGACGGACGAGGGACCGCCGACAGCGGCCGGCCACGGTTCGCCGGTGGGGGCGCGGGGCACCGCGTGAAGCAACTCGGCGGGCGTTGCGTACAAAGACGCGTCATCAACCTCGTCAGCAACCTCGTCACTTGTCGAACCGGACGAACTGTTTTCTGTGGAGATCGACGCCGACACCCGCCTGGTCACGCTCATCGGGCACCCGGTCGAGCACACCCACTCCCCCCGCATTCACAACACCGCCTTCCGGGCGCAGGGCGTCAACGCCCTCTACGTCGCCACGCCTGTGCGGCCGGATGCGCTGGAGGCAGCGGTCGAAGGATTGCGCGCGCTGCAGTTTCTGGGCGCGAACGTCACGATCCCGCACAAGCAGGCCGTCCTGCCGCTTCTCGACACCGTCACCCAGCGAGCGCGGGCGGTCGGCGCCGTAAATACGATCGTCGGTCAGATCGAAGACGATGACGACGGGGCCACCCGCGGCACCCGGCCGCTGCTGCGAGGAGACAACACCGATGTGGAGGGGTTCTTGGACCCCCTGGAGAACCAGCCGGCGGCAGGCGACCTGGAGGGAGGAGAGATGCTCATCTTCGGCGCCGGCGGGGCGGCGCGCGCTGTCGCCTACGGCCTCCTGCACCGCTACGCGCCCCGCACCCTTACGCTCGTCGCCCGTCGCCCCGTGCAGGCGGAGGCCCTCGCGAGCGACCTGGCCGACTACGACGAGGCCGGTGCCTTTCGCGTGCGTACCTTCGATGCCGCCGCTCCGGCCGTCCGCTCCGCCCGCCTGCTCGTCAACGCCACGCCGCTCGGGATGCACCCGGAACCGGAGGCGACGCCGTGGACTGCCCCCGACGACATCGGGGACGGGCAGATCGCCTACGACTTGATCTACAATCCCCGCAAAACCCGGTTTCTCCGCGACGCGGATCGTCGCGGGGCCGCGGTGATCGGCGGCATGGACATGCTCGTCGCCCAGGCAGCGGCCGCCTATGCGCAGTGGACCGGCCGGGCGTTTCCCCGAGACGCCGTCACCGCAGCCATCGCAGCCTGACCGACCGACCCCGCCCGACCGGGCCCCACGGACCGTTGTTAAGAATCCCCCTGCCCATGTCCCGATCGCCGCTGCTTCGGTCTCGGCTCTTTTCCTCCTTTCATCACGTCGTCGCCGGATTTAGCACCCGGCACGGAGGCGTGAGCGCCCCTCCGTACGACACCCTGAACCTAGGCGTGCACGTGGGTGACGACCCTACGAGCGTCGAAGAGAACCGGCGCCGGTTCTGCGCGGCTCTCGACACGGACCCGGCCTGGCTCGCCACCGCCCGGCAGGTTCACGGCAGCACCGTTCGCGTGGTAGAGGGGCCGCGCCACGTGCCGTTCTGCGACGGGATGGTGACCGACACCCCGGGTGTCTTGCTGGCCGTGACGGCGGCCGACTGCGCAGCGGTCCTGCTGGCGGACCCGGAAGCGGGCGTCGTCGGGGCCTGCCACAGCGGGTGGCGGGGCACCGTTCGCGACATCGCCGTCCACACCGTCAACGCCATGGTCGACCAGGGCGCCGATGCCTCTCGCATCCACGCCTACGTCAGCCCGTGCATCTCCGCATCGGCGTTCGAGGTGGGACCGGAGGTGGCTGCACAGTTCGACGACGCCCACGTCCGGACGCGCGAGGAATGGCGTCGTCCGCACGTCGACCTCAAAGCCGCCCTTGCCGATCAACTGCGCTCGTGCGGAGTGGCCGACGCGCACCTCGACGTGTCTCCCCGCTGCACGGCCGAGGAACCGGAGGATTTCTTCTCGTACCGCGCTTCCGGCGGCGGACCGACGGGCATGATGTGCGGCGCCATCCGGCTGCGAACGCAATGAGAGAGGAGAGATGGCGAGGCGAGGAGACGGGGAAGCGGGGAGGTGGGGAGGGCGCGTCGATCAGCGGCGTCGGCCCCGAGCCCGGTTGGGGAGAATCGATGCAGAGGAATCGACGGGTGGAAACGGAAGAGAGATCCTTCAGGACCCGTGCCCCATGACCAATTCCCCATGACCAATGCCCCATGACGCACATCCCATGATGCATACCTCATGATGTGTACTCCGGGACCCGTACCCCGTGACGCATGACCGAGATGGGCGCATCGAAACGGACATACCCTACCGTCTCACCGTGAGCCCGTGCCTGTTCTATCTTCGACCTACACACCGCCGCGCCTTCTGTCTGGAGGGCACCGGCAGACCCTCTTCGCCACGATGCTGCGCCGGGTGTCGTTCGACTACGACCGGCGGGAGCGGATCGACACGCCGGACGGCGACTTTCTCGATCTGGACTGGGGATTCCCGCGACGCAACGGGAGCCCGGACGCCTCCCGGGTCGTGATTCTCACGCACGGGCTGGAGGGGAGTGCAGATCGGACGTACATGCGCGGCATGGCGAGAGCGCTCGTGCGGCGGGGGTGGGACGTCTGCGCCTGGAACCTGCGCGGTTGCAGCGGCGAGCCGAACCGGCGCGTCCCGACGTACCACAGCGGCAAGACCGAGGACCTGGCTCGGGTCGTCGACCATGTGCTGGAGCGCGGCTACGACACGGTGGCCCTGGCCGGTTTCAGCCTCGGCGGCAACCTGACGCTGAAGTACCTCGGCGAGCGCGGCCCCGCGACCGATCCCCGCATCCAGCGCGCCGTCGTGTTCAGCGTGCCGGTCGACCTCTCCGCCTCCGCCCGCCGGATCTCCTCGCCGACGAACTGGCACTACAGCCAGTACTTCCTGCGGTCGCTGCGCCAGACGATCCGGCGCAAGGCAGACCGCTATCCGGCGCGAATCAGCACCGACCCGTTCGACGACATCCGCACGCTGCGGGACTTCGACGATCGGTACACCGCGCCGCTCAACGGCTTCGACAGCGCGGCCGACTACTACGCGCGCTCGAGCAGCCGGTGGGTGCTGGACGGGCTCACCGTGCCCACCCTTCTTGTCAACGCCGCCAACGATCCGTTTCTGGCCGAGTCCTGCTATCCGGTCGACGCCGCCCGGTCGAGCGACCTGCTCGCCCTGGAGGTCCCCGAAAGCGGCGGCCACGTCGGATTCGTCGCCTTCAACGCCGCCGGCGAGTACTGGTCCGAGCAACGCGCCGCCGCCTGGCTGTCGAGATGAGAACAGACCGGTGACGCGTGCGCGCTTCCCAATGATCAATACCCAATGATCAATGCTCAATGCCCAATGCTCAATGCCCAATGATCATCGGGCCCCACCTCCACAGCGTCCAAAGCCCCCACAGCGTCCAAAGCCCCCACAGCGTC
>CAKZLV010000169.1 GCA_937127285.1 uncultured Bacteroidota bacterium
TAGACGGTGCGGACGTTCTGGCAGGCTCCCTCGCTCATTCGCGTGAGTGCCTCGACGGTGACGCCGCCGATGTGTGGTGTCAGCAGCACGCGGTCGTCGTCGACCAGCGGGCTGTCGTCGAGTGGTTCGTTCTCGAAGGTGTCGAGGCCGGCCCCGCCGATCGCGTCTTTGTAGCAGGGGCGCTTGCAGGCGTGCACGACCGCCTGCTCTTCGGTGCCTGCCTGACAGGCGCTTTCATCGCCAACGAAGAGTCGGTCGCGGATCTTGCGGATCATTGAACGAGGGGACTGTACCTGGGCACAGAGAAAGGCGCATTCGTCACGAATGAGCCCGTCGGGTTTTGCCTTCCCGCCGGTCCTCCCTGCTGCCGGTCATCCGGGAGGGGGCCGCATCGTTGCCTCGGCCCAGGGCGTTCGGCCGTCGGTGCACAGACCCCGGAAGCCGTTGTCCGCCTCCCGAACCAGGTGGCATTCAAGGAGGGTGGGCGCTCCCGGCTCAGGAACCGCAAACTGAAGGGTGTCGCCCTGTAGCCGGGGGTTGCGGGCGATGAGGGGACGATCGCGGGCGGCGTCGAGGCCCGTCAGGCGAATGGAAAGGAGCCCGGACTCGTAGCGGACGTCGTACTCCACATCGATCGGAACACCGGACGGATCGGTGGGGGCGAACGTGCCCGTCCATTGCCCCTCCGATAGATCCGAGGGGGACGTGCACCCGGCGATGAGGAGGGCCACAGCCATCAGAGAGGCGACCCGGCCGACCGATGGGTTCATCGGAATCGAAACGAGGGCGATCGGTGCGGATGGACGGAAACCGAGGGAGCCGGGCGGCGGTGCGTGCCACTCCGAACGGGCCGTGGCGTCCGGGCGGTGCAGACCGCGGACCGTGCAGCCGGGCGCCGCACGGCAGACCGGCGCGGCACCGGAGTGCCCGCCGCGGGGGAAGGGCGGCGGTGGCTAAACGGGAGCTACGGGCAGCAAAGCGACGATCGCCGTAACGGGGTCGTTCAGCAGCTTGCGCTCAGCGCCCCCTTTTCCGTCCCACGCGTTTTCCATCCTACACAGGAATGCCCGTCTCGGCACATGGTCGAGACGGGCGGAGTGGAGCTACGGGGATTCGAACCCCGGACCTCTGCAGTGCGATTGCAGCGCTCTACCAACTGAGCTATAGCCCCAGCGCGATGTTGCCATCGTTTACCGGCTTCATAAGCATGGGGGATACAATCCGTGGCAGAATGCTGTTCCGGACGCTCCCGGCTGCCGTCCCGGCAGACCCGGTGAGAATCGCACGAAGACCGGACGGGGACGGAGGGCAGCCCTGTCCGGCAGAGGTCGGCGGGTGTGGGCGCGGCCCCGTGGTCGCTTGCGGGCCGGGCCTCACGCGCCGGGTCTCGCGGCAGGCGGGGTGTTACGTGTGGACGGCCTCGACCGGGACGAGGCGCTCCAGTTCGTCATCGCGAAACAGGCGCGAGCGGATCACGAACCGAAGGCCGAGCGGGATTTCGAGGGAAAAACTCGCCCCGCGCCCTTCTTTGACGTCCAGCGTCAACTGCATGTGCTTCCAGTATTCGAACTGATCGCGCGACATATAGAAGGGGCAGTCGTAGACGACCCCGAGTTTCACGTCGCTGTCGCCGAGCCGAAAGTCTCCCTGTTCGAAGCACATGGGCGACGATCCGTCGCAACATCCCCCGCTCTGGTGGAACATCAAGGGGCCGTGGCGATCTCGAACGCGGTCGATGACCTCGCGGGCCGCATCGGTGACCGTTACCCGGGGAACGGAAGCGCTCATGGCAGGAGGGATCGCGGTGAGAGGAGAAATCTGGACCGAAGATGCAGGAAGAGCTGCCTGAACCGATGAAGGGGCCGGGCTCATCCGGCGGCTCCGTTCGCGGCTCCGTTTTGCATGTCGAGTACGACGCGTCCGGTAATGGTACCCGCCTTCATGCGGTCGAAGACGTCGTTGATGCCGTCGAGGGGCTCGGTCGCGTCCACATGGGTGTGGACGGAGCCGTCGGCGGCAAAGTCGATCGCCTCCTGTAGGTCGTTGCGGGTGCCGACGATCGATCCTCGGACGGTGATGCCGTTGAGCACGGTTTCAAAGATCGGGAGCGAGAAGTCGCCGGGGGGAAGGCCGTTGAGCACGAGGGTTCCGCCCCGGCGGAGCGCGTCGAGCGCCTGCCGAAACGCCGGCGTCGACACCGCCGTCACGAGTGCGCCGTGAACGCCGCCAATCTGCGTTTGCAGCGTGTCGCCGGGGTCGCTGGTTGATGCATTCACCGTGGCGTCGGCCCCGAGGTCTTCGGCCAGCGAAAGTTTGTTCTCCTGGATGTCGACGGCGGCGACGCGCATGCCCATCGCCTTCGCGTACTGGACGGCCAGGTGGCCGAGCCCGCCGATGCCGGAGATCAGCACCCACTGACCGGGGCGCACCCCGGTCATCTTCAGCCCCTTGTACACAGTCACGCCGGCGCACAGGATGGGGGCCATGGACGTAAAGTCGACGTCATCGGGCAGGACGCCGACATATCCCGGGTCGGCGAGAACGTACTCGGCGTAGCCGCCGTCGACGCTGTACCCGGCGTTTTCTTGCCCCTCACACAGCGTCTCCCAGCCGCCGCGGCAGTGCTCGCACGTTCCGCAGGCGCTGTACAGCCAGGGGACGCCCACGGCATCCCCCTCCCGGACGGTGGTCACGTTCTGGCCGGCTGCCGCCACGTAGCCGACGCCCTCGTGCCCGGGGATGAGCGGCAGCTTCGGTTTGACCGGCCAGTCGCCGTCCACTGCATGCAGGTCGGTGTGGCAGACGCCGCTGGCCTGAACCTGAACGAGAATCTGGTCCGGCGCGGGCTCCGGGCGGGGCATGTCTTCAATGGATAGAGGCTGACCGAACTCGTGAACAACGGCTGCTTTCATGGTCTCAGACATCTTTCAGAAACGAAGGGCGCAGTGGAGGCAACGGAGGGAGATGATTGACTCGGGGTGGCCGACTCGGGGCGATCAGCTCGGGGGTGTCCTGAGCGGCCCGCGCACCTGCGAGAAGCGGCCGGGGCGAGGGAGCCTCGGGCCCGGCCGGCTTCCGCGGGAGGCGCAACGCGTCGACGCGACAGCCTAGAAAAAGCCCATCGCGTTCTCGTCGTAGCTGACGAGCATGTTCTTCGTGTTGCGGTAGTGCTCGAGCATCATCTTGTGATTTTCGCGCCCGAACCCGCTCTTCTTGTAGCCTCCGAACGCGGCGTGCGCCGGGTAGAGGTGGTAGCAGTTCACCCACACCCGGCCGGCCTGAATGGCCCGGGGCACCCGGTAGGCCTGGTGGGCGTTGCGCGTCCATACGCCCGCTCCCAGCCCGTAGAGCGTCTCGTTGGCAATCTCGATCGCCTCCGCCTCGTCCTTGAACGTCGTCAGGCTCGTCACCGGCCCGAAAATCTCCTCCTGGAAGACGCGCATCCGGTTGTGCCCGCGGAAGATGGTCGGCTCGATGTAATAGCCCTTGTGGGTGGGCTCTCCATCTCCCCCGGCGGCGACGGCCACGCCGCTCGGCGTCGCCACCTTCCCGCCGACGAGCACGTCGGCACCCTCCTCGCGGCCGACCTCGAAGTAGTTTTTGATCTTCTCGAACTGGTCGTTGGAGGCCTGCGCGCCGAGTTGCGTCTCGGTGTCGAGCGGGTTGCCGACCTTGATCTGCTTCACGCGCTCGACGACCGCCTCGGTGAACTCGTCGGCAATCGACTCCTGTACGAGAATCCGCGACGGACAGGTGCAGACCTCCCCCTGGTTGAGCGCAAACATGGCCGCGCCCTCCAGCGCCTTGTCCCAGAACGCATCGTCTTCCTCCATGACGTTCTCGAAGAAGACGTTCGGGCTCTTGCCTCCCAGTTCCATCGTCACCCGCGTCAGGTTCTCCGAGGCGTACTGCATCACCAGCCGCCCGGTCGTCGTCTCACCGGTGAACGCCACCTTCGCCACCCGCTCGCTCTTCGCAAGCGGCTTGCCGGCCTCCGGGCCGAAGCCCTGCACGATGTTGAGGACCCCGTCCGGGAGAATGTTCGCCTCGTCGATCAACTTCATCCACTCGACGATCGACACCGGCGTCTGCTCGGCCGGTTTCACAACGGTGCAGTTGCCGGCCGCCAGCGCCGGGGCGATCTTCCAGGTCGCCATCAGCAGCGGGAAGTTCCACGGGATGATCTGCCCGACGACGCCGAGGGGCTCGTGCACGTGCATCGCCACCGTGTCCGCGTCGAGCTCCGACAGCGACCCCTCGTCCGCTCGAATCGCACCGGCGAAGTAGCGGAAGTGGTCGACGGCGAGCGGCAGGTCGGCGTTGAGCGTCTCGCGGATCGGCTTGCCGTTGTCGACGGTGTCGACGGCGGCGAGGAACTCCAGGTTCTCCTCGGTGACGTCGGCGATCTTGTTCAGGATCTTCGCGCGCTCGGCCGCCGGCGTCTTGCCCCAGTCCGGCGCCGCGGCATGGGCGGCATCGAGCGCTCGCTCGATATCGTTCTCGTTCGACCGGGCCACGCGGCAGAACGTCTCGCCGTCAATCGGGGACTCGTTGTCGAAATACTCCCCGTCGACAGCCGGGACGAACTCGCCGCCGATGTAGTTGAGGTAGGTGTCCTGAAGAGACGGACGGTCGTAGATCATAGCTCTGCAGAAGTCGTCAAGAAAGTCGGGGGCGAGAGGCACGGTCCACCGCGCCTGCAAGTGGATTGCCAGGGTAGGAAGCGCTTCCGACAAAAACCTGCGCGTTCCACTCAAAAAATGAAGGGATCCCCCCATTTTATGAAGGTTCGGTTGAGAGACGGGCGATTTGCCGCTATACTCTCTTTGCCACCCTTGCCCTGAAAATATTCCGGCACCTTTTCCTCCCTCCCCCGAACCGACTTCTCCCGATCGGACCTCCCCCGGCTGCACCGCTCGTCCGGAAGCGCTCGTCCGGAGGCGCTTTTTCGGAAGCTCTTTTTCGGAATCGCTTGTCCGGAGGCGCTCGGCGGGATGCGTTCGGCCGGATGCGTTCGGGACGCGGCGTGCGGCAACCGGGAGGCGAAGGCGCCGGCGAGGAACTCCGCCATGCCCCTGCGCTCTCGATCCCAGCTGTCCTCCACCTCGCTCGTCGAGCACCGAACATCGATGGGGGGACGAGACCTGCAGCTGTCCGTCTACGACACCACGGTGCGCGCCTTTCGCGTCGGCCTGCGGTCGTCGCACCCCATGTACTGCGGGATGATCACCGGCCGAAAAGTGGTTCACCTGCCGGATGCCGAAGCCGGCCCGTTTCCGTTCGTGCCGGGCGAGTCGCTGGTCGTCCCGCCGATGCAACCTGTCCACATCGACTTTCCGGAGTCGGACGAGGAGCCCACCCGGTGCCTGACACTGGAAATTGACCCGGACAAGGTCGATGCAATTGTCGACCGGCTGAACGATACCCTGCCCCGCCCGCCGGAAGCAGATCCCTGGACGTACGACCCGAGCTCGTTCGTCCACTTCCCGCATTCCGACGGCATCGAGCGGGTGCTGCAGTCGATGCTCTCGTTGTTTCAGGAAGACCTCCCCCATCGGGATCTGATCATCGACCTCAACGCCTCCGAATTGATCGTCCGGATGCTGCAGTCCGAATCCCGGTTTCTGCTTCTCGGAAACCGGTCCAAAGACGTCCCGCAGCACGGCCTCGCCGCCGCCATCCAGTACGCCCGCGAGCATCTGGCAGAGGACATCACGGTCGACGACCTGGCCGAGGCCGCCTGCATGAGCACATCCACCTTTTACCGCTATTTCCGAACCGAATTCGGGACGACGCCCCACCAGTTTCTGACCGACGAACGCGTCTCCCGAGCGCGCGAGCTTCTCGACGACCCCGACGCCACCGTCGCCGATGTGAGCGCAATGGTCGGCTTTCAAAGTACGAGCCACTTCATCCGCGTCTTTAAGTCCGTCGAAGGCACAACGCCGAAGCAGTATCAGCTCCGCCGCCCGTCGGCCGCGCGCCGCCGGACTCCCGATAGCGACGAGCGCGGCCTTCCGTCCTCAGACTGATTGCAGGGGGGCAGGTACAGGCGGGGGCGATGCGGCCGGCGCCCCCTCCGCAGAACGCCACCCGGGGGCCGGACGACCGCGACCGAGGAGCCGGAGGCTGCACCGACGCCTCGTACCGGGCAAACGCCAGGATTACGGTGGTGACGAGGGCGTAAGATCCTCCTCGGCCAGGCACGATCTGGCCCGGTTGCCGTTGGGCTGTCGTGACCTAGATATCCAAGCGGCATCCAAGCGCCATCCAAGCGCCATCCACGCGTCGCCAACCGGCACGAATCAGAGTCCGTCTGAACGCATGAGTCATCAAAAAGGCAACCTCCCGACGAAGGTCTGCCCCGTCTGTAACCGAGAGTTCGAGTGGCGGAAGAAGTGGGAGGACGACTGGGAGAACGTGAAGTACTGCAGCGAACGCTGCCGGCGCAACAAGAACCGCGATCACGTTCCCTGGGCCAAGGAGACGTGATGCGCGACGTGCTGGAGGATGACCTCCGCCGTCGAACCGGCCGGCCTGGCCGAAACGATGATCGGCCGAAACGATGACCGTGCGAGTCGTGGCAAGGTGCCCGACAAGCACCGCCCCCGGTCGGCCCCGATCAACTCGTTCGCGACAGCGCTGCGTCCGGCGCCGCCTGCGACGCCCCTCCTCGTTTGCCCTCTCTCCCCTCGTCACCCCGCCCCTGCTATGTCTACGGCCATCGTCTGGCATCGCAACGACCTCCGCATCCGCGACCACGAGGCGTTGACCTACGCCCTCGAGCAGCACGACCGGGTCGTCCCCGTCTACTGCCTGGATCCGCGGCACTTCGGGACGACCATGTTCGACCTTCCGAAGATGAGCGCATTTCGCGGCCGATTCCTCCGCGAGAGCCTGCAAGACCTGCGGTCGAGCTATCGCGAGCGCGGGGCCGACCTCGTCGTGCGCCAGGGGCGGCCGGAAGACATCCTGCCCGACCTCGTTCGTCAGGTCGATGCCGTCGAGGTCTGCCTGTTCGAGGAGGTCGGCAGCGACGAAAAGGAGGTGGAGGACGGCGTCGAGCGGGCGCTCCGCGACACCGATGCCATGCCGGCCTACTTCTGGGGGAAGACGCTCTACCACGCCGACGACGTCCCGTTCGACGGCCCAAACGACATCCCGCAGGTCTACACCCAGTTCCGGAAAGGCTGCGAGAAGCGCAGTTCCGTCCGAGCCACCCTCCCCGCGCCGGAGCGCCTCCCCCCGCTTCCGGACGATCTCTCTCCGGGCCCCATCCCGTCTCTGGAGGCGCTCGGGTTCGAGCACGACGGGGTGCCAGACGAGCGAAGCGTCCTCCCCTTCGAGGGCGGCGAGACGCGCGGACTGGAGCGCGTGCGAGAGTACATCTGGGACCGCGACATGCTGAAGAAGTACAAGGCCACCCGCAACGGACTTCTGGGAGCGGACTTCTCCTCGAAGTTCAGCGCCTGGCTGGCCCACGGCTGCATCTCGCCGCGTACGATCTACGAAGAAGTCGAGCGCTACGAGGACCAGCGCTTCGACAACAAGTCGACGTACTGGATGAAGTTCGAGCTCATCTGGCGCGATTTCTTCACGTACGTCACCTGGGCAGCCGGCGACCGGCTCTTCCACCCCGGCGGCATCATCGACAACGACATCGACTGGAAATACCACGACGAGTCGTTCGAGCGGTGGGCCAACGGAACGACCGGCATCCCCTTCGTCGACGCCAACATGCGGGAGCTGAACCAGACCGGCTACATGTCCAATCGCGGCCGGCAGAACGTCGCCAGCATGCTGTCGCAGAGCCTGAAGCTGGACTGGCGGATGGGGGCGGCCTACTTCGAGTCGC
>CAKZLV010000170.1 GCA_937127285.1 uncultured Bacteroidota bacterium
ACGGATTCGCCGTCCAATCTCCAGATTCCCGTGGCCCTTCGCAAGCTGATCGGTTCGGACACGTGGCGAGACCTTCTGGCCGACTCCGGAACCGTTCTCGGTCTGAAGGTCGTCGGGACCGGCGTCGGATACCTCCTCCACCTCGTGATTGCTCGCTGGATGGGCGCCAATGTCTACGGCGGATACGTCTTCGCGATGAGCTGGGCTCTTCTTCTCGCCAAGGCGGGCGACCTGGGGCTGTCCAGTGCCGCCGTTCGCCTCGTGCCGGAGTACACAACAATCGGTCAGTGGAGCCGTCTGCGCGGCTTCCTCACGTCCAGCCGCCGCATCGTCCTGCTCGCTTCCGTCGCCGCCGCCGGTCTGGCTGCCGGTGCCGCGTGGCTCTGGACGCCACCCTCTCTCAGCTATTCGGGGCTTCTTGCCGGGATCGCCCTCGCACCGCTCTTGGCCCACGTCGACCTCGAAACGTCCATTCTCCGGGCCCGAGATCGAATGGTGGCTGCCTATGCCCCCTCCAACGTCCTTCGTCCTCTGCTCGCCCTTGCGGGAATGGCCGGGCTCGTTGCGCTTCTTCCCTCCCCATCCGCAACGGCCGTTCTGGGGGTCGCGGGGATCGCCCTTGCGGCGACGTTTCTCGTCCAGCGCTGGGCGAATCATCGGTCGGCTTGCCCTTCATTGCGACGATCGGAAGCCGATCGGCACGTTCGCAGTTGGCTGTCCTTGAGCATCCCGCTCCTGTTTAGCAGCGGGTTCTTACTCGTCTTCTCGAAAACGGACGTTTTTCTGTTGGGCTTTTTCCTTCCGGCGGAGCAGGTCGGCATCTACGCCGCAGCGCTCAAAACGGCGCAGGTCGTGACTCTCACCGGATTTGCCGTCGACGCCGTCGCCGGACCGGCGGTGGCGCGAACCTATGCCGAGAAGGACCGCGAGGCTCTTCAAGCCCTCGCTCGAAGACTCGTGATTCTCTACTTCGGTACGGCCGTCGTCGTGGCCGCCGGGATCGTTGTAGCCTCTCCCTGGGTGCTTTCCTTCTTCGGCCCCGAGTTTTTAGCCGGACAACCCGCCTTTTTCATTCTTGTGGGCGGACTGCTTGTGAACGCCTCCACCGGCGCGCAGTCGTTCTTCCTGACGATGACCGGCCGGGAACGCCCCTGCATGTGGATTCACGCGGGATGCGCCGTACTGAACATCGCCCTCAATGCAGTTGGGATCACGCTCTACGGCATCGTCGGCGCAGCGGCGGCGACCGCAATTTCCCTCGCCGTGTTGAATGTGTGGATTCACCGGACGGTCGTTCGCGAACTACACGTGACGCCGTCGATCCTGGCCTTCCTTCCCCGGCGTTCACATCCGACGTCCTGAGACGCGATCCACCGACCGGCACGGCTGATATCGTCCCGCACCGTTTCCTACCGTCCGACACCCCATGTCCACGCGTTCCGCGAATGACGAGGCCGTCATCATCTGTACGCGGAATCGGCCCGAGTTCTTAGAATCGACGCTCCAAAGCATCCACTCGCATGAGAACGCCGATTGCCGTCTCATGATCGTTGTTGACGCAAGCGACCCCTCGACTCGTAGAGCCAACCAGTCAATCCTCGAGACTGTCACCTGTTTCGGTCGCCACATCACGTATGCGGGCGAACCCTCCCTTGCGCGGCAGCGAAATCACGCGGTCGAGCGTCTTCCCGAGTCGATCGAGATCGTACATTTCATGGATGATGACGTGACGGTCTGCGCGGACTATTTCGATGCGATTCGTGGCTTTCTGCAAAGCAATCCGGCGGCAGGAGGTGCCGGTGGAATCATCCATGAGCCGGCCGCCCCTTCTTCCTCGCATCCGCGACTTCTAAAGCGCCTGTTTCTCTTGGATAGCAGCCGTTGTGGTCGTGTTCTTCCGTCCGGCCAAACAACGTCGGCGCAGACGCCTTCCCCTTCTTCTCCTTCGGTGATGCAAACGGAGTGGCTCAGCGGCTGCTCGTGTTCGTTTCGTCGCTCTCTTCTGGAGGAGCATCGATTTGACAACTCCCTGGAAGGCTATTCGATGCTCGAGGATCTGGATCTCTCGTACCGCATCAGCCGGGTGGCGCCGCTCTACGTCGTGCCGGAAGCCCGCCTCGTCCACCACCGCTCTCCGGTCAACCGAAAGGACGCCGAGGACTACATGTACCACCAGATCGTCCACCGCCGCTGGTTCGTGGAGAAGAATCTCGGCCGTGCCTTTCACCGGGCCGCCTTCTGGTGGGCGACGCTCGGGCAGGCGCTGGCAACACGCTCGTCCTCCCGTCCCGAAGCCCGCGCCGCTTACCAGGGTCTCCGTCGCGGAGTCCGGACGGTGCTACGCCGCGATCACCCGCTCCTGTCGTAACGTCCATTCATAACGGAATGTCTAGCGCTCGCCTGCCGAATCGACCACCAGAAATCACACAATGGTGATTCTCACACCCGTCTGTTCGGGGCGGGACGTCGGTACAGGGTCTCCGTAGGTGCAACCTGCCTATCTCTGGCGAGTTTTGATCCTCGGCCGTCCACCCGCCTTCCGAACGAGTCCTGCTCCCTGATGAAGATCGGCATCACCTGCTACCCCACCTACGGAGGGAGTGGCGTCGTCGCCACCGAACTCGGCAAGGCCCTCGCCGAACGCGACCACGAAATCCACTTCATCTCGTCCTCGATCCCGTTCCGGCTCTCGCACGTGGCCGGCAACATCTTCTTCCACGAGGTGAACGTGCAGACGTACCCCCTCTTCGAGTACCCGCCCTACACCCTCTCGCTCACCAGCAAGATGGTGGACATCAGCAAGCACGCGGGGCTCGACGTGATGCACGTCCACTACGCCATCCCGCACGCGGCCAGCGCCGTCATGGCGCGAGACATGCTGCGCTCGGAGGGTCAGCACGTACCGGTCGTCACCACCCTGCACGGCACGGATATCACGCTCATCGGACAGGATCCCTCTTTCGCTCCGGTCGTCACCTGGTCGATCAACGCGTCCGACGGCGTCACGGCCGTCTCCGACTACCTCCGGCGCGAAACCTACGAGCACTTCGACGTCTCCAACGGCATCGAGGTGGTGCCCAACTTCATCGATACCGACCGCTTTCAACGACAGGACAAGGAGCACTTCAAGCAGGCCCTCTGCCCGAACGGGGAGAAGGTGATTGTCCACGTCTCCAACTTCCGGCCCGTCAAAAACGCCGACCAGGTCATCGAGACGTTCGCCCGGCTGCGCCGCGACGACCTGCCGGTCAAGCTCATTCTCGTCGGCGACGGCCCGGATCGCGTTCCCGCTGAACGCACGGCCCGCGACCTGGGTGTCTATGACGACATCCGCTTCCTCGGCAAGCAGGACCCGGTCGAGGAGATCCTCTCGATCGCCGACGTCTTCCTCATGCCGAGCGGGTCGGAAACGTTCGGCCTCGCCGCCCTCGAAGCCATGGCTTGCAACGTCCCCGTGGTCGCCAGCGACGTCGGCGGCCTGCCCGAACTGATCGTCGACGGCGAAACGGGCTTCCTCTGCCCGCTCGATGACGTCGACGCCTTCACGCAGCGGACGCGCGCCCTCCTGACAAACGACGACCTCCACGAGCGGATGTCCGCCGCCGCCCGGAAGCGCGCGGAAGACACCTTCGACATCAGCAAGATCGTCCCGATGTACGAGACGTACTACCAGACCGTCCGCGAACGCTCGATGGCGGAGGCGTAGGCGACAGGCTGTCCGATCGTGGATACTCGGTATCAGTCAATGTCAGTCGCGGATCGACAGGACGCCCGCCCTGTCGTCGATGTGGCCAATCGCATTGGCCACAGGTTTCCTCCGGCACAGGGTCTCGTCCTCCGGCACTCGGTCGGGGATCGCTCTGCAGGGATGCACCCTTCCTCCTTCTGTCTTTGTTCGACGAACGTCCCGCATGAGTGCTCTCCTCCGTGAAGTTATCCCGTCGGTAGACCCCGTCGGGATGTCCCCTTTTTGACCGGCCAAAAAGGGGACGGAAAAAGCCGCACCAACCGGCACGAGCTCACTGCGTTCACGTCGCCGGGCTGTACGCGCTGCGGCTGACGGCACTGCTCTGCTTCGGGGCCGCGAATCGGAAGGGCCCGAAGGGTCATCCCGTGGACTCGCTCGGACATCTGCGATGGCCTCGCTCAGACATCGATTCGCGACGTGCCCCTTCGCTTCGCATCACCGTCCGAGACGCCGCACCGCGAAAGGCCTGGGAAAAGAATCCGGCCCAAAAAGAGAGGAAGCAGCCAAGCGGTACCGCTTTCTTTCTGTTGTATGTCGAAGAGAGCGGCGATTGGGAGAAGATCGCAACCCGCGACTGGCTTTGAGTCATTAACCGCAGGAACCGGGCCCGCAACGGTCGGCAGCCCCCGGTTCCCCGTCTCATCGACTCCCCGGCGGTGCGCCTCCAGGAACCCGGGCGACGTCCACAGCACCGCTGGCCGCTCCGACCTCTCGCTCCTCACTCCTCCTCCAGCTCCTGCTTCACGAACGGGTTGCTGCGGCGCTCCTCGCCGATCGTGGTCACGGGGCCGTGTCCGGGGTAGATCGTCATGTCGTCGCCGAGCGGCAGCAGCGTGTGGAGGATCGAGTCCATCAACTGCGGATAGGAGGTCTTCGGCAGCCCCTGTGTGCGCCCGATCGACCGCTGAAACAACACGTCGCCGGTGACGGCCTGATCGCTCGCCCGGTCGACGAAGCAGATGGAATCGGGAGAATGACCCGGCGTGTGCAACACCTCCAGCGTCACGGTGCCGAACGACACGGTGTCGCCCTCCTCCAAAAACGTCTCCGGACGCGACGGCGGCTCGACCTCCACCCCGAACGCCTTTGCCTGCTCGGCGGAGCGCTCCAGGAAGGAGACGCTCTCCGGATGCGCCTTGAACGTCTGTCCGGTCATCTCTTCGAAGAACTGACAGCCGAAGATGTGGTCGACGTGGGCATGGGTCAATAGCAGATGCGCGACCTCCAGGTCGTTGTCGTCCACGTACGCCGCCATCTCGCGCTGCTCTGGCGGCGTGGCACAGCTCGGATCGATGACGACGGCCTCCCCGCCATCATGACACACGTACCCGTTGGTCTGAAACGGATTGAAGGTAAAACGACGAACGTTCATACGATTCGGGGGGGTGGGTTGTGGGTTTCGGGTTGAGGGGTGTGGGTTTCGGGTTGTGGGTTATGGGTTGGGCGTTGCGGGGTGGACGTAGGGGTTCCCCACCCCCACCATTCACGATTTACAATTCACGATTCACAACTCACGACTTACAATTCACGACTTACAACTCACGACTCACGATTCACGACTCACGATTCACGACTCACGATTCACGACTCACGATTCAGCCGGCTCGCCAGCACGGCGACGGGCGTCGGCAGGTCCGTGAGGTCGATCGTCGCGCCGGGGTCCATCGACTGGCCGGTCACGACCTCCGTCCACCGGCGCCCGGCGAGCTCCTCCGGCACCGGCAGATGCGCCTCGGCCTCTGGGTCGCGCGAGAGGGGGTTGCGGGCAACGATCGTGAGCAGCGCGGCGTCCGCCCCGGCCGGGTCGGGGCTCGTCTCCGGGGCCGCCGACTCCGGGCCGTCGGTCGGGGTGCGGGCGAAGGCGAGCCAGTCGTCGGCACCGGGCCCCTCAACGTCGAGCCCGGCGTAGCCCGTCGCGGCCAATGCCTCCGGATGCGCCCGCCGCCAGCGCAGAAGGCGGGCTGTGACGTACAGGTAGGCGCGCGGGTCTGGGGTGGCGACCAGGTCGGCAACGGCCGCCGGGTTCGGGTGCTCGATGAGGCCGTCGAGGTCGTTGAGCATCTCGCGGCGCCGGGCCCAGTCGACCGGCCGCCGGTTGTCGGGGTCGACGAGCGTAAGGTCCGCCAGCTCCGTCCCTCGGTAGACATCCGGCACGCCGGGAGCGGTGATTTTGAGAACGAGCTGGCTCAGCCGGTTGGCGAAGCCGGCTCGCGCCAGCGCGGCGCCGTAGTCGTCGAGCACGCGGGGGGTTTCGTCGTCGAGCGTCACCCCACGCACGAAGCGGTGCAGGTCGGCTTCGTAGTCGGTGTTCGGGTTGATCCAGGAGGTCTGCATTTTGGCCTCGCGGGCGGCCTTTTCCATGTAGGCCGTAAGCCGATCGGCCAGATCGTCGCGCTCCGCACCGCGAAGCGGTGCCCCGTGCGCGTCGCACCAGAGGGCGGAGAGCGTCTGATAGAACAGGTAGGCCTCCGTCGGGGCCGGGCCGTGCGGGCCGCGGTAGGCAGCGCCGATCTCCTCCAACGCCCGGGCCACGGCCTCCCATCGGTCCGGGTCCTCGGCCAGAGCGATCATGCGCAGGCGGGTGTCGGCCCCGCGCTTGTGGTCGTGGGTGGCGGTGGTGATGAGAGCGTCGGGATACTGCCGGGCGCGGTACCGGTTGCGGGCGTGGAAGGCGTGGTCGTGGCGTCCGATCTCGGCGGGTTCGCCGCCGACTTCGTTGAGGGCCGCCAGCGGCACGTATCGGTAGAAGGCTGTATCTTCGACACCCTTCGCGGCGACGGGACCGGTGTACTGCTGCAGCCGCCCCACCCAGGCTCGCTGATCCTCTCGCAGGTCGGCGCGCAGGTCGCCGAGTACGGCGTTGGCCACGAACCGAAAGACGGTGGGTTCGGCGGCCGGGTTGCGACGCAGCGCGCGGTGAATGGCGGTCTCGACGGTTTCGCGCGCCGAGTCGCCCTCGTACGGCAGGTACGTGCGGTACCGATCAACCGCGGCGACGATCTCGGCGAGGGCTTCGCGGACGGCGGCGAGCGTGACGTCGCGGGTGTGGTAGTCGGCTTCGGAAAGACGGTCGAGTTCGTAGGCGAGCCGTGCCAGTTCGCTCGACAGGGGTTTCTCGATGATGAGCAGCTTGCTCTCGGCAACCGTTTCCTCGTAGGTCGGCGCCTCCGGCACGAAGCGCCGGTAGATGCGCCGGATCGCGCCGGCAGCCCTCTCGGAAGTAAGCACGCCCATGGCGTCGTTCAGGAAATCATATCCGGTGGTTCCGGCCACGGGCCAGTCGTCCGGCAGCGTTTCGCCTGCGGCAAGGATCTTTTCGACGTAGATCCGGTGGGCACCCAGGTCGCGCAGGCGGTCGAGGTATTCGTGCGGGTCGAAGAGGCCGTCGATGTGATCGATGCGGACGCCGTCGACCCCGTCTTGCGCCAGCAGGTCTGCGAGCAGGCGGTGCGCGTCCCAGAACAGCTCCTCGTCCTCCATGCGCAGACCGACGAGGTCGTTGATGGTGAAGAACCGCCGGTAGTTGATCTCTCGCCCGGCCGTCTTCCAGTAGGCCAGCCGCCAGTGCTGGTCGTCGAGCAGCGTGTGCAGGGCGCGGCGATCGAAGGCCTCGGCCAGCACGGCGTCGTCGAGCGCGGCGCCGACGGCGTCGAGGCGCCGGCAGAGGGCTTCCGCCCGTTCGCGCGAGGTCGGGTCGAGCCGGCCGAAGGCGTCCTTGAGGTCGCGGAGGTCGAAGTAGGCGTCCGTCCGCTCAAAGGCGGGCAGAAGCCGGTCGAGAATCGCGCCGTACGTTCGCGGACTGCAGGCGAAGCGGTGTTCGTAGTAGGCGGCATAGAAGCGCCCGCGACCGTTGCGCGACGCATACGTCAACGTCACGTCGCCTGCATCCAGCGCCTCGCCGTACGTTTCTCCCAGAAAGGGGAGCAGGATCTTGTCCTTCAGCTCCGGTTTCAGCGGGTTCCAGTCGATGTCGAAGTGGTGGCTGAAGGCCGAGTGGCGGCCGTAGGCGAGGACGTCCTGCCAGGCGTCGTTGCTGGGCCCGACGCCGGCATGATTGGGAACGAAGTCGAGGATAAGGCGAAGACCGGCCGCATCGACCGTGTCGCAGAGCCGGTCGAAGGCCTCCCGCCCCCCGAAGTCGGCCCGCACCCGGTTGTGGTCGATCACGTCGTACCCATGCGAACTGCCGGGGCGAGCCTCGGTGACGGGCGAAAGGTAGAGGTGGCTGATGCCAAGTCGCCGGAGATAGGGAACGAGTTCCTCCACCTCGGCAAACCCGAGGTCCGGGGTGAGTTGCAGGCGGTAGGCTCCGACCATCGAGGGGACGGGGGGATAGAAGGCAGACGGCGGAAAGAAGACGTGTCGCGGCGACGACGCGCCCGCTGGTGTCAGAGTAACCGAACGACCGATGCACCGCAACCCGGACGGGCGGCACCGGGGGACCCTCCGCAGATCTCCGCATCAACCGCCGGCTTTCCCCGAAGCCGTGCCCCTCTGGATTCGGCTTCCCCTGGGTCGTGACCTACGTGGCTCCGGCCTGCGAATCGGCCGGTCCCTCCATTCCCTCCATCAGCACCCGCACCCCGTCGAGGACGAGGTGAGGAACGACATGGTCGATGGTGTCGAGATGACCGGCCAGGACCTCGTTCCAGCCCCCGGTGAGCACCACGGGGTCATCGGGGCACGTCTCGGCCAGCCGGTCGATCATTCCGCGCACCGCATCGATGAACCCCCACAGAACTCCGCTCTGCAGGGACGAGCGCGTCGATCGGCCCACCGGATCGGTGGGAAGGGCGAGCGGGACGGCCGGCAACTGAGCCGTTCCGCCTCGCAGGCCTCGCTGCATCAGGGCCGGCCCGGCCCCGATGGCTCCGCCCAGGTACACGCCGTCGCGGTGAACGACCTCGTAGGTGACCGCCGTTCCCGCATCGACCGTTAAGACGCTGCGGGGGGCCACACGCGGGGACGGCGGCCCCGACGGTGCCGAGCCGCCGTCGGGGGGCGAGGCGGCGGAGCGCCCGAAGCGCACCCACGCCGCCGCGGCCGCCGCCAGACGGTCTGCGCCGAGGGTGCCGGGCGTGTCGTAGTCCAGCCGAAACGGCAGCGGCATTCGAGGCGAGATCACCGTGGCCCGGGTTCCGGTTAGCGCTTCCAGCCCCTCTCGCGCTGCCGGCGTGGCCTCGGGAACGACCGATGCAAGGCCGGCCCGCGTCACGGGTCCTCCGACGGCGACCTCCCGCAGGGCGCGGATCCACGCGTCGGCTCCGGTTTCGACGTTGCGGTGAGGCGGCCCCACATCGAGGCCGAACACCCGGTCGATGTCGGGTCCATCGAAGACGCCCCCTTTGATCGAGGTGTTTCCGATGTCGAGGGTTACAATCATGGGGTACGGGTCGGAAGCAGTTGTGGTCGGCGCCGGCGTGCGAGAGCCGGGTTCGTGCGGGCCGGTCTGCGTCGGGCCGGGAGATGGGGAGGCGCTCTTCGGGCCGATTCGGTCGTCGGAGGGCGGATCAGCGCGACGACCGGCGGGCTGTTGTTACCTCTCCGGCATGGACCACCTGCTCCCCCGACGGCGTAGCCAGGCGCAGTCCCCCGGTCGACGTGATCCCGCGGACGCGCCCCGCCACCGTCTGGTTCGAGCCTGTTGCGCGGAGGATGACGTCGTCCCCCAGGCGGGGCATCCGTTCGGTGAAACGGCGCCGCACCTCGGCGTCCTGCCCCGCCTGCACCTGGTCGTAGCGATGCTCGAGGCGCCGTAGCAGATGCGCCAGAAGCGGCACACGCGGCACCGAACGGCCGGCGACGAGGCGCAGGGAGGTCGCCGTCTCGGTAAGCGCCTCCGGAAAATGAACCTGATTCACGTTGAGGCCGATCCCCAGAATCACGAAGTCGGGCGGCGTGGCCCGGCTCCCTCCTCCGGTGACGGACCCTTCCAGCAGCATCCCGCACGTCTTGCGCCCCTCCAGAAGCACATCGTTGGGCCATTTGATGTCTGCCCGGTGCGTGCCGGCGAACGCATCCACCGCCTCGGCCACCGCCACCCCCGCGGCCACGGTGACGAGCCCGAGGGCATCGGGAGCGAGGGAGGGCCGCAGAACCGTCGACAGCATGAGGTTCTGGCCCCGGTCCGCCGTCCACACCCGCCCATGCCGACCGCGGCCGTGCGTCTGGTAGTCGGCGACGACGACGCTGCCCTCCTCTGCGCCGTCTTGCGCCCAGGCCCGGGCCTGCACGTTGGTCGAGTCCACCTCCTCGAAGCCCCGCAATGCCCGCCCGAAGCGATCCGTCTCGAGCTGCTCGCCGACCCGGTCGACCCATTCCACGGCCATGGCTTGGTGTCGTCTGTGCCAGAGGAAGAAGAACAATCGCGAGTGCGACGCGGCAACCGGTGGGGCCGGCATCGGGGGAGGCGGCATCTGGAGGCTGCATCGGGGGGCTGCATCGGGGGAGTCGGGGGACGAATCCGCCCCGGGCGGCCCGGCAGCCGGAGTCCGGCTACCGCCCCGACACCGCGTAGGTCGAGGTTGTGCGAAGCTCCAGGACCTCGCGAAAGGGAATGTCGATGCGAGCATGAAAGCGGGTGCGGTCCGGCACCCAGGTTCCGGACGGGCCCGGCTGGAGGGCGACCTCGAGGCGGCTTTCTTCCCGAAACAGGAGCACGTTCTCGGAGCGAATCGTCGACGCCCGCACCAGCGTCCGGGTGTCGCGCAGGAGGGTGAGCTCGGCGTGGCGGACGCTTTGATCGCGCCCCTGCCCGTCCCGGCGGGCCTGAACCGTCACCGTCCAGGCCGGCCGGCCGGCGTAGGTCGAGCGGCGGGCGCGATACCGAAACGCCTCCTGGGTACGCTTCGACCGGTAGGCCGGGTCGTCGGGAAAGGCCGACGTCGCCAGATTTTCGGGGCGGGCGGTGGCGTCGGTGCCGGGCACGAGCTCGTCGAGCATCCCCTCATCGAACGCGGCTCCTGAGTCGGATGCGGCCACCACGGCGCCCTGCGGCTCTCCGGCCTCGTACCGGACCGTCCGCTCGCGGCGCGACGTCACCGCCCCCGACGCGGGGTCGATCTGCTCCGTTCGCGTGGTTCGGCGGAAGGCGTACGCGGGCAGGCGGACGAACGCCGAGTCGAACGCCGCGCGCTGCATCGACCCGAGAATCGCCAGGGCGGAGTCGCGCTCCGCCTCCGTCGTCTCGCCGATCGACCGGACGGGGGCAAACCGGGCGGGGACCGATGCCGCCGACGCGGCGGCGCCGGCCGCGGCGGCCTCCGGATCCGATGGCGGGTTGCATCCCCCCAGGCCCGTCGCGACCAGGACGAGGACCGCCACAGCGCCCCAGCGATGTAAAGAACGAGCACGTTCGGGCAGGGACGGATGCATGGAAAGAGATCGATTCCTAGGTTTTATCAATGCAATGGTTCCATCCATGGGCACCGGTCGGTCACCGGCGGAAGCCAATGAACAGCAAAAGCCAGTGAGCAGCGGAAGCCAGTCAGCAGGGAGGGGCCGCCGGAGGTGGGGCAGCACGAGGACGGCGCGCCGACCCAGATCGCTCCGGCGCGTCCCGCACAGGCTCAAGGACGCTCCGTAACGAAAGGTTCCCCGGCTCCGGCGC
>CAKZLV010000171.1 GCA_937127285.1 uncultured Bacteroidota bacterium
GTACACGCGCATCGTGTCCGGCTCGTCGGTCTCCTCGACGCGGATCGCCAGGTTATTGCGGGCCTCATCGATGAGGCGCTCGCGCAGTTGGCGCGAGGTGACGAACTCCCCCTCCTGGCCGCTAAACGGCCCGTCGTTCACCTTGAAGGCCATCGACATCGTCGGCTCGTCCACCTCGACGGGCTCGAGCGGCTCCGGGTCTTCGGCCGCCGAGATGCTCTCGCCGAGGCCGATGCCCTCCACGCCGGCCAGGGCGATGATGTCGCCCGGCCCGGCCTGCTCGTCCTCCACCCGCTTCAGGCCCTCGTAGGTGAAGAGCTCGGTGATCCGCGCCGTCTCCGTCGATCCGTCGCGGTGGCAGAGGGTGACGCGCTGTCGGTTCTCGATCGTGCCGTTTTCAATGCGACCGACGGCAACCGGGCCGAGGTAGTTGTCGCGCTGTACGCTGGTGACGAGCACCTGCAGCGTCTCGTCCGGGTCGCCCGACGGCGGCGGAACGGTGTCGAGGATCGTCTCGAAGAGCGGGCGCAGGTTGCGCAGCTCTCCGTCGGGCTCGAGGGCGCACTGTCCCTCGGTCGCCACGGTGTAGAGAACGGGAAACTCGATCTGCTCCGCCGTCGCGCCCAAATCGATGAAGAGGTCGTAGATGTCATCGAGCGCCTCCTCGGGCCGGGCGTCCGACCGGTCGATCTTGTTCAGGACGACGATCGCCGGCAGCCCGAGCTCCAGGGCCTTCTGCACCACGAAGCGCGTCTGCGGGAGCGGCCCCTCGGCGGCATCGACGAGCAGCATGATGCCGTCCACGAGGCGGAGCGTGCGCTCCACTTCGCCGCCGAAGTCGGCGTGTCCCGGCGTGTCGACGATGTTGATCTTGTAGTCCTCGTAGCGGATGGCCGTGTTCTTGGCCATGATCGTGATGCCCTTCTCCCGCTCGAGGTCCATCGAGTCCATCACCCGCTCGCGGACCTCTTCGTTGTCGCGGAAGATGCCGCTTTGCCACAGCATGGCGTCCACGAGGGTGGTCTTCCCGTGGTCGACGTGGGCGACGATGGCGATGTCTCGGAGAGATTCCTGCTTCATACCGCGGAGGAACGGGTCGGGAGAGGAGGCGACGCGCCAGACCGACAAACCGGTTGTACATACCAGCTGTATATACCGATTGTACATACCGGTTGTGGGTCTAGAGGCAACGTAACCCCAACGACTCGTCTCCGGGAAGTTTCCGCAGAACCCGGTGCGGCACCGGGAAGAATGCGGGAATCCATCCGCGGCCCGTTGTCCGGAAGCCGCTTCCAGGGTCTTCCAGGGCGAGACGGAGCAGACGCCGGGGGGCGCCAGGATGCCCCAGAAGCGCCTCCTGCAGCACGCGGTAGGGCAGGGCGTCTTGTCCCTGGCTCTAGCGCACGGTCACGTCGGGGTGCCGGTTGGCGCTGAACAGCCCGAGTCGTGATGTGGGGGGCGGAACCGTGCCCCATCGCCGGGACGGCGGTCCGTTTCTCGCTCGGATTCGCGTTGAACGATTCTCTCAGAACCTGTTTGGTGGATGGATGCGACGCCGAGACACAGTGGGCGAAGCCTCCACGGAGCGCTCAAACGAGCCCTGTAGTGGGGGCTGAGCGAAGCGAAGTCATGCCTCTGGTGAGCTACCGGGCGAGTGCCGTAGCTTCGTGGAGCGAGATCCACGAAGTCGCAGGCCGCAGACAGTCCGCCAAACAGGTTCTCAATCCCGAATCGGCTCACAGGGTGGTTGCGAGGGTCCAGAGGGCGGAGACCGGAACGTCGAAGTGGACGACAACCGCGACAAGGCCGGCTGCCGCCATCGCGGGCGGGCTGAGCAGGGCGAGGAGAAGAGCGATGCCAACGGGGACTCCGCTGATCACCACGTAGTCATGCAGCACGCGGCCCACGGCGGTGGCGGCAACGAGTCCGGAGACGGATCCAACGGCTGCCACGACGGCGGAGGCCGGTGCCGGAGGCTGCGCGGCAACCACCAGCGCAGCGACCATCAGGGGGAAGACCGGCCAGCACGCCCAGGTCACGAGCATCAGCACCTGGTCGTACCGGATCGACCTCCATTCCTGCGAGGCCAGGGCCAGGAGGAGACACCAGGCGGCCAGCAGCCCCAGCGATGCACCGCCCAGAACCCATCCTGCGCGCGAGGGAGCGGCCAGCGAACCGTCGAGGGCAGCAGCGAGCGAGCGAGGGACGCGTTCCAGAAGGAGCGCCGTTGCGGGGAGCGCATCCAGAAGCCAGGCTGTGGACGCGCTCACGATCCCTACGGCCGCCGCGACGGCACCAAGGAGGAGGAAATGGGTGCGCGGGAGCGTCTCCCGGCCCTCACGAACGGCGTCGCGGTAAAACCCGTGCGCGGAGAAGTAGCGGGCGGCGGTTCGGCGCACGAGGGGGGCCTGTGCGGCCACGACGGCAAGACCGCCGATCACGATCCATCCCAGAATGACGAGCCCGGTCCAACCGCGCGCGGTCTGCTGCCCGCGCGGAAACGCGAAGACCGTTTGGCGGCCGGTATACATCCCGCGGAGGACGCGGCCCACGGGGCGAAGGTCTCCGTCCGGCTGAAACAGCCCGTACGCCCGGGTGGGCAGGGCGGCTTCTCGAGCCGGAGGGTCGGACCATCGGTACACGAAGACGACGGGAGGGGCGGTGGCGGACGGCGAAAGCAGGGCTGCGAGCTGATTCTCCAGAAACCGCGCCTGCCGTTCCGGAGAGTGGGGGAAGAGGAGGCCGCGTCCTCCGGAAGGGCGCATCCACGTGCCCAGTGCCCCGATGCCAACCGGCCCGTCCACCGCGTCCTGCCAGGCCTTCCACCGGCGCGTCGGATCGCGGGCGGCGCGAAGGTCGGTCAGAAGAAGGTCGGCGTCTTCGCTGCACGGGTCGGCCGATGGGGGGAGAGGGGTGACGTAATAGCTGCGGAGGGACGAATCGCCGCGGAGGCGGGTTCGGAGCCCGTCGAGCAGCCGGCAGGTGCCGGCGCGGCCCGGGTGAAGCGGGGCCAGCCCTATGCCCCGGATCGATGGGTGACGCGACGCAGCAGCCTGCAGGGCCCCGACCGTATCGCGGAGCGCAGCGTCGAAACGCGCACGGGGCGGCACCGGGAGGTCCATGTAGAGCGCAAGGCCGAGCGAGTCGGCCCGCGCCAGCACGGCCGGGTGGAGGACCGGGCGGGTGAGGCGAACGCCCGTCACCCCGTACCGGGCCATTCGGTTGAGCGTCCCCAGGCCCGTCCGTGGATCACGCGGCGGCGTCCAGACGACCCCGCGCACCGGCGTCTCGGGGGGCGGCGAGTCCGCCCCCTGCACGGCCGGTGCAGGACCGTCGGGCCGAGGTCCTGGCGTCGCCCCGGACCCCTTCGCGGCCGACCCAACCGGTCCGATGCCAGCTCCGATACCGAAGACAGCCAGGAGAAGGAGAGACAGGCGGACCATCACGTTCGTCGAGGGCAGGCGACAGCAGCGAATCCAGGGGGTGGAAGGTAGGGAAGAGCGTCTGGAAATACGGGTCGCAACCCGCCACGCCGGCCGGAGGATGAAGGCAGGTCGCTTCTTCATCCCAAGTTTGTATATTCGCAGATCCTCGTCTGTACCTTTCGAAAACGACTCAGGGCCCGTCCCGGGGCGGCCCCGCTCGGAGTCCGAATCTCGGAGTCTACCCGGTTCCTCCCACCAACCCCCTCCCGATATGCTTCGACGCCTCGGCCTTGCTATTGCTCTTACTGCTACCGTCATCGCGTTCGCGCCGTCCCCCACCAACGCTCAAATATCCTTCGGCCCCCGGATCGGCGTTCCGTTTGGCGACATCGGAGACGACTTTTCGGACGACGGTTCGGGAGGGACGGTTTTGATCGGGGCGGAAGTCCGCTTCTCCGGACCCGCAATTCCTCTGGAGCTTCGCCCCAGTGCCGACTTTTACATTCAGGATACCCCGGACGATACGGACGCCAGCCTCTTCGTGGTCGGCGTGGACGGCCTGTATCCCTTCGTCATCGAAAATCCGGTCTTCACGCCGTACACCGGCGGCGGCCTGCGCCTGATTCGGGCGTCGGTTGAAACCGACAACATCGGCCGCGACGACACAAATACAAACGTGGGCGTCGGCGTCGTTTTCGGTGCGAAGTTTCAGGCGGCCCCGATCACCCCGTTCGTTGAGCTGGGGTTCGACCTGTTCTTCAATGCGCAGGAAGAGGCCAATGTCCGGGGCGAGAGTGACGAAGAAAGCCTGACCGGCGTCACGATTAAGGGTGGAATCTTGTTCTAGCGAACGCCGCTCCCTTCGCTGCACACACGCTCTGCCCCTGTTGGATCCCGACCGGATCCGGCGGGGGCCGTGCCGCGGCCCCACCCGTTGAAAGTTTGTTGCGTAACTGAAGCCGCCGGCGGGCTCACAGAGAAGGCGACGGCGTTGGAAAAGCTCGATTTCTTTCCTTGCTGTCTATTTCACCGGTGGAAGATCGCCGGTGGTTGTCCAATCCTGATTCCCTGACTCCCCATTCAGCCATGAACCGTTTCGCTCTTCTCCCCGCCCTCCTGCTCGCCGCCGCCGTTGCGGTCGCCGGATTCACCGGTCTCGATTCGTCTCCCCCGCCGCCCTCTAGCGACACCGATCCCGTCGCCTGGTCGCTCGATCCCGCCCACTCGGAGGTGAGGTTCGGCATCACCCACCTCGCCATCTCCCGTGTGACGGGCAAGTTCCACGACTACGACGCCTCCGTCACGATGGACCCCGACGATCTGTCGAGTCTCTCGGTGGATGCGACCGTGCGCATCGAGAGCATCGACACGGGCAACGAGAAGCGGGACGACCACCTCCGGTCGGCGGATTTCTTCGACGCCTCGAACCACCCCGAGATGCGGTTTGTGAGCAACGAGATCACGAACGTCAACGGCAACACCTTCCAGATGAAGGGCGACCTGATGATCCGCGGCACGACGAAGCCGGTCGTGTTCGAAACGGAGCTCCTCGGCACGGCCGTTGACAACGAGGGCCGCCAGCGCGCCGGTTTCACTGCCGCCACGACGATCAACCGCAAGGACTTCGGCCTGACGTGGAACCGCGTCACGGAGGCCGGCGGACTCGTCGTCGGGGAAGACGTCGACATCACGCTCGACATCCAGACGATCCGCGGAGACGCGTAGCGCCGACGTCGGCGGTCGATGAACGTGGGGGGTTGGACGGATGGAGGGGTGGAGGGTTGGACGGATGGATGAGCGGAGAAATGGTGCTGCCTCCATTTTGTCCTCCCGCCGTTCGCCCTTCCTTCCGCCGCCCTCATTCCGCGTCGCCCTTGAGGTGGGCGATCGTGGCGCCCCACGAGCTGGCGTCTTTGGCCGTCTCGTAGCTCGTCACGGCGTCGAGACGGTCGAGGATGGCGCGGACGCTGCGGCGCAGCTGCCCCGTGCCTTTTCCGTGGATGATGCGCACCCGCAGAATGCCTTTCTCGCGGCAAGCGCGCAGGTACTCGGGCACCAGATCGCCCACCTCCGACGGGTCGAAGACGTGAAGATCCAGCACGCCGTCGATCGGGTATTCTTCCGGTTCCATGACGAGTCGGTGGCTGTACGCACGACGGGCGTCTTGTGCCACCGGCATCCGGGGCCGGCCGTTCCCGGAAAGCCGGATCGGCCCGACCGCCCCACCCGGTGCAGCACGGCTCACCGCTCCAGGT
>CAKZLV010000172.1 GCA_937127285.1 uncultured Bacteroidota bacterium
TTGGGCCGCAGCCGCTTGGGCCGCAGCCGCTTGGGCGGCAGCCGCTTGGGCCGCACCGGCGCCCGCCTCGCCAGGCCCGTCGACGGCCGCACCAAGTCGACGGCCCCACGAAGGGGTTCGCGTGGCAGGCCGTGCGTCGCCTACGTGCACGCCGCTCATACCGCACGCCGCTCGCACTGGAGGAGCCGGCACGGATGGATGCTTGCGCGCTCGTTCTTGCTCATGCGGTGCAGGCGCATTCGCTCTGCAACCGGTTTCGCCTCGTGCTCGTCCTTCGGGCTCCGTCACCGACCCCGACGTCCCCATGTCCGGGCCCCTCTCCGCGTTGATTGTTTCTCTCCGCCCCGGTCGGCAGGCGGGCATGGTGCTTCTCGTCGTAATCGCCGCTGCCGGCTTCGTCTCTGGGAGAGCCGCAGCGCAGCCGACCCCCGGCCCGCCCGACCGGGAGCCCATCCGCCAGGTCCACCTGCCGGCCGACAGCACCGGCATCCCGGTGCGGCTGGGCGAGCGGGTACACGTAGCGGGGCGGGCGAGCGCCGACCCGGCGCACGTCGGGCCGCCGAACCGGGTTTTCATCCAGCAGGACGGGCACGGGATCGCGGTCGACCTTCCCGCTCCCGATGCAGCCATCGACCGTGGCGACCGCCTGGTCGTGGTCGGCACCCTTCGCCACCGATACGGCCTCCCGTTCCTCCGGGCGGAACGGTATACGGTCAACGACGAGCCGGTGCCCGTTCAGCCGCTCGTCACGTCCCTCGACAGCATTCGGAGGGAGCGCTACGAGGGACTGCTCGTTCACGTGCACGGTCGCATCATGCGGGGGGGCAGCAACAACGGAGACACCTATCTCCTGGTGCAATCCGCTCCCGGCCGGGAGGCGCTGGCCGTGTTCGTCGAGAACCGCCACGTCGACCGGATCCCGCTCGACGCGTACGAGCCGGGCGACGAGGTGGAAGTGACCGGGATCGTCGCCCAGCACGACTTCACCGCGCCCTTCACCTCGTACTACGAACTGCTTCCGCGGACGGATGCGGACGTCAAGCAGGCACGCATCCCGGCCCGCTACTACCGCAACATCGCGCTGCTGATCGGGGCGCTGATTCTGCTGGGCGTCATCGTCATCGTTGCGCTGCGCCGGGAAGTGCGACGGCAGACGCGGCAGCTGGCCGACAGCCAGAAGCGCTTCCGCCGGCTGGCGGAGGCAACCTTCGAGGGCGTGCTCATCCACCAGAACGGCGAGATCGTCGACATCAACCAGGTGCTGACCGACATGACCGGGTACGACCGGGAGGAGGTGGTGGGGCGAGACGCCCGCGAATTCCTCACCGAGGCCACCCGCGACCTCGTCGAGGACCACATCGATCATCCGTACGAGGGCCCGTACGAGGCCGTCGTGGTGCGCCGGGACGGGTCCACCTTCCCGGCCGAAATCGAGTCCAAGACGGTGGAGCGTGCCAGCTCCGCGATGCGGATTGTGGCCATCCGCAACATTACGCAGCGCAAGGAGGACGAGGCGGAGCTGCTTCTCGCAAAGGAAAAGGCCGAGCAGATGGCCCGGCTGAAGTCCAGCCTTCTCAACAACATGAGCCACGAGCTCCGCACCCCGATCACCGGGATCATCGGGCACGCCGAGCTCATCATGAACGAGCCGCCGGAGACCCACGAGGCCTTTGCCCGGCACATCCACAAGAGCGGCAAGCGCCTGTCGGATACGCTGCAGTCCGTCCTCGATATGGCGCAGATCGAAGCCGGAACGCTGGACCCTACCCTGCAGCAAACGGATGTGCGAGCCATCGCCGAAAACGTCGTGAGCACCCACCGGCCGGCGGCATCGGACAAGGACCTGACGCTCTCCGTTGCGTGCGACGGCGACCCGCACCTGGTAACCGATCGCACGGTGATGTACCGCATCCTCAACAACCTCGTCCACAACGCAATCAAGTTTACGCCCGACGGATCCGTCGAGGTCGGCCTCCGGGCGTACAGGGCCGGGATGCACATCACCGTGCGCGACACGGGAATCGGAATCGACAAAGAGTTTCAGACGCGCGTATTTAAGCCCTTTCAGCAAGAGTCGAACGGGCGCACGCGCAGCTACGAAGGGACGGGGCTCGGTCTGGCGATCACGAAGCACATGGTGGATCTGCTGGGAGGCAGCATTCGCGTCGACAGCACGAAGGGGGAAGGCAGCACGTTTCGGGTCGACGTGCCTCGCCCGGATGCCGCCGACGGTGTGCACGACACAGATCGCGCACGGGACGCAGATCGCGCACCCGACGCGGATCCTGCACAGGACGCGGATCGCGCGCCCGATACCCCGGTGGCTGGCGAGGGGGATCGGGAGCGACGTGCATGACCGGTTCCTTCGCGCGCCGATTCTCTCCGCGCCGGTTCTCTCCGCGCCGGTTCTCTCCGCGCCGAGACCCCATCCTGCGGGGCCATGCCGGGCGGCGAGACGGGCTACGACTTCTGCAGCCAGCGGTGCACGACCGGCACCGCGGAGGGGCCGAGCTCCTCCGGGACGTAGTGCCCCACCGGCCAGCGGTGGACGTGCGCGTTCTCGAACAGAGCCGTCCAGCGCCGCAGGTAGGAGGGGAAGCCGAACGCCGGGTCGCGGGTGCCCCAACAGAGGAGAGCAGGATGGGAGGCGAGGCGGCGGCGACGCGCCCACAAGCTGCGCAGCCAGGGCGTCTCGCCGAGGAGCGCCCTCGCAAACGCCCAGCTCGGGTAGCGCCGCGCCGGGGTGTCGAGCGGGTCGGCGTAGGCATGAACGGCATCCGGAGACAGACGGGAGCGATCCGCAACGGCGAGGGGGAGGATCCCCCGGGCGAACGCGTTGAAGCGAAGAATCAGAAACCGACCGAGCCGCCCACCGGCCAGGCGACTGAACCCTCCGATCCAGGGGTCGCGGTCGTGCGGCCATCCCCAGGTGTTGAACAGGACCAGACGGCGCACCCGCTCCGGGTACCGGAGGGCAAACTGAAGTCCGATGGGGCCGCCCCAGTCGTGCAGGACCAGCGTTACCTCGCGAAGGTCCAGGTGGAGAAGGAGGGCTTCGATATGGGATGCATGTGCGCGCGGCCGGTGCGAAAAGGCAGGCGGTAGGGAGGTGGGTTTGTCGGAGCGGCCGAAGCCGAGATAGTCCGGCGCGATGCAGCGATGCGATCCGGAGAGTCCGTCGATCAGATGCCGGTAGAGAACCGCCGACGTCGGGTTTCCGTGGAGAAACACGACCGGGGGGCCCGCCCCGAGGTCTCGGTAGGCCATCGTCCCGTCCGGTGTAGAAAACGTCTGGAGCATCGATCAGCACCCCCTCGGTGGCCGGGCGAACCTGGTGATTTCGCGCGCGGACCGACGTTTCGTTTGGAAGAGCCGCAACGTATGTTGGGGAAGCGATCCGTCCGCTCCGCCTGCTTCCTCACGAACTGCCGTCGTCCACGTGCCTCTTGACATCAACGCCGTCGTCCGCACGCTCGGCGGATTGCTGCTGTTCCTCGGCGTCGCGCTCTGTCTTCCGGCCGTCGTCGGGCTGCTGTACGGAGAACCGATCTGGTGGACGTTTGCCGTCACGGCTGCCGGGACGCTCCTGGTCGGAACGTCCGCCTGGTTCGGGCTGGGGGGGCACCGGGGAGGCGGGGCCGACGTCGGGCCGCGCGAGGGGTTTGCCATCGTGGCCCTCTCCTGGTTCGTGCTGGCCCTCGTCGGGGCGGTGCCGTTCGTGCTGGCGGACCTCGTGTCTTACACGGACGCCTTCTTCGAGACGATCAGCGGGTTTACGACGACGGGAGCGACGATTCTCGGTGGAGCGGGCAACCCCGGCATCGAAGACATCCCCAACGCCTTTCTCTTCTGGCGTAGCCTCGCCCACTGGATGGGGGGCATGGGGATCATCGTGCTCACGCTCGCGATCCTCCCGATCCTAGGCGTGGGCGGCATGCAGCTCTTCAAGGCCGAAGTGCCGGGGCCGTCGGCCGACAAGCTGACGCCGCGCGTCCGCGAAACGGCCAAGCGGTTGTGGATGATCTACGTGGGCATCACGGTCGTCGAGATTTTGCTCCTCCTTCCCGCGATGAGCCTCTTCGACGCCGTCAACCACGCCTTCGCCACGATGGCAACGGGCGGATTCTCGCCGGAGGGAGGCAGCGTGGGCGACTACGGGTCCGCCTACGTCGACTGGGTCATCACCGCGTTTATGTTTCTGGCAGGGATGAACTTCGCGCTGCACTTCCGCCTCCTGCGCGGCAAGGCGATCACGGTCTTCTACGACACTGAGCTTCGCGCCTACGCGGCGGTCACCGCCATCGCCACCCTCTTCATTACGATCGCCACGTGGCGGCCGCTCGGGGTGACGCTCACTCCCGACGCGGCCTTTGCGGGCTACGAAACGCTCGCCGAGGCGCTGCGCTACGCCGCCTTCCAGTCCACCGCCATCATCACGACGACCGGATTCGGGACGGCCGACTATGAGCTCTGGCCACCGCTCGCGATCGTCACGGTGTTCCTCCTGTTTTTCTGCGGCGGCATGGCGGGGTCGACCGGCGGCGGCATCAAGATCATCCGGCACGTGCTGCTGTTCAAGAACTCGTTCAAGGAAATCCGCCAGCTCGTCCACCCGCGTGCCATCATTCCGACGCGCCTGAACGACACCGTCGTGCCGGACGGCGTGATCCGGAACGTGCTCTCCTTCGTGGTTCTCTACTTCGGGCTGGTCGTGGTCGGAACCGGGATCATGGCGGCCACCGGGCTCGATCTCCTCAGCGCGCTCGGCTCGACGATCGCCTGTGTGGGCAACGTCGGCCCGGGCTTCGGAGAAGTGGGACCCACGGACAACTTTGCCCAGATCCAGACGAGTGGAAAGTGGATTCTGGGCCTCTTGATGATTGCCGGCCGCCTGGAAATCTTTACCGTGCTGATTCTCTTCGTGCCGGACTTCTGGCGGCAGTAGGAGGGAGGGTTGGAGGGATGGAGGATGGAGGATGGAGGATAGAAGATGGAGGGTGGAGGATCGGACGGGCGCGTCCGATCGCGTAGAGGGGACGCGTGGAGGCTCGGGACGCTGTGGACGCGGGGGGAGGGATGGAAGGTGGAGGATGGAGGATGGAAGGGTGGGGGGCTGCGGCGGGCTTGGGCACATCCGATGGCCTCGGGGCGACGCAGGGCCGATGGTAGCCCCCTGCTGCGTGCGTCGTTCGACGCCGTTTCCTCCATTTTCGACGGAACCGCGGTGGGGCACTCGCCGCTGCCAGAGGAAACATCTCAGCAGGTATTCTTTTTGATCCCACCCGCAGATGCCCGGTCAAGGGCATCCGACCGGGTCAACGGGCCCTGCCTTCGCGCGAACTGTTTCCAACACGGTTTTCCCTGCCATGGCCACAGACACGTCCCCGCAAACCGAACAGACGGACCTCGAACCCGCCGGCACGAGTGCGGATGTCGTCGCCGGGCTCAATCGGCTCATCGCCGACGCAACGGTGTTCTACCAGAAGGTCCGGCACTACCACTGGAATGTAACCGGACCGCACTTCTACACGCTCCACGACGAGTTCGAGGAGATCTACGAGTTCTGGAGCGACGCCATCGACGAACTTGCAGAGCGCCTTCGGACCGTTGACGAGACGCCGGTGCACACGCTGGCCGACATCCTCGACCTGACGGAACTGGAGGAGGATGCCGGCACGCCGCAGGCAGATGCGATGGTGCGCCGCGTCGTCGCCGACCTCAACGCCCTCGACGCCTGCATCCAGGAGGTGGCGGAGAAGGCCGAAGCGGCCGACGACACCGGGACGGTGACCGTCCTCGAAGATCTGAGCGAGCAGATCGAAGAAGACCTCTGGATGCTGCGCGCCTGGCTCGACGAAGGCTGAGTGGATGCTCTGCACCGGCTCCACACCGGTATTCGTCACAAAACGTCACGGGACCGCTCCGTCCATGATGGCGGGGCGGTCCCGTTTGCGTTGCTCCGCACCCGGGCCGCGTCCAGCCGGCCTCCGAACGGGTCTCCGTCGGGGGAGATGACCGCAGCGGGCCGAGTGCGGGGGCAAGAGCGGCCGTTCGCGTCTTCAGCGCCCGCCGGCCCGAAAATGGGCCGGCCTACAGCGACAGCCGGTCTAAAACGCCAGCAGGTCGCGGGCCTCGTCGAGGATGCCGTCGTCGCTCGGCAGCACCTCGCGCTCCAGCGAGTGCGCGAACGGGATGTAAGTGAACTCGCCGGCGACGCGTCGAATCGGGGCGTCGAGGTAGGTGAAGGCGTCGTCCCCGATCTGGGCCGCGATCTCGGCGCCGAAGCCGATGAACTCGTGGTCTTCGTAGACGACGAGGGCCCGGTTCGTCTTCTGGATCGACGCCAGGATCGTCTCGGAGTCGAGGGGGAGGATCGTGCGGATGTCGATGATCTCGACGTCCGCGCCGTCCTTCTCCAGCTCCTTGGCCACGTTTTTGGCCTTGTGGACCATCATCCCGTAGGTGACGATGGTCATGTCCGTGCCTTCCCGCACCACGCGGGCGTTGCCGAAGGGCAGCTGGTAGCCGTCCGGCGGCGTGGGCGTGCGGGCGGAGGCGGCGCGGTAGAGGGCCTTGTGCTCCAGGAAGAGCACCGGGTCCTGCATCTGCATTGCAGTGGTGAGCAGGCCCTTCGCATCGGCGGCCGTGGAGGGGAGGGCGATCTTGAAGCCGGGCATGTGCCCGAAGATCGACTCGACGTTCTGCGAGTGGCAGAGGCCGCCGTGGATGTAGCCGCCGCACGGAACGCGAATCACCATCGGGCAGCTCCACTCGCCGTTCGAGCGGTAGCGGAACGGGGCGACCTGGTTGCGGAGCTGCTGCATGCCGGGCCAGATGTAGTCGGCAAACTGGATCTCGACGACCGGGCGGAAGCCGCTCGCCGCGTAGCCGACGGCCGTCCCGATGATGGAGGCTTCTGCGAGCGGAGCGTTGAAGCACCGGTCCTCCCCGAACATCGCCGTCAGGTCTTTCGTCGCCGTGAAGACGCCCCCCTTATCGCCGGCCACGTCCTCTCCGTAGACCAGGATCGACTCGTCGGCCTCCATGCGCTCTTTCAGAGCGCGGTTGATGGCGTCGACCATCACCATCGGCTCGGCGTCCTCGTCGAGGTCGTCT
>CAKZLV010000173.1 GCA_937127285.1 uncultured Bacteroidota bacterium
GGGAGTGCTGGAGCGTGGGGGCTTCCAGGTTGGGGTCCTGTGTGTCGCGTTGTCCAGCTTTGCCGCTTGCCCCGAAAATGAACTTCGGCGTTAGGGTGGCGAATGTCGAGGTTTGGGTATCGAATCCCGAGTGGGAACGGTCTCGTTACGACCGTCCGCGTTCGGGTGCGGGGCGCGAGGTGGGGCGAGGGGCCGTCTTTCGAGGGGCCGTCTTTTCCGACGAACAACCAACGACCCCCTGCGATTCACGAACTCCCGTTTGTTCTCGTCCCTCCCTGAATCGAGCGCTCCGACAAACATGGGCTCTGCGCCCGGTCGTTCCTTCCCGAACCGCGTCCTGATGACCGTCGGGATCGTGGCGGCATCGCTGGTGGTGCTCTACCTGTTCGTGGTGCTCTCGCGGGTTCTGCTGATCGTGTTTGCCGGGGTGCTGACGGCGGTAATTCTCGGGGGCGCCGCGCAGGGACTGACGGATCGCACGCCGCTGGAGCGTCCCGGTGCGCTGGTACTGGTCGTCCTCGGCGTTGTGCTCACGGTGGCTGCCATCTCCGGCATCGCGGGCCCGCGGCTGTCGGGGCAGATCAACGATCTGATCGTCCAGTTGCCGACGGCGGTATCGGATCTCCGAGAGCGGCTGACGACCCAGGCGTGGGTGCGGCGTCTGCTGGGCGATGCCGAGGCCGTCGAGCGCCTCATGCCGTCGCCGCAGGACGTTCTCGGCGGCGTCACGAGTGCCTTTTCCCGCACGCTCGGCGCGCTCGCCAACGCCTTCATCATCTTGTTTATCGGGATGTACGGCGCGGCCTCGCCCGATTCCTACCGAAACGGCATCGTGCTGCTTACGCCGAAGCGCCACCGGGAACGGGCCCGGGAGGTTCTCGACGCGCTCGCCCACGCCATCCAGTGGTGGCTGCTGGGGCGGCTGACGATGATGGTGGTGGTGGGACTGCTCACCGGACTCGGGTTATGGATCGCCGGGGTGCCGACGCCGCTCGCGCTGGGGCTCCTCGCCGCCCTGCTTTCGTTCGTGCCCTACGTCGGGCCGATCCTTTCCTTCATCCCGGCCGTCCTCGTCGCGCTGATGGTGAGCCTCACGAAGGCGTTCTACGTGGTTCTCGTCTTCGGCATCGTGCAGACGCTGGAGAGCTACCTCATCACCCCGCTCGTGCAGCAGCGGGCGGTGTCGCTGCCGCCGGTCATCTTGATTACCGCCCAGGTGGCGATGGGCGTCCTGGCGGGGGCGACGGGCGTACTGCTAGCCACTCCCCTGGCGGTATCCGTCATCGTCCTCCTGCAGATGCTCTACGTCGAAGACGTTCTCAACGACAGCGTGCACGTCCTCGGGCAGTAGGGGAAGGCACAGCGGCCGGTGACTCGGTGCGTGTTGCGGGGGTGGGTGCCCGCTCCGGGACCTGCTGCCGGTGAATCGAGGAGACGGGGAGTCGGAGAGGGGCGGTGGCCTGCGACGCAGTGCGTGTCTCCGGGCCGGGTGCTGTCCTCGCAGTGGGTGCCGGTGAATCGATGAAACGAGGAGACGAGGAACCGGGGAGACGGGGAACCGGGGAGACGGCGAACCCGAGAAACGGCGAACCCGAGAAACGGGGAGCCGGAGAAACGGAGGCAACGACCCACAATTCACAACTCACGATTCACGACCCACCATTCACAACTCACCATTCACAACTCACCATTCACGATTCACAATCCTCGATCCTCAACCCTCCATCCTTCCTCGAACGGGCGATCGAGGGGCAGCGCTTACAGGCCGATCAGGTCGAAGGCGTAGACGCCGACGGCGACGACGAGGGCGTTGACGAGCGAGATCGGGAGGAGGTACTTCCATCCGATCGTCATGAGCTGGTTGTACTTGAAGCGCGGGAACGTCCACCGCACCCAGATGAAGACGAAGACGAAGAAGCTCACCTTCAGCATCAGCGAGGCGAACTGCAGGATGGCGAGGAGCGTCGAGCCTTCCAGGGCGGGGACGAGGGACAGGATCTGCGGCTGGAAGGGGATCAGGAAGCCGCCGAAGAAGAGCGTCACGATAAAGAAGGAGGCGACGAACCAGTTCACGTACTCGGCGAGGAAGAACATGCCGAATTTCATGCCCGAGTACTCCGTGTGGTAGCCGCCGACGAGCTCCTGTTCGGCCTCCGGCAGGTCGAAGGGCGCGCGGTTGGTTTCGGCGAAGGCGGTGGTGATGAAGATGAGGCAGCCGATCGGGTTGCGGACGACGTTCCAGCCGAGGAGGGCGCCGCCGGAGGCCTGGTCGTTCACGATGTCCATGAAGTTGAGCGATCCGGCGACGAGCACCACCGAGATGACCGCCAGTCCCATCGACAGCTCGTAGGAAACCATCTGGGCGGCCGAGCGCAGCCCGCCGAGGAGCGAGTACTTGCTGTTCGAGCTCCATCCGGCGAGGGTGATGCCGTAGACGCTAATGGAGGTGAGCGCCAGCAGCATGAGCACGCCCACGTTCAGATCCGCCACCACGATGCCGTCGGCGAACGGGATCAGGGCGGCGGTGCTCATGGCGATCACCACCATGATGACCGGCGCCATCGAGTGGATGAACAGATTCGACGCGGCCGGCCGGATGTCTTCTTTCAGGACGAATTTGAACACGTCGGCAAACGGCTGCAGCAGTCCCAGCGGGCCGACGCGGTTGGGGCCGGGTCGGTTCTGGATAAAGCCCGAGACGCGACGCTCGGCGTAGACAAGGATCGATGCCGAGACGAGCATCGCGTTGATGACGAGAAAAGCAAACCCTGCCGTGAGCAGGAGGGAGACGAAGGAAGTTTCCATGTCCGCGCCGTCGGATTCGAGAGACGAGCCCCTGCGCGCCGATGGGCGAAGGCAGAGACAGTGCAGGAAACGAAACGTAGGCGACACGGGGGACGCCCGCAACCGGCACGGGCTCGGTCGGCGGGGAAAGGGCCGCGTCCCCGGTCGTTTTGGGCGAGAGTTCACCGATCTCAGGACCCGTCGAGCCCGCCGGCGAGCCCGTCAGCTCTCCACCCGCTGCACGGCGGCGGCGACATCGCCCGCCAGGCCGCGCAGGGTGTCGTCGAGGCGCTGGACGAGTCCTCCGTAGTCGCCCACCCGCCAGCCGTCGAGGGCCTCCTCTGTTCGGCCCTGCACGACCACCGTCTCCGTGTCGGGATCGACCACCTCCCAGGTCGCCACCATGCGGACGGTGCCCGGCTCGCCGACGCGGCGCAGGCCGCGCTCGTCGGGGTCGACCTCTTCGCCCGGGGGTGGGGGCGGGGCCTCGCCCTCGAAACGGAAGACGTGAACCTGCACGACGTACGCATGCTCGGCCCGATCGGGCCAGGGGACGACGTCGACGCGGGCAACGGAGTCGTTCAGGGAGAGGTAGCGGGCGACCGACCGATTGATCGCACGGGGCAGGTCTTCGCCCCACCGGTGGAATTCGGCAAAGTGCACCTCGTGCGGTCCCATCCGCGTCACGATCGTCGGCGTGTCCAGGTACGACGCGATCCGCAGGCGGCGAAGCCCGATCACAAGCCCGGCGTCCTCCTCCGGCGACGCCGCCGTGTCGGCCGGCGGCGGGTCCTCGCCGGCCAGGACGTAGTAGCGGATGTTGGCCTGCCGCGGCTCCAGGTCGACGCAGCCGAAAGCCAGGGCGGCCACGGCGAGAACGGCGATGATTCGTGCGAGGGAGGCGGGCATCGGGGCGTGAGTCGTGAATCGTGAGTCGTGAATCGTGAGTCGTGAATCGTGGGTCGTAAGTCGTGAGTTGTGGATCGTGAGTTGTGAATGGTGAGTTGTGAATGGTGGGCCGTTGCCCCCGTTTCTCCGATTCGCCGTTTCTCCAGTTCGCCGTCCCCCGTCTCTCCGATTCACCGATTCCCCGTCTCGCCGTTTCCCCGTCTCCCCGACTCCCCGTCTCTCCGTCTCCTCGGTTCATCGATTCAACGGCACCTACTGCGAGGACGGGCACCCAGCCCGGCGACACGCACCGCGTTGCCGGCCATCGCCCCCGTCTCGCCGCCTCCCCGATTCCCCGTCTCCGCTTCCCCCTCCAGCCTCACTCCTCCGGCGGTTCCTTGCCGCGGATGAACATGCTGGGGTCGCGTTCGAGGGAGACGGCGAGGACGCGGAGGGCTTCGGCGGCTTCGGTGAGGGAGGCCAGGGCGTCGTCGACGCGGTAGCCGAGGCCGGAGTCGGTCGAGAGCATGCGCCGGGTCCGCTCCATCGTCTCCCGCATCGAGCGCAGGGTTTCCCGCAGGTCGCGGGTGGTCGTTGCGAGGTCTTTGCGGGTCGGGTCGACGGCTCCTTCGAACGTGCGAAGGGTGGACTGCGCGTCCATCAACGTCGAGTCCATGCGGCGGGCCAGCGACGGAAGCTCCGCCAGCGCCTCCTGCACCTCCGGGGCCTCGGTGAGCTGCCGAACGGAGCGGACGGCCACCAGGACCGAGTCGTTGATGGCGCGGACGTCCAGGTCGTCGATTTTCTGGTTGGCTTTGGAGAGGAGGGTGATCAGGTTTTCGTTGATCGTGTTGACGTCGAACCCGCGCAGGTTGGCGACGAGCCCGGTGGCCTCCTCCCCGAGCCTCGCCATCGGCGAGAGGATCGTCGGGACCTCAGGCTCGGTGATCCGCCGATCCGACGCCGCGGCCACGGGCTCGGGATTCTGAACGAACGTCAGCTCGATGTAGAGCTTCCCGGTCACGATGCTCTCCATCTGCAACTGTGCCCGCAGCCCCTCGTCAATTTGCCGCTGCAAGACATCGGGCCGGGCCAGGTCCACCGTTCGCCCCGACGCGTCCGTGAGGGGCGAGAGGTCGACGTTGTAGAGGACCGGAACCTGAAAGGTCTCTTCGGAGAGGTCGAGCCGGACGAGGATGTCGCTGACCTGGCCGATGGGAACGCCCTTGAATTTGACGGGAGCACCGACGTCGAGGCCGTTGACCGACTCGTCGAAGTAGCTCACAAAGGTCGTTTCCTGGCGGAAGAGGGAGTCGGAAGCGAGGACGGCGACGCCGGCGACGGCGAGGGCGAGGGCGCCGAGCACGAAGGCTCCGATCAGGGCGGGGTTGGCACGCTGGCTCATGGAACGGGGGGAGACGGGAGGAAGAGCCGAGGGGTTAGGACGGTGCGGGTTAGGCGGCGGTGCGGGTTAGGCGGCGGTGCGGGTGAGGAACTGGCGGACGCGCTCGTTCGGCGGGTCGTCCCGCAGGTCGGCGGGCGGGCCCAGCGCGGAGGCGGTGCGCGTCTCGATGTCGAGGTAGAGGGCGCGGTCGGCGATCGCAAAGATGCTGGCGAGGTCGTGGCTGACGACCACGACGGTCGTGTCGAGGCTGTCGCGGATCTGGAGGATGAGGTCGTCGAGGCGGCGGGCGCTGACCGGGTCGAGCCCCGAGGAGGGTTCGTCGAAGAAGAGGACGGCGGGGTCCAGCGCCATGGCCCGTGCCAGGGCGCCGCGCTTCTGCATCCCCCCGCTGATCTCGTGCGGGTAGAACCCCTCGAAGCCCCGAAGGCCGACGAGGGCGAGCTTCAGCGAAACGATCCGCCGGATGTCGTCGGGCGGCAGGTCGGTGTACTCCTCCAGGGGGAGGCCGACGTTTTCGGCCAGCGTCATGGAGCTCCACAGGGCTCCGTGCTGGTAGAGAACGCCGATCTCCCGCCGCATGTCCTGCAGGGCCTCCTCCGAGCCGTTCATTTCGCGTCCGGCAAACTGGATACGTCCCGTATCGGCCGTCTGGAGTCCGATCAGGTGCTTCAGGAGGGTCGACTTGCCGGATCCGCTTCCGCCCATGATGGCGAAGATCTCCCCGCGCCGGATCTCGAAGGTGAGATCCTGCATGACGACGAAGGACCCGTAGGCCAGCGTCAGGTTGTCGACTGTGATGATGGGAGCGTCGTCGGGCATGACGGGGAGAAAGCGAAAGCCGAGGGGGGCTACACGTCCAGCACGGCCGCCATCCAGTCCAGCACGGCGTTGGCGGCGACGATGAGGGTGATGCCGGTGACGACGGCGGAGGTGGCGGCGTCGCCCACGGCGGTGGCGTCGCTGCCGGTTTGCAGTCCGCGCAGGCAGCCGGCCAGGCCGATGATGGCGCCGAAGACGACGGCCTTGACGAGGCCGAGGACGGCATCGGCAAGGGTGATCGGGGTGAGGAGGCCGGTGAAGAACTGGGCGGAGGTAACGTCCAGCATGGAGATGGCCACCGTCCACCCGCCCACGATCCCGACGGCGTTGGCGTAGAGGGTGAGGAGGGGGAGGGCGACGAAGACGGCCAGGAGGCGCGGCATCACGAGGAAGTCGACCGGCGAGATGCCGAGGGTGCGGAGGGCGTCGATTTCCTCGGAGACCTTCATGCTACCCAGTTCGGCGGCGAAGGCGGCGCCGGTGCGTCCGGCCATGATGATGGCCGTCATGAGCGCCCCCAGTTCGCGCAGGACGCCGTAGCTGACGAGGTAGGACACGTAGTAGTCGGCCCCGAAGCGGCGCAGGACGACCGCCCCGAGGAACGAGAGGATGAGGCCGACGAGGAAGCTGATCAGGGTGACGATGGGGAGGGCGTCGGCGCTGGTGCGCTGGGTGAGAAGCCAGAAGTCCCGCCCCCGCATGCGACCCCGTCCGCGGAGGAGGCGGCCGGCGCTCTGTACGCTGCGTCCAGTGAACGTCGCAAACGCGACGACGCCGTCTCCCTGTCGGCCGATCCACTCACCGAAGCGTTCGAGGAGAGACGAAGGGGCATCCGCCGATCCGGCCGACGCTTCCGGGACGGCCTGCGAGAGGTCGACGAGGCGGCGCAGATCGTCGGGGAGGGCGTCGAGGTCGACCGGGACGTCCTGTGCCTCGCAGCGGCGAACCAGCTCGTAGAGAAAGGTGAGCAGGCTGCTGTCCCAGTCTGTGAGCCCGTCCGGTACGATGCGCACCGCGCCGGCGGAATCGATCCCGCCAGCGGATGCAGCCACCGCGTTCACGTCCGGCACGGACCCCCCGAGCGTCCACGTCCCCCCGACCCGAACGTGAAGGACGTCTCCCGTGGAATGAGCCGTTGCCTCCATGGTCGGCGGCGGGCAGGTGAGGAAGTAGCGGGACGCGAACAGAGTAATGTAGTCGTTAGCAACCTCCGGTGCTACCAACGGATCTGTAGAGGTGCAAGGCGCTTCTGGACGATCGGTGTAGGGGATTCCGTGCCCCATCTGCCGGGGCGATCCCTACTTGAATTGGAGAATGGAGGGTGGAGAATGGAGGGTGGAGGATGGCGGGGGCAGGGCGAGCGGCGGCGGTATGAGAAGGGCGGTGGTATGAGAAGGGCGGTGGTATGAGAAGGGCGGTGGTA
>CAKZLV010000174.1 GCA_937127285.1 uncultured Bacteroidota bacterium
TTGGGCGTGTGGGCGGTTGGGCGTGTGGGCGGTTGGGCGTGTGGGCGGTTGGGCGTGTCGGGCGAACGTCTCAACGTCCAACGTCCCAACGTCCAACGTCCCAACGTCCAACGTCCAATGCCAATCTCTGAATTGTCACGCTTCGGACTGAACCCGCACCGGGCCGACTCGTTCATGCAACGTTCACGAATTCAACCTGGTCGATTCGGCGAAATCATGAAACGGAATGTGTACGAGTACGAGGGCGACGATGTCACCGTTACGTGGGACGAGAAGCGCTGTATCCACGCCGCGGCCTGCGTGCAGGGGCTGCCGAGCGTCTTCGACCCGGAGCGCCGCCCGTGGATCGAGCCCGACGCAGCCGCGGCCGATGCCGTGGAGGACGCCGTCCTGCAGTGCCCGACCGGCGCCCTGCACCTTACCCGCAGCGGCACCGACCCGGAGCCGACGCCCGACGAAAACCGCATCTCCCTCTTTCCCAACGGCCCCCTCCTGCTAAAGGGCGATATCGAGCTCGTCGATGCCGACGGCGAGACCCTGCTCACCGACACGCGCGTGGCGCTTTGCCGGTGCGGCCTCTCCGAAAACAAACCGCTCTGCGACGGCAGTCACGACCGCGACGACGGCGGCTTCGAGGACCCCGGCGCGATCGCCGTCGACCGGCTATCCTCGCCGGACGACGCCCCGGATACGGGACGCCTGCGCGTTCAAGTCACCGACGGCGGACCGCTCGTCGTGGAGGGACCCGTGACGATCGAAGGCAGCGACGAAAGCTGCAGCGGCCATCGCGGCGCCCTCTGCCGCTGCGGCGCCTCCGCCTCCAAACCCTTCTGCGACGGCTCGCACAGCGACGTGGATCTGGATTGAGCGGACCCATTCCCGCTGTTCCCTCTCTTCCCTCCGCCAGAGAGTGGAATGGCGGTCGGACCGCTGCACGGGCGAGGGGCGACGGGCCCGCTGTGGCCAATGCAATTGGCCACATCCTGCGGCTACCGGCTGACCGTCTCACCTCCACGGCCTTCTCCGTGCCACCTTTCCATACCGGACTTCGCCAATCCCACAGCACCCGCTGGGCCGATCGCATCGATTCCTCCGGTCGGATCCGACGACTCCCCGTTTCACCTTCCCCGCTCTACCCGGTACCTTATCCCATAACTTCCTGCACCGGGTCACGGCGTGGAACGAACGAAGACCCTGCCGGGCCGAATGCCCCGTGACCATTACTCAGTGACTATTAACCAGTCACCATTAACCAATAACCAGTCACCAATAACCAATGACCAGTGACCAATAACCAATGACCCGTACCACTCTTTGCTCAAACGATCCGGACCGCCATCCACGGCCCGGCCGGAGCCGCCCATAACTCGATCTTCGCTTCTCGACCGTTGACACCACAGCTTGGCTTCTTCCAAAAAAGCGATCTACGCAGCCATCGCTGGCAACTTTGCCATCGCCGTCACGAAGTTCTTCGGGGCGGCCGTGAGCGGAAGCTCGGCGATGCTCTCCGAAGGCATCCACTCGCTCGTCGACACCGGAAACGGCGGGTTGCTGCTCCTCGGCATCCGCCGCAGCAAGCGTCCCCCCGACGACGACCACCCGTACGGCTACGGCAAATCGCTCTACTTCTACGCCCTCATCGTCGCCGTCCTCATCTTCGGGCTCGGCGGCGGGATCTCTCTCTACGAGGGCATCCTCCACACCCTGGACCCCGGCCACGGCGGGCCGACGGGCGCGACGCTCTTCGGCGTCACCGTGAGCGGACTCACGCTCAACTCGGCCGTTCTCATCGCCGCCATCGGCTTTGAAGGCTTCGCGCTGCGGACGGCGCTGCAAGAGTTCAACAAGCAGCGCGGCGAGAAGCCGCTCATGGAGGCGATCCGGACGAGCAAGGACCCGACCACCTTCACCGTCCTCTTCGAAGACACCGCCGCGATGGCGGGGCTCGTCGTCGCCCTCATCGGCATTCACCTCGCCGAATGGCTGCACCTGCCGGTGATCGACGGGATTGCGTCGATCGTCATCGGCCTCATCCTGTGCGGGGTCGCCGCCTTCCTCGTCTGGGAGTCGAAGCAGCTTCTCCTCGGGGAGTCGGCCGATCCGGAGATTCGCAACCGCATCCGCGAGATCGCGGCGGCCGACGACGACGTGGAGCAGGTCGTGCGCGCCCTCACGATGCACATGGGGCCGTACACGGTCGTCCTGAATATGGAGCTTGCCTTTGCCCCGGACCGCACCGCCGACCAGATCGAAGCAGCCGTCGACCGGCTGGAGAAACAGATCCGCGAGGCGCATCCCGACGTCGCCTACGTCTTCGTCGAGGCGGAGTCGATCACCGGGCGGAAGCGTTCGGAGGAGGTGGCGGGGTGAGGACGGGCCGGCTCTGGACGGCGGACGCGCCAATCAGCCGGATCGATCTGCAGCCTGCAGTGCAGCCTCCGGTCCGGGGGGGCCGGCGGCGGGAAAGCGATACCGGCTACCGTTAAGGAGCCGGACTGAGGCCTCCGCGTGCGTCGGGACGTCGCGCGCGGCGTCCGTTCCCGCCGGTGAAGGCCGCCGGGCGGATCCCAGCCATCTGCGTCCGTCCCCCCTCCGCACAACAAGAAAACGGGCAGCCTCCCGCGAAGGAGGCTGCCCGTTCGTGTTGGGTGCAACGTCCGTGCCGGCCAAGGCCCGCACGCGTCGTCAGGATCCAGTTAGAACTGGTACCGGATGCCCAGCTGGACCTGGTAGAGGGAGGAGTAGGTCGATCCCGTGGTGCGGGAATCGAACGTTTCCTTCAGGTTCCGATCCGGGTTATCCGTTCCCAGGTTGGACTGGTAGACCGGCGTGTAGTTGCCGTTCTCCGCGTCCTGGAAGCCTTCGAAGCGGACGGGCGCCACGCGGTTGTTCAGGCCGTAGCGCGTCCCCCAGTCGGTGTTGAAGACCTCGCCGAGGAGGCTGGAGAAGTTGAAGATGTTCGCGTCGACGATCAGCTTCTGCTGCTGGCCGACGAGGTCGCCGAAGACTTCAAGCGAGAACTTGAGGTCGACGACGCCCTCCCACGGGGTCCGGTCGCCGTTCCGATCGGTGTACCCGCCGCGGCTCTGGTCGAGGTAGTCGACGTTGTCGATGAACCGCTGCAGGTCGCGACGCTGCTGCGAAACGGACCGGAGGACGTTGCCGTCCCGATCCGTGATCGGCGACAGGTTGAGCTGGCTCACGGACTGCGGGACGTAGAACATCGTGTTGTCTCCGGAGGCCGTGCCCGTCAGATCCTCGGCGTTGGCGATCGTGTACGTGAACGGACGTCCGGAGAGGCCGGTGTAGTAGACCGAGGAGGTGAGCGCGAAGTTCTCCCCGATCTCCTGCCGGTAGCTCAGGTTGAACTGAATCCGGTGACCGAGCGAGAAGTCGGAGCGCGAGAGGCCCGGGCTGTTCGTGCCGTTTACGTTTTCGGCACTGTCCCAGAGGGAGCCGAGCGTGTCCTCGTTGCGGTCGTTCACCGTGTACGAGTCGCCGTACGTGTAGGCGACGCGTCCGCGCACGACGCTTCCGTCAGCAATTTCGAACGGCTGCTTCTGCAGCTCCGCGGTGACGTTGTAGCTGTAGCCGCGGTCGGTGTTGCTGACGAGCAGCACGTTGTCGTAGCGCT
>CAKZLV010000175.1 GCA_937127285.1 uncultured Bacteroidota bacterium
GGAGGATCTTCTGGCGCGAACGCTCGGGGTTTCCACCCGGACCCTGAGCCGGCGACGCAAGGCCGGAAAGCTGACGACGAGGGAGTCCGACCGTCTCGTTCTCCTGGCGGAGATCGTCGGCCTCGCCCGCAAGGCCCTGGATGGCATGGACCCGGCGCGCGAGTGGCTGTCGTCTCCCCACTCCCTGCTCGGCGGTGAGTCGCCGCTGGAGCACATGGACACGATCGCCGGGATGCAGGAGGTGGAGACGATGCTCGCCCAGATCGAGTACGGAATGCCGGCGTAGCGCCGTCCGGGATATCGATGGGCACTGACTCGTTCGTGCCGAATCGTGCGTGCCGAATCGTGCGTGCCGAGTCACTCGCCCCTGTGCCTCCGGCACCGGTGTATCCCGCCCCGGCGTCTCTCCCCTCTTGTGCCACTGATCGCATCGCTTCGATCCCCGGATGACGATTTGGCGCCTCGAGAAAGAGCGGTATGCAAATGCAGCCTTTCGGGGGAAGGAGAGTCTCAAGACGAGCGGGCGCTGGCACCAGAAGGGGACGCAGGTCGCCTATGCAAGCGAGCATCCGGGGATTGCCGTTCTGGAAAAGCTCGTCTGGCTGGGGAGCTACGAGCGGGCTCGGGAGAGCACCTACGTGCTGCTCCCCCTCCACCTGGATCCGGACCGGCACGTCGAGCGGATCGACGAGGCGGCTCTCCCCGATGAATGGGATGCCTTTCCCCACCGGAGCGACACGCAAGACCTCGGGACCCGATGGTTCGAGGAGGAGCGATCCGCAGTTTTCTCCGTCCCCAGTGCGGTCGTCCCCGTCGCCCGCAACTACCTGATCCATCCCTTTCACCCGCACGCGCACGAACTGGAGCAAGGCGAGCCCGTCCCCTTTTCGTAGGACTCACGTCTTTTCCGGCGCGGGTAGTGCAGCCGCACGCTGCCCCACCCCATCTCGTAACGGTCTAATGACACGTTGACGAAAAGACCCGCTTCGTTTATTCTTTAAAACGGTCACCAAAGCTCCCGTTCGAGAATCGACCCGACCCCCCCACGGGCAAAGCGGCACTGGCAGCAGCCACCGGTGAGCACAGATCCATGCCGCCCCCCAGACAAAGCGAACCAGACAAAGCGAAGACGTCCTCTCGGGATGACCGCGGAGGCGTCGCCGAACCCCGTGTCACGGTTTATCCCGTGTCACGGACCTGGTATCACGGTCGTTTCCGTGTGCTTCTCCTCTCGTGACCTTGAATTTGTTCGCGGCACATCTCCTCTGTCCCCCGTCTCCGATGACGCCTCGTCCCCTTCCCTCGTCCGGCGACGCAAACGCCCGCAGCGAGCGCGGATCCGATCACCCCGAACCGCCAAGGTCGCGCCCGCCAGGCTCCCGAACCCCTTCACTGCCTCACGCCCTGGCTGCCCTCGTGGGCGGCGGCGCCGGCCCTCAGGCCGCCCGCGTCGTCGTCGCTGCGGCGCACCGCCTGGCAAAGGCCGCCCTCAGGACCGCGACGACCAACCGCCAACTGCAGGGGCTCTCTCTGGACGATCAGGCAATGGATGCGATCGCGGAGCTGTTCGAGCGCACCTCAGAAGGTCGTTTCCCCGTTCTGGAAGCATACTTTGATACGTGCTTTGATGAAGAGCCCGTGGACGACGCGCCCGATGCACTGAGACGGCTCTCCCCCAAGGCTGCTCTTCAGCGCCTGCGCCCACTCGTACAGGGCGCGGTGACGGATCGCGTCTTCGAGAGCCATGGAGAGACGGACGCCTCGCTGTCCCGCATCATCCGGGCGGTCAAGCGTGCCGTTCGGAACCGCGACCAGGCAGCGCTGCACCGCCGCCTGGGCACAGTGTGCGTTGCGCTTGCCCCTCACGAGCCAGCCGACGGGGGCCGGTCGTCTTCGGGGTTGCTGTCCGCTGGACGCCCCACCGTTCCTGCCCGCCGCCTCGCCGCCGGTCTCGCTGGAGCGGTGCGCGCCGGGGCTCAGGTCCCGGACCTGGTGGACGAGGCCGCCGCGTTTCTCCGGGGCCACCCGATCTATGCCCCGTCGGTGCCGGTAACCCTCCTTGCGCTGGCGATCCGAACGGCCACCGTCGAGGTCGGGTGCTCCGGAGAGGCGGCCGACGCCCCGGCACCGGGCCGCAGGTACGTCCTGCCGCGATCGCTTCGGCGACTGCAGACGAGCGATGTCGAGGCCGTCCTCGACGCCAGCCTGGCGGACGTCGAAGCCGCGAAGCGGTCTACCTACGTCGCGGAGGGGCGGCTCACGCCAGCACGCTACGCCGCGTATATCGAGGCCGCCCGCGGCTACCTCGCCGCGCGCTACCTCCCGCCGACGGACCCGTTCCTGACCCAACACGAGGCGCTTCGGCTCCACCTTCCGGATCTGACGCGCACCGCCTACCGGGAGAGCCACCGATCCGTGTTCGAGTATCTCGTGCGGGCGGTCCGATCGACCTTTGAGGAGCGCCTCCAGCAACATTTTCGGGACAGGACTGCGCCCTCGCCTTCTCCGGATGCGGAAGCCAACCCGCCGGAGGCAAAATCGCCGGAAGCGAATCTGCTGCAGTCAAACCCGCTGCAAGCCAGCGCCTCTGGATAATACCGGCCTGCCGAACGAACCACCGACGGCACCGTCTGAGGTTCGGTCCATCCCCGTTTTCGGCGAAAGGCTCCTGATAGTGACATCTCCTTGCCTATCGCTCAGCAGCGGTCGCTCATTGGCAGGATGACTACAGGGATGCAGGGCCTGCCAGCCACGGAGGTCGCATGGGGATGTTGCGGCACGTGTGAAGATTGCGGCACGTGGGGACCCTGCGGCACACGAGCCCCCGTGGAACGTGATGATGGGTGGTGTGTCTTCCTTTCCGGCCGATCCCGAACTGCGGTTGCGCGACTCATGAACCCTGCTGACGAAACGTTGATCGAGACTTACGTGTGGCGCCCCGACGCCCTTTCCGATGCCGAGCGGGACCGCGCACAAGCGCTCGTGCGACACGACCCGGAGGCGCGTGAGTGGGCCGAAGCCCTCCGGGCATTCTACGATGTCCTGAGCGACGACCAGACGGTCGCATCCGACTCAGCATCCAGCCCCACGCCGGCATCCAGCTTCACAGCGGGCACCCAGGGCCCACCGGTGGTCGATGCATTCGTCGACGACCTCTTTGCGGCACCGGGGGCAATTCCGCTGCGACCAAAGCCCGCGCCGGAAAGTCGAACCGTCCTCGCCGCCGACGGGGGCAAAGATCGCTTTCGCCTCCTGACGTGCCTCGCTTCCCCGGAGGCGGGCGTCCTCGTCCGCGTCCTGCTCGACACCGAGCGCGGTGAGGGCCGCTTCTACGCGTTGGCCCAGGATGCGTCCGTACCCGCGCACGCGCTGTTGGATTTGCCGGGCGCACCGGCACCGATTCCTCTCCGGGCCGACGGTACGGCCGTTTGCCCCCTAGAGGAGGGGCTTCCCGAGGAGGCACCAGCTACGGGAACGCTTCACCGGTGCCTCTGGGACGGACAGGTGCCACGCAGCGGTCCCCTTCCCGGCCCGATCGCTCTCCCGTCCGGCCGACCGGTACATCTCGAGCGCCCCGCCCCGGCAACGATCCGCGTTCGCACCGAAAGACCCTCTCCCCCGGACGCGTCGCCGGCCGACGCGCCGCCGGTGCCCGCATGGGTGGGTCTCTTCGGGGAGGATCTCCGTGAGATCCGTTCGCTGACCAAGGACCGCGTCGATCTGCCGATCCCGACGGGCACGGGGCCGGTGACCCTGCGGCTCTTCGGCTAGTCTGCTTGCCTCTCCTGCACGCTCTCCGCAACGCCTCCCTTCCCAACGCCTCCCTTCCCAACGCCTCCCTTCCCAACGCCTGCCTTCCCAACGCCTCCCTTCGGTCGTCGCTCTTCGCCCGTGCCTCCCTACGACCCGTTCGACCTCGACCGCCGGTTTAATCAGCTCGGGCGAGTTCTAGAGAGCCGAGCCGCCACCCCGCGGTGGTCTCTCCTCCGCGTTGTGGAAGGGCTTCCCGGTCCGCCACTGTCCGGCGCGGAGGGATATCTGCTGCTTCTGGCAGAGCCGCTGGCGGCGGTCGCCGGCGATTTCGACCCGGTCGGGACGTCGCCGGAGCGCCTTGCAGCGGCGGCGCGGCGGATGCGCTGCTGGGGCGAGGCCGTTCCGACCCTGAGGGAAGTTCCTGCCTGGGAGACCGCACAGCAGGCGCTGCTGGATGGAGCGGCCCGCCTCTGTGCCTATGGGGGGGCACCCGCCCGCGCGGTCCAGTACCTTGCCGGTGGGGCAAGCCCCGATCCTCCGTCTCTGATCCCCCTGTCGGCACTGGAGCCGGGCACCGGGCCGCGGCGCGCCCTGGACGTCTTTTTGCGGGAGGCCACCATGCCGGGCCCGGTTCAAGAGCGCCTGCAGCAGTTCCGGACAGATCTGCAGCGCCGGCACCCGGGCGTGGCCGTTCCCGTGATCGAACGGTCGGCCCCCAACCAAACCCAGCTTCTTGGCCAGACGGCTCTCCCTCGACGCTCTCCGGTCGGCGGGCTGTTGCGCCTTCGTGTTCGTCAGGTCCGGGGAGACGGACCCGGCGAATCGGTCGGAGGCGGCCGGGACGGCCAGGCTGAGATCATCGGTCCGGAGGGGGCATCGCCGGCCACGCGGCGTCGTCTGGCGGCGGCAGCGGTCGAGGCAGCGCGTCCGTCCGGCGGCGCGAAGCAGGCACGCCCTCGTCCGCTTCGCGTTGACGTGGAGCGCACCCCGGCAGCCCTTCCCATCTCGGGACCCTCCTACGAGTTGGCTCTTGCGGCCCTCGTGCTGACGCGGGTCGCCGGCGCCGCCCGCCCCCGCACGCGGTTCCGAATGGCATCGGGTGTGGTCATGACCGGAGGGCTGAAGGCAGGCGGGACGGTCGGCCCGGTCGCCCCGGAGACCCTGACGGCCAAAGTCAGAGCGGCCTTTTTCAGTCCGCAGGCTGTGTTCGCGGTCCCGCGCGGCCAGGAGCCGGAGGCCGAAGCGGTGGTGTCGGCCTTGCAGGAGCGCTATCCGCGAGGACGCCTGGACGTCATCGGCGTCCGGGCGCTCGCGGAGGTTCTCGACCGCCGCCGCCTCACGCGCCAGGACACCGTCGGGCGCGCCCGGCATGCGGCCCGGCAGGTCCGGCGCCGCGCCGGACCCTGGGCAATCGGGCTTGCGCTCGCGGTCCTCGTCGTCGCCACCGCAGCGGCACTTTGGTGGGAGCACCCCCTCGACCGGATCCCCACGAATGCCGACTACGCAGGCTCGACGCTCACCCTCGAAAACCGGTACGGCCAGATCGTTGACCAGGTGGAGGTGGGCGCGAAACTTGTGCGGCACGTCAAGGGCGGAAACCGGGTTTCGGCTCACACGACCTTGCGCCTCGAAGCCGACGGACCGCCGCTTCTGGCCTACGGGTCGGTTCGCGAGGACGGCGTCGAAGAACTGCGCCTGAAAGCCGTCGGCGCAGACTCCGTCCGGTGGACCCTCCCGATGCAGTTTGAGGTTCGCTTTCCGGAAAAGCCCTACGCGGGCACGCCGACGTATTCGGTCGAGGACGTCTTCGCGGCGGATACCCGCAAGGGGCCGGCCGACGAGCTCTACCTGCTTGCCTCCCACAGCCCGTACTTTCCGGGGCTCCTGATCGAGGTGGACCCGCGGACCGGGCGCCCCGTCGCGCGCTACGTCCACCCGGGGCAACTGACCGCTCGCCTTCGCACGGCCGACCTCCGTGGTGACGGCACTCCCGAACTGATTACCGGCGGCTACAACAATGCGTTCGAGAGCCCCGTCGTCCTGGCTCTCCCTGCAGACCGGCTCCAGGGCCACGGGCCTGCGACGCCTGCCTACACGCCGACGGGGCTACGGCCCGCTGCCCACCACGCCTATGTGCGCCTGCCGGCGAGCCCGGTACAGCAGGCCAACCCGAAAACGAGTCGTTTCGTGCGTGGGACCCTCGTCCGCTCCCCTCGGGCGACCGGCCGGGCCAGCGCCCGCGGTCCGGATACGCCGCGCCTTCAGGTCCACGTCGAGGACGGTCGCACCGGAGATGGCCTCGTGTCGGAGGCACGCCTGTACCTGACGTTTGACGCCGGCTTCCAGCTCCGCACCGTGGGGAGTTCCAGTGAGTACGACCGGCTCGCCGAGCGTCTCGTGCGCGAGGGGCGCCTCGAGGCGGTCCCGGGCCCGGAT
>CAKZLV010000176.1 GCA_937127285.1 uncultured Bacteroidota bacterium
ACGCGGGTTGGCGGGGCCGAACGGGCCGAACTGCTGCAAGACCGCCCAGAACCGCTGGTCGATCTCGCGCAGGTCGAGCGGGGCGTCGACCTTGATCGCGGGGGTGAGCAGGTCGGACGTCACGCGCTCGCCGACGGCCTCGTCGAAGCGGTCGCGGAAGGCCTCGACGTTCTCGGTAGGGAGCGACATGCCGGCGGCATGGTCGTGCCCTCCGAACTGGGTGAGCACATCGGCGCAGTCGGCCAGCGCGTCGTAGATGTTGATCCCCTCGATCGAGCGGGCCGAGCCCTTCACCGCCTCGCCGTTGTGGCTGAGCAGGATGGTGGGCTTGTAAAACTTCTCGACGATGCGGCTGGCGACGATCCCGATCACCCCCAGGTGCCACTCCGGGTCGTAGAGCACGAGGGCATGGGGCGTGCGGGCGGTGATCTGCCGCTCGGCCTTCTGCGCGGCGGCCTCCAGGATCTCGTCGTCGAGGGATCGCCGTTCGCGGTTGAGGCGCTCCAGTTCGTCGGCCAGCGGCGCGGCGCGCGTCGCATCGGGGGCCAGCAAGAGGTCGACCGCCGATCCGGCGTGGGCCATGCGCCCGGCGGCGTTGATCCGCGGGCCGATGGTAAAGACGATGCGACCCGTGTTCGTAATGTCGGCCAGCTCGAGGTCGGCCGCGTCGGCGAGCGCCTGCAGGCCGGGCCGGTCCGACTGCTGAAGAGCGCGCAGGCCTTCCTCCAGCAAAACCCGGTTTTCGCCGTACAGCGGGACGATATCGCTCGCGGTGGAGACGGCCAGGAGGTCGAGGTAGGCGTAGGCCGCGTCGGGGTCGGTCCCGAGTCGATCGAGCGTTGCCTGCACGAGCTTGAACCCGACCCCGCACCCGGAGAGCTCCTCAAACGGGTAGCCGCAGTCGCTCCGCTTGGGATCCAGGACGGCGAAGGCGTCCGGCAGTTCGTCTTTCGGGGTGTGATGGTCGCATACGATGAGGTCGAGTCCCTGCTCGCGGGCATACGCGGCCTCCTCGAAGGCGGTGATGCCGCAGTCCAGAGCCACCACGAGGTCGGCGCCCTGGTCGACGGCTTGGTCCAGGCCGCGCGTGCACAGGCCGTACCCGTCCTCGTAGCGATCGGGAATGAAAAACGATGGGTCCGCGCCCGACCGCCGGAGAAAATCGCACATCATGGCCGTGGCCGTCGTGCCGTCGACGTCGTAATCGCCGTAGACCAGCACCCGCTCGCCGCTGCGCACCGCCTCGGCGACGCGGGCCGCCGCCGGCTCCATGTCGGCCATTTCAAACGGATCGTGCAGCGCTCCCAGATCGGCACGAAAGAAGTGCCGAGCCTCCTCAAAGCTGGTGACTTCGCGAAGCGCAAGGGTTCGAGCCAGCGCTTCCGGGAGGTCGTTCAAATCGCGCTGCAGCTGCGGGACGATGTCGGGATCGTCCAGGGAGCGGCGGATCCAGCGGTACGTCATGGGGCCAAGAGGCAGATGAGAGGAAGGGGGCGACAGAGGGGCAGGGCGTCGGCAGGACCGGAGAATTTCACCCAGGCGGGCGTCAATGTACGAACCGCACCGGGTATACGGTACGACACATCGAACCGGGCAACATAACGCGAGATGCTGATTCCTCCTGAAAAGACGGCAGGAGGACGAATGCGGCCTGACAGAACTGACGGAAGAGCTGAGCGTCTCATACATGGTACGGCTCTTGTTCTCCGCCTGACATCCATCCGTCGGCGATCTCTGCCCGGCCGAAGTCACCGGGCGGAACCCGCACGCGAGCCGCCGCCCTCCGGGCTGCCGCTGGCAGCACCGGCCGGCACGAACGAGGCCCCGTAACCGATCCGCACCCCGCACCCGACCCAGCAAGTGGCCCAGCAATCTGAAGGGAAATCTGAAGGGAACGGACGGGGCGGAAGCGGCAGGCGGGTTCCGAACCGCCCGGAGCAACGAAGCGCGAACGGGGCCGGGTCCACACAGGAATGAACCGGATACATGAATCGGATAAATGATCTGGGGGAATGCCTCCGGGCCGGCCCCCGCCTGCAGCGCGGCGGCGAGATCGCTCCTGCGCCCTGTTTAATCCGATTTTCTCACCCTGGTGCTCCTGCACTCGTTCTCAATCGGGACACGTCCCGGCGTTTTGACGTAGAGACCTTCGCATTTACGAAAGATCGCAGTTGCCAACGATCCAGCACACCCTCACGCCGTCTCGCACCGGGTCGTCGCGGCCGAATCCGCGCCCCGAAGCGCAGCCGGACCCCGTTGGGTGCACCGTACTCCCGTAACGCGAGCGCCGTACGAGCCCGCACGAACTTCCGCGCCTCGGCCCACCCGTTCAGGCGGGGCGGAGCCCTCGCAGGCTCCGGCGAAAACGTGCGTCGTACGTGCACGGGCCGTGGAGCCCTCCTGCTTTGCTGTGCGTGAGCGCACCTCCCGCGAGATCCGTACAGTTCACCGTTCAGGGAAGGTCCGCGCCGGGGACTGCCCACCACCCGCGGCAGCGGTTGCTGAATCCCGAACGCAGGACGGTGTCCGGCTCAGGCCCGGTTCAGGCATGCATTCCGATAACCGGCGTCGATGACTGGTGTCGATAACCGGTGTCGATCCGCCGATCC
>CAKZLV010000177.1 GCA_937127285.1 uncultured Bacteroidota bacterium
CCGGGATCCGCCATCGGTAGATCCCGCCCCTGCTTCCGCCGTTTTCTCCCGTTCTGCCCCGCATCTCGCTCATGCGTGCCCCCCTTCTGCGTGCCTCGCCGCCGCGTCGCGCCCGCCCTCTCGTTCTGGGACTGATTGCCGCCGGCCTGGTGCTGGGGCTGGGCAGATGCGACCTGACCGAGCCGGTAGACCGCGACGAGCTCGTCGTGGAGGCGTTCGTCGAGACGGGCCGACCTCTGCCACCGGTGCGCCTGCGGCGCGTCCTGCCCCTGACGGCCCCGGCAGACACCGCGCCGGCACGAGGTGCGGACGTCCGGCTGACGCTCGGAGACACGACCGTGCCCTACGAGGAAGCGCAGCCGGGCCGGTACGAGCCGGAGGGAGGACGCGGGTCGTGGACCGTGCCGCCGCGGGTGCCGCTGTCGCTCACGGTGCGCTGGCAGGGCGAAACGGCCACCGCCCGCGGCAGGACGCCGCCGCCGATCCGCATCCGGGAGGTCTGCGTCCGCGTGCCCGACGAGCCCGTCGCCGCCATCCTTGTCGACTCCCTGCGCCGCGACTCGCTCGACATCCCGGCGGAGGAGGGGTTCCTGTATCCCATCGAGGTGACGACGACGTGGACGACCGACAACCTGACCCCGCCCGATACCGCCAGCTGGGTGCGGGCCGAACTGCAACCGACCGCTCAGTTTTCCTCCACGGTGGTGAGCTTCTTTCTGCAACCGGCGGAAGTCCGGCGGGAGCAAACGTTCGACCCCGCCACGAACCGCACGGGACGGCGGTGGACGGGGGTGTACGCCTTCCCGGTCGACAGTGCGCGGGCACCGCTGCCCCGCCACCGCGTGGCCACCACCCTCGTGCGCGGCGACACCGCCTTTGCCGCCTTTGCCACCAGCCGCACGGACCCCGACCGGCGCGAGCCGGTCTCGAACGTACAGGGGGCGGTGGGCATTGCCACCGGCATTGCGCTCGACTCGCTCGGCCGCCCGGTCGGGCCTGAGACGTCGGGCTGCACGGTCGTGAATCCAGCGTCGCGGCCGGGCGTATCTCATCCGTAGCGGGGCCCCGCTCCGGCACCCGCCGGCCCGTCTCCAACCCGACGGCCCAACCCGGCGGCCCAACCCGGCGGCCCAACCCGGCGGTCTACGGCGGGGGAGCCGACATCGGCCGGGGGAGGCGACCGCGCCGACGAGCCTGCTCTTCCTTACTGCGACGGCCTCTTCACTGCGACGGCCCAGCCCGTATGCCCGACACCGACGGTCCTGGCGGCACAATCACCGACTTGCGCGTGCAGGAGAACGACGCCGATCGCGTGTCGGTCTTCGTCGGCGGCGAGTTCGCCTTCGGGGTGCACAAGGACGTCGTCGTCAAGCACCGGCTGACGACCGGGCAGACGCTGACGCCGGAGGACCGGGAGGCGGTGCTGGCGGACGAGGCGACCGTGCAGGCAAAGCAAACTGCGCTCGACTACCTGGCCTACAAACCGCGAACCGAAACGGAGGTACGCCGGAAGCTGCGGGAAACCGACACCCCCGCGCCGGTGATCGAAGACGTGGTGGCACGGATGCGCGAACTCGGCTACCTCGACGACGAGGCCTACGCCCACGACTACGCCCACAACCGGTTTTCGAACAAAGGGTACGGCCCCGTCCGCATCCGGCGGGAGCTCGTCGAGCGCGGGGTGGACCGCCCCCTCGCCGACCGAGCGGTCGACGACCTGTTCGCCGACGCAGATGCCCAGGGGGCGGCGCGCGAGCACGCCGAGAAGTACTGGCCGCGCATCGCCGACGAGGACGACCCGCGCCGTCAAAAGCAGAAACTGCACGACTACCTGCGCCGCCGGGGGTTCACTGCCGACACGATCTACCGGCTGCTCGACGAGTTCGTCGGCCGGCGCTGACGGCCGGCGCCGACGGCCGGCGACGTGCGCCTTGCTTTCAGGTCTTGCTTTCAGGTCTTGACCCTGCCCCTTCTGTCATGACGGCTGATCCCGACCCCCCATCGGCATCCGGTTCCGCCTTCGAGGCGGAGGCGACCGGCTCGACGTCCCCGGCCCGGGAGGCGTCAGGAGACGGCTCCGTTCGAGAGCAAGGCGACGAGACCGGCCGTTCTGCCACGGGCCCGGAGGAAGCGGGCGGGAGCCCTGCCGCCGGCACAGGAAGTCGTCCCGACGACACATCGCCCGCCCATCCCGAAAAGGAGCGCCACGAGACGGAGCGCCGCGAGACGGCGCGGCGCGGCGCAGACGCGCTCGCGGCCGGCCGTCGCGGGGAGGACCGCCCTCCCGGTCGCCCGGCCCGCCCCGTTCGCCCCGCCGCCGGCGAGTCGACGCCGATCACGGTGGATCGCGTGGTGCGCTTTGTGCTCGGCGCCGCCGCCGTAGCAGCGACCGGCTGGCTGCTGTGGACGTTCGCCGGTCTGGTCCTCTACCTCGTCGTCGGGGGGCTCTTCGCCTACTTGCTGCGCCCGATCGTCGACCGGCTGCAGGGGCTGGGCCTGGGGCGCGTACCGGCCATTCTGGCAACCTTCGTGGGGATGGTCGGCGTCGCCGCCGTGACGGTCACGTCCGTCTTTCCGTTTGTGGCCCAGCAGGTGCGCGACCTGTCGCAACTCGTCAGCATCGACGCCGCCGTCGCCGCGACGCGCTACGTCGAAGAATGGCTGCGCGGCGTCGTCCCCATCGAAGAGGGCGCCATGGTCGAAAACGTGCGCGAGATGTCGCGCAGTCTGATTCAGGGCGACCTGATGGAGCGCGACCGGGTGGCGGAAACGGTCAGCTCGGTGGTGGCGGTCTTTACGAACCTCGTCTATGCCATCGTCATCATCCCCTTCATCACGTTCTTTCTGCTCAAGGACGGCATGCAAATCCGCCGCAGCCTGCTGGGCTGGGTGCCGAATCGCTACTTCGAGATCACGCTCGCGATCCTGGACAAGGTGGAGGAAAACATCGGCCGGTACTTCCGCGCGCTCCTCATCCAGTGCACGTCCATCGCCATCCTCGCCTCCACCCTGCTGTGGATCGTCGGCCTGCAGAACTCACTCGCGATCGGGATCTTCACCGGCCTCGCCAACACGATCCCGTACTTCGGCCCGTTCCTCGGATTCATCGGCGGCGCCCTCGTCGGCGTTGCGCAGACGGGCGGGCTCGGCCTCGTCCCCGGGGTGGCCCTCGCGATGGGACTGACGCAACTGGCCGACAACGTCTTGTTGCAGCCGATCATCTTTTCGCGGGCCGCACAGGCGCATCCGCTCGTCATCCTCTTCGTGGTCCTCGTCGGGGCGCAGCTGGCCGGTATCGTCGGCATGCTCGTGGCCATTCCCCTCGCAACGACCGTGCGTGTGGTGATTGAGCAGGTCCTCTGGAGCCTCCGCAACTACCGCATTCTGCGCTCGGGGACGTAGGCGGATCCCCTTTCCCTTGAATCCCCGAGAGCGCAAACCCGAGGGGAGGGCCGGGCCGTTCACGGGCCCCCGGGCGTCCCCGACGGTGGCGAAAGTTCGCGTTCTCGGCTACGTTGTGCGCCCCACCGTCGCCCTCACCGCCGCCCCCGACCGTCGCCTCGACCGGTACCGGGCACCGTGCGGCCCGTCTGCAACCGCTGAATGTCACCGACCGACCCCCGTCCCCCCATGTCGAGCACCGCTGCACCGGAATCGTCCGATCTCCTGGACCGAGCGGTCTCCGCCGTCCGTCAACGCACCGACGTGCGGCCGAGGGTCGCGCTCGTTCTGGGCAGCGGCCTCGGGGCCCTGGCCGAAGAGGCGGCCGGCACCGTCGCGGTTGCGGCCGCCGAGATTCCGGGGTACCCGGTGTCGACCGTCGAGGGGCATCACGGGCGGCTCGTGTTCGGTACCGTCGGCGACCTGCCGGTCGTATTCGTGCAGGGACGCGTTCATCTCTACGAATCCTACACGGTCGATCAGCTTACCTTTCCCGTGCGTCTCGTACAGGCACTGGGGGCCGAGCGGCTCCTCGTGACGAACTCGGCCGGAGGCATCAACCGCACCTTTACGCCGGGAACGCTCATGTTCATCACCGACCACCTGCGGTTTGCACAGGCTGCCCCCGCCGGCCGCGGCGCGACGACGCGGGATGCGGCCGGCGATGCACCGGCGAACGCAGACCCGGCGAACGCAGACCCGGCGAACGCAGACCCGGCGAACGAACGCTCGGCGGCGTACGATCCGGCGTGGACGGACGCGGCCGAGCAGGTCGCACTCGATCTGGGCGTGCGGACCCGCCGGGGGACCTACGTGTGGGTGCGGGGTCCAAGCTACGAGACGAAGGCGGAAATCCGTGCTTTCGAGCGCCTGGGGGCCGATGCCGTCGGCATGAGCACCGTCCCGGAGGTGATCCAGGCCCGCCGTCTGGGAATGCGCGTTCTCGGAATCTCGACGATCACGAACCCGGCCGCCGGGATGGGGGCTGAGACGCTCGACCACGACGACGTCCTGGCCGTGGGGCAACAGGTCCGCGGCGACCTCACCCGGCTCGTCCGCGGGATCCTCGCCGGAATTGCGTGATGCGAACTCCGCATGCTCCGTTCGGGGCGTCTCCAAAGGAGGGATGTGTGGAGGGAGGGATGAACGTATACCGCCTCCGTCCCTCCACACATCCTCCCATCCACCCCCGATCCCCCGGTCGCCGCCTCAGAGTTTTCCTGCGAGGTCGCGCAGGCGGAGTTCCCAGACCTTCCAGGCTGCCTCGCGGACGATGTCGCGGCTCATCTTGGACTGCCCTTCCGTGCGTTCGGTAAAGATGACCGGCACCTCCACGATCTGGAAACCGGCCCGCCAGGTGCGGTAGTGCATCTCGACCTGGAAGGCGTACCCGTTGGAGTTGACGCGCCCGAGATCGACGGTTTCCAGCACCCGCCGGTGGAAGCACTTGAAGCCGGCCGTGACGTCCTTGATGGGCATGCGGGTAATGGCCCGCGTGTAGATGCCGGCGCTGTAACTGAGGACGAGCCGCGGCAGCGGCCAGTCGATGACGCGCACCCCACCTACGTACCGGGAACCGATGGCCAGATCTGCCTCGCCGCTGCGGACCGGCTCGATGAGGCGGGGCAGATCCGCCGGATCGTGCGAGAGGTCGGCGTCCATCTCGCAGATGGTGGTGAAGTCTTCGGCCAGTGCATACCGGAACCCCCGCAGGTAGGCCGTGCCCAGCCCCAGCTTTCCCGCCCGCTCGATGAGGCGGATGCGCCTGGGATGCGCCTCCATCTTCTGCCGCACCACGCCGGCCGTTCCGTCCTCCGAGTTGTCATCAACGACGAGAACGTGGATGGGAACGTCCAGTCTCATCACCGTGTCGATGGCGACGCCGATGTTGTCGGCCTCGTTGTAGGTGGGGATGATGACGAGAGCGTCGGCGGAGGGAGACGGGGAGGCGGGCAACGAAACGAGGCGGTTGTGCGAAGAGCGGGCAAATTCCGGGGGCGTGAGCCGGGCCGCGGACGCCGAAAAAGAGGACGTCGGGCGATTTCGGCGGCTGGATCTCCGTGCTCCGGCAGATCGCGACGAAGGTAGGGATCGGCAGCGCGAATGACAATGAGAGAGGAGCGAGCCGGGTTTCCCGCGTGCATCGAGCCCCGTCCGCAGACGGGCTGGAAGCGGTACCACCTCCGCGGCGGCCGTGCTGCTCGTTCAGAGCGTCTGAATTTCGGGCGAACGCAGCCGCGGCTGCGCGTTTTCGAAACCGTGGTTTGCAGGTGGGATACAAAAGCGTGGCGAAATTGAAGACCGGTCTACCGAGCCATCCGATGCACGCAGTCCCACGCAGCAGCGGGGCCGTAGCACCGCGACCGCCGGCCTCCGCGCCCGAAGCCGAGCCGACCTCCTGCGCCCACCCACGGCCGGCGGCCTCGCGGAGGACCGGGCTTCCCGAACGACCGGCCCTGTTCGTACACCGTCGGAATGCCCTTCTCGCGCCGCCCTCGGGCGGGACGCACGGGCGTGCCGTCGCGGCCTTCTGCTGGATTTCCACAACGATCTGATTGCCATGGCAGACGAAAAGAACGACCCGACGGCCGATGCCTCCTCGGCAGACGAGGTGTCTTCGGTCGAACCGAATGCGACGGACGAAGCAGCGGAATCGGCCGAAGCCGGACCCGGTCCGCTCTCTGGAGACGGCGCCCCCGACGACCCCCAGGGGGCCGAACGCGGGCAGCAGCCGTGGACGCAGCAGTCCATGACCATCCCCGACGGGCCGATCGAGGAGACGATCTCGTTCGACACGTACCCGGCCGATCGGTTCACGCACGAGGACCTCGGATTCGGGGACGCGGACGTGGTGGAGATGCTCCGCAACATGTTGCTGCAGCGCCGCTTCGAGGAGCGCTGCCGCCAGATGTACCAGCAGCAGAAAATCTCCGGATTCCTGCACCTGTACATCGGACAGGAGGCGGTGTCGACCGGCTCGGTGAACGCCATCCGCCTCGGCGAAGACGCGATCATCACCGCCTACCGAGATCACGGCATGGGGCTCGCCATGGGAATGGATCCCGGCGCCTGCATGGCCGAGCTCTTCGGCAAGAAGGACGGCTGCTCGAAGGGCAAGGGCGGCTCCATGCACTTCTTCGACAAGTCGCGCAAGATGATGGGCGGGCACGCGATCGTCGGTGCCCACCTGCCGCTGGCAACGGGCATTGCCTTTGCCGACACGTATCGCGCAGGGCGCCTACCGTGAGGCGCTCAACCTGGCCGGCATCTACGACCTGCCGGTGGTGTTCATCTGCGAGAACAACCAGTACGCGATGGGCACGGCCGTCGACCGCGTGCAGGCGCAGCCGGACCTCTTCAAGCACGGCACCTCGTTCGACATGCCGTGTTCGCTGGCCAGCGGCATGGACGTCTTCAGCGTCAACAAGGCCGTGCGCGATCACGTCGCGATGGCGCGCGAGGGCCAGCCGTCGATGCTGGAGATCCGGACCTACCGCTACCAGGGCCACTCGATTTCCGACCCGGCCAAGTACCGGGCGGAAGGGGAACTGGACGCCCGCAAGAGCGAAGACGCCATCGTGCGGCTCGAGCGCTACCTGCAGGAGCACGGCATCCTCGGAGAGTCGGAGATCGAAGAGATCGACGACGCGATCAAAGAGACCGTTCTCGACGCGATCGACGTTGCCGACGAGAGTCCCTTCCCGGACGAAGATGCGCTCTACGACGACATCTACGTCCAGGACGATTACCCCTTCATCCAGTGACCCCTTCATCCAGTGACCCCTTCATCCAGTGACGACGTGCGAGGGTCGTGTTTCGGACCAACGGACTCGAAACCGACGCTCGGGCACGGGGCGCATCATTCGACATCCGACACTCGACATTCGAACGTGAGATATGGAGCTGCAATTACGCGAGGCGATTCGCGCGGCGATGACCGAAGAGATGGAGCGCGATGAGGACATCTTCCTCATCGGCGAAGAGGTCGCCGAGTACAACGGGGCGTACAAGGTGAGCCAGGGGATGCTCGACCAGTTCGGGGCCTCCCGGGTCGTCGACACGCCAATCAGCGAGCTGGGCTTTGCCGGGCTCGGCATCGGCGCGGCGATGAACGGGCTGCGGCCGATCGTCGAGTTCATGACGTTCAACTTCTCCTTCGTCGCCTTCGACCAGGTGATCAACAACGCCCCCAACATGCAGTACATGTCGGGCGGCCAGTTTACCGTGCCGATCGTCTTTCGCGGTCCGAACGGCTCCGCCGGACAGCTGGGGGCGACGCACTCGAATTCGACGGAGGCGCTCTACTCGAACTTCCCCGGTCTGAAGGTCATCGCGCCGTCGAACCCGGACGATGCGAAGGGGCTGCTGAAGAGCGCGATCCGGGACGACGACCCCGTCGTCTTTCTGGAAAGCGAGCAGATGTACGGTCTGAAAGGGGATGTCTCCGAGGACGAGGACTATCTGCTTCCCATCGGCCAGGCCCGCATCGCCCGCGAGGGAAGCGACGTGACCCTTATCGGCCACAGCAAGATGTACCACGTGGCGATGGAAGCGGCCGATCACCTGTCCGAGCAGGGCTACGAGGCCGAAGTGATCGACCCCCGCACGATCAAGCCGCTCGACACCGAGACGATCGTGCGCTCCGTGATGAAAACGAATCGCCTCGTGGTCGTCGACGAAAGCAACCCCTTCTCGAGCGTTGCCTCCGAGGTCACCCACCAGGTGCAAGACCGCGCCTTCGACTACCTCGACGCCCCGGTCGCCCGCGTCACCGCTCCGGACACCCCGGCGCCCTACGCGCCGAACCTCATGGACGCCTACGTCCCGGCCGCCGACAACGTCGTCGACGCCGCCAAGCGCGTCCTCTACGTTCAGTGACCCGTTCCGAGTGTCGAGCTTCGAGCGAGCCCTCGACACCCCCCCGACTCCGGTCCCCGCATTCGACCCTCGAAATTTCACACGCGACATCGACTCATGGCCATCCCGATCGAGATGCCGAAGCTGAGCGACACCATGGAAGAAGGCGTTCTGTCCGCCTGGCTGGCGGATGAGGGCGACGAGGTGTCGGCCGGCGACGTCATCGCCCAGGTGGAAACCGACAAGGCGACGATGGACCTGGAAGCGTTCGACGACGGCGTCCTGCTCAGGAAGCTGATCGGCGAGGGCGACGCCGTCCCGATCGGGGAGCTGATCGCCGTGCTGGGCGAGGAGGGAGAAGACATCTCCGACCTGATCGACGACGGTTCGGCCGACGGGGGCGGCGATGCGGCCGAGGAAGAAGCGCCGGCCGCCGACACGGACGAGTCTGCGGCGGCGGACGCGGGCGTAGAGGAGCCGGCCGGCGACGGCCAGCTTCGCGAGCGCACCCCCGATCCCGTCCCGGCCGGCACCGACGCGGAGGGGCGGCGCATCAAGGCGTCTCCGCTTGCGCGGCGCCTGGCCGAAGAGCACGGCGTCGACCTCTCGGCGGTGACGGGGTCCGGCCCGGAAGGCCGCATCGTGCGGGCCGACGTCGAGGCGCGCATCGAGGAGATCGAAGCGGGCGAGGTGGAGACGGAGGTTCCCGCCGAGCCGGAACCCGACGCGCAGCCCGAGCCGCCCGAGCCGCCGGTCGAGGAAGAACCGGCCTACGCGATGCCCGACGATATCGAGACCGACCGGCCGGCGACGGCCGGCGACGGCGCGCCGTACGAGTCGGAAGGCATCTCGCAGATGCGGAAGACGATTTCCCGGCGTCTCGCCCAGAGCAAATTCACCGCGCCGCACTTCTACCTGACGGTCGACATCGACGCGGCCCGCCTCATGGAGGTCCGCGCCGAACTCAACGAGAAGAGCCAGGCGCAGGACGGGCCGAAGATCAGCCCGAACGATCTCATCACGAAGGCGAGCGCCCTGGCGCTGCGCGAACACCCGTTCGTGAACGCCTCGTATCTCGCCGAGGAGGGCGAAATCCGCAAGCACAACCGGATCCACGTCGGGATCGCGGTCGCCATCGACGAGGGACTCATCACGCCGGTCATCCGGGACGCCGACCGGAAGGGTCTCTCGCAGATCGCCGCCGAGACGCGCGAGCTGGCGACGCGCGCCCGAAACCGGGAACTGCAGCCGGAAGAGTTCGAGGGAGCGACCTTCACGACCAGCAACCTCGGCATGTTCGGCATCGAAGACTTCACCGCCATCATCAATCCGCCGAACGCCGCCATCCTCGCCATCGGGGAGGTGCGCGACACGCCCGTCGTCGAAGACGGGGAGGTTGTGCCGGGCAAGCGGATGAAGATGACACTCTCCTGCGACCACCGCGTCGTCGACGGTGCAGTCGGCGCCCAGTTCCTACAGACGCTTCGTTCCTTCCTCGAGGAGCCGATGAACCTTCTCCTGTAGGACTGTAGGAAGGGAGAGGTTGCCGTTCCCGCTTCGATGCTTCGATGGATGGGGCGTCGCCCCGTTCGGAAAACGGCCGCCGGTTCGAGTGTCCGCGCTCGTCCCTTCTCGACCTTCCATCCTCGACGCTCCATTTCCTCCATTGATCGATGGATGCCTAACCCGCAGGAATGACGACCCTCGCTCACATCTCGGACCTGCATTTCGGGCGGATTGCTCATCCTGGGATTGTGGAGAGCCTCGTCGACGAGGTGAATGAGGACGGCGTCGACCTGGTTGTGCTGAGCGGCGACCTGACGCAGCGGGCGCGGCCGTCCGAGTTCGAGGCGGCACGGGCGATGCTCGACCGCATCGAGCCCGAGGTGCTCGTCGTGCCCGGCAACCACGACGTGTATCCGTGGTGGAAGCCGATTCGCCGGTTGACGCGGCCCCTCGAACGCTACCGCGCGTACATCAGCGAGGAGCCGGCCCCGACGTACCGGGCCGACGGCGTTGCCGTTCTGGGCGTCAACTCTGCCTACGGCCGCACGATCAAAAACGGGCGGCTGACCGACCGAGACCTGACCGTCATGGAAGAGCAGCTCGGGGCGGTGGACGGGGCGTTCAAGGTTCTCGTGCTGCATCATCACCTCACCCAGATTCGCGCCCTGTGGAAGCACGACATCGTCCAGCGCGCGCAGGACGCCCTCGACGTGGCCGCGCGGGTCGGCGTGGACCTCATCCTGTGCGGGCATCTTCACATTTCGCACATCGAGGCGGTCGACGTGGCCCCGGGCCGGCGGATCGTGGTGGCCAGCGCCGGGACGGCCACCAGCAACCGCGGGCGCCGGTCGAACCGGGCCACGAATCTCTACAACCGCATCACCGTGAATGCAGGCGGCTTTACGGTGGAGGAGCGACGGTACGTGCCGGAAGAGAACCACTTCGTCCGGCAGGGCCGCACGCGGTTCGATCGGGCGGAGGCGGAAGAGGACGCCGGCGCCGGCCCGTGCGGTACGTGAGGTCCCTGCCGCTACGCGAGGGCCGACTCCAGGCCGGAGTCGCGCACGAACATGCAGGTTGACTCCGTCGTGTCGACCATGCGGTGCGGAAAGGCAAAGTCGAGGTCGGGCACGAGGCCGAAGATATTGAGGTCGGCCTGCGGGGCGCGGGGGACGCAGTCGTTGAACGAGCCCGTTTCGGCAATCGCCTCCGCATTGGGGATGCGGCCGACGTCGATCAGCTTCTCCAGAAAGTCCTGGGCCTTCTCGACCTCGTCCGGGTCCTCCACCAGGGTGAGCAGCCGGAGCGAGGCGTCCCAGCTCTGCGAGAGCTTGTAGCCGGTTAAGAGCGCCAGGTCCAGGTTGCCGATCTCCATCGAAATCTTCCAGTTCGGGCTCCGGTCGCGGATCCAGACGTTGATGGACTGCCGCTGCCCGAGGGCGGCTCGCGGATGCGGCGCGTAGAGGATCGTGCCTACCTTCTCGCGGTCGGCTTCCTGGATCACCGCCCGGTAGTCCTCCTCCCGCTCCGGCGTGGCGGGCATCCGCAAAAACAGGACGTTCGGGCGGAAGAACGCGCCGCGCAGGGTCTGCATGCCGGCGCAGAGGCTCTCGGCGTAGCCGCCCGTGTCGATGACCGTTGCGGAGGCAAACACGTCGCGTTCGCGGAAGGCGTGGGTGAGGGTGGAGATCTGGCCGTCGAGGGCGTCGCGGTCGTCGCCGGAGGTGACGCCGACGATCTTGACCGATCCCTGCGGGTGGGTGATGTCCTGAATGATTAAAAACGACCCGCGCAGGTCGCTCGCATCCTCGACCGGGACGAGCAGGTTCGGCTTCCAGGCGCGCTCCTGCATGGTGGGAAGCTCGGTGACTTTCTTCGCCGCCCACTCGGCAAAGGCCACGAAGAGCCCCGAGCGAACGTCCTCGAAGGGCGCGTCGAGGTGGCGGCGCGCCAGGACGAAGTAGAACCCGAGGGTCACCACGACGGCGATGAGGCTCACCGTCGGGTTGATGATAAACATCGCGAAGAGGGAGCCGAGCAGGCCCAGGAACGACACCCAGATCGGGATGCGCAGGCGGGGGCGGAAGCTCACCAGGTCCAGGCTCTGCTCGATGAGCACCGCCGCGTTGATCATCGCGTAGGTGACGAGGAAGAACATCGTGATGAGGGGGGCGACGGCGTTCAGGTCCCGGACCAGGAGAGAGAGGAAGATGATGCCGCCGGTGATCCACATGGCGTTGCGCGGCTCGCCGTCGTCGGAGAGCTGGGCCAGCCAGCCGGAGGCGGGGACGACCTGGTGGGCGCCCATCGCCTGCAGGATGCGCCCGGCGCCGACCATCGAGGCGAGGGCGGAGGAGAAGGTGGCCCCCAGGAGGCCGGCGAGCACGGCGGGCGGCCAAAAGGCCTTGTCCATCATCACCGTGTAGTTGTTCAGCATCTCCTCCGGCGTTGCGGAGCGGGCGAGCCAGATGGCGAGCAAGACGTAGATCACGAGCGCCACCCCGATGGCGGCGAGGGTGCCGACCGGAATCGCCCGCTTCGGGTCTTTGAGGTCGCCGCTCATATTGGCGCCGGCCATAATCCCGGTTGTGGCCGGGAAGAAGACCGCAAAGACGATCCAGAAGCTCGACCCGGTGAAGCCGTTCTCCGGCGAGCCGAGGAAGTCGCCCCACAGCTGGATTTCCCCCAGCCCGTACTGCATCGATCCCGTAGCGGCCGCGGCCCCGATCGAGGCGAGGGAGCCCACGATGACGGCCATGATGAGATACTGGACGCGGATCGCAAAGTCGGCGCTGATGGTGGCAATGCCGTAGAGGACGAGGAACACGCCGACGTCGATCAAGATCGGCGGGTGGTCGGGGAAGACGTAGAGCCAGCCCTCCCGGAAGCCGAAGATGTACATCGTCACTGCCAGGGCCTGCGACAGGTAGCGGGGGATGCCGACGCTGCCGCCCACCTCCAGGCCCAGGCTCTGCGCGATGATCGCGTAGGCGCCCCCGGCCCCGATGCGGATGTTCGTCGTGATGGACGACATCGCCAGGGCGGTGCAGAGGGTGATCCCGAAGCCGAGGAAGATGATGAGGAGTCCGCCGAGGAGCCCGGCGTTCCCGATCACCCAGCCCTCGCGCAAGAACATGATGACGCCGAGGATCGTCAGCAGCGTCGGGGTAAAGACGCCGCCGAACCAGCCGAACTGTTTGCGTCCGGAAACGGCCGTCTCCTCGGGCGGCGTCATGCTGGCGTCGATCTCGGCGACGTTGTTGGCATCGGGATCAGCACCGGGATCAGCACCGGGGTCGGCACCGGGGGCCGCATCCCCAGCAGCTGCGCCTGCCGTGCCATCCCCGGAGAGATCCGCGCCGGCGGGCTCGGTGCCGGTCGCAGAAGAAGAACCGGAGGAGGAGTTGGAGTCGCCCATGATCGATTGCGAAGCCCGGGAAGGAAGGGAAGGCACGTGCCAACATACGGACGGACGGAAAGCAGTGTCCACACGGGCACGCAGGTGAACGTGTGGACGCGGGAAGGGATGGACGGATGGATGTGTGGGGGGATGGATGTGTGGGTTGGTGGATGTGTGGGTTGGTGGATGTGCGGATGCGAGGGCGCGTGCAGGGAGACAGTGGAGGGAGGGCGAACGCGCCCGTGTGGTCCGACGTTACACATCGCCGACCCGTGCACTCACGTCCTTCCCCACTTGCATTCTCTGTTTTCGTGACCGCTTCCTCGTCGCGCCGCGTCCTGGCCGTTTTGTTTTGCGGCGTGCTCCTGGCAGCCGTCGACCTCGCCGTGACCGGCCCGGTCCTTCCGGCGCTGCGCGAGGCGTTTGATCTGGCCCCCCGCGACGCCGCCTGGGTGTTCAACGTCTTCGTGTTGTTCAACCTCGTCGGCGTGCCGCTGACGACACGGTGGGCGGATCGAATCGGGCGGCGGACGGTCTTTAGCACGGCGGTGGCGGGCTTTGGGGTCGGGGCCCTTCTGGTGGCCCTGGCGCCGACCTTCGAGATGCTGCTCGCAGGACGGGCCGTCCAGGGGGCGGCCGCATCCGGTATCTTTCCGGCAGCCAGCGCGATGGTGGGAGATGTCTTTTCGTCGGAGCGCCGCGGCCGCGCCCTCGGACTGCTGGGGGCCGTTTACGGCGTTGCCTTTCTCATCGGCCCGGCCCTGGCCGGCGTTCTGCTCGGGGTGGCGAGCTGGCGGTGGCTGTACGTTCTTCTCGTTCCCCTCGCCGCCCTCGTCGCCGTCATCGCCGGCCGCCTGCTTCCTTCCACAGGCGGGGCCGATACCGGGCCCATCGACCGGTGGGGGCTCGTCTCCCTGGGCGCGACGCTCGCCGCTGTCGCCGTCGCCGTCAACGGGGTCGACGCCGGGGCGCCGCTCCGAAGCCTCCTGTCGGTCGACACCGGGGGACTCCTCCTGGTTGCGGTCGGCGGAGCGGTTGCGTTCGTCCGGGCCGAGCGGCGCGCCCCCAACCCGCTTCTGCGGCTCGGCCTTTTTCGCAACCGGCAGGTGGTCATCGCTGCCCTTCTCGGGGTGGTGGCGGGCGTGGTGGAGGCCACGTTCATTTTCTTCTCCGACCTCGCCGTGGCCGCCTTCTCGGTCGATAGCAGTACGGCCTCGTTCATGCTGCTGCCGCTCGTCGGGGCCGTGGCCGTCGGATCTCCGGCCATGGGGCGCCTGCTGGACCGGGTGGGCTCGCGCGCCGTTATCCTGGCCGGGACCGCCCTGCAAACGGCCGGTCTCGCCCTCATCGTGGCCCTCCCCGCGAGCCGAGCGGCCTTCTACGGCGGGTCGGTTGCCATCGGGCTCGGCCTGGCCGCCCTCCTCGGGTCCGCCCTCAGCTACATTCTGCTCGAGGAATCGACGGCCGAAGAACGCACCGTCGTTCAGGGCCTCAACACGCTCAGCCTGGGCGTCGGCCAACTCCTCGGCGGTGCCGTCATCGGCGCAGTGGCGGCCTCTGCGTCCGGGCCCGCCGGGGGCTACGGCCCGGCCTTCGCCGTCGTGGCCGTCGTGTCCGGCCTCGGCCTCGTGCTCGCCACCGCCCTCCGCGGCCGCCCGTCGCCGGACCCGCACTGCCGCCGCGACCCTCCCGATGACGCGTCCGATGCTTCTCCCGGTGCCCCCGCTCCGCGTCCGGCCGACCGGCAGGCGGAGCCGGCAAGACCGCCCGACTCCTCCCGACTCTCTCCCTCGAACTGACGAGGATCCGGAGCCGGTGCGGCGGCGACCGCCCAATCGCGATTGCGGCTGCCCCGCCGTGCCCGCACTGTGCTCCTTACAGCGCCCGGATCCGTTACCAGGTCGAACATTTTTGGGGATCTCCACCTCCCCCTCTGGCGATTGCGCCGGGAATTCTGCACCTTGCAGTAGGCTTGATGCCCCCTCCACGCTGCCGACTCCCTACTCCCAACTCCACATATGGCGACTGCACTCAACCTCGGCTTTCCGCGCATCGGTGCGCACCGCGAACTGAAGCGGGCGGTCGAAGGCTACTGGAACGGAAGTCTCACGCAGGACGAACTGCTCGACTCCGCCCGTGCGCTGCGAAAATCGCACTGGCAGACCCAGGCCGACCGCGGCCTGGACGTGATTCCCTCGAACGACTTCAGCTACTACGATCAGGTCCTGGACACCTGCGCCCTGGTCGGCGCGGTCCCGTCCCGCTTCCCGTGGGAGGG
>CAKZLV010000178.1 GCA_937127285.1 uncultured Bacteroidota bacterium
TATCAACAGCAACCGCAAGTTGATAGGGTTCCGAAAACGGAACCACGAGAAGGGTGCGTGTACCCCCGCACTAAAGTACGGGGCTCTACAAGCCCTTCTCGCGCTCTACCCGAAATCGTAAGGACTGCCGCGCGCTGTTGCCGGCGGATGAAAAGTACGGAATCCCCTGGGCATCGACCTGGTCGGCCGCCTGCGCGACGATCCCGTCCTGAAACATCGGCTCGGCAAAGTAGATGATGTCGTCGACGATGACCGTGGAGCCGGCGCTGGCGAGATCGAGGATGCCTTGAGCGAAATCTGCAATGCCATCGAGGGCCCTGTGAAAGGCCAGATCTGCGCCCGGCGCGATGTCGTGAATCAGTTGCATCATCGCCCTCCCTTCGTCGACGCCCGGATCGCTTCTCTCCGCCAGTACGTTGATCCGGTTCGGCGGCGGCAGGTCGCCCGTCTGAATGTCCTGCGCGGCCGTCGTCGCGGCGACGGTGGAGTTGTCGTAGGAGTCCGACAGCACGCCCACCGTCTGGCCGGTGCCATCCAGCCCGGTATTCTGGCGGGCGATGTCCGTTCGCATCGCGACGTCGGCCTGGCTCGTCACCGATCCGACGTGGACGTGAGCCGCGGAGCCGCGAGCGGCCAGCAGCTCGGGAAGGGCAGCCGCATCGGAGAGCCGGTTCACGGGCAACCAGCCAGACACGACGCGCCCAAACTGTGAGCCGTCCTGCAACCCGAGACGCCGCAACTGCCGAACGAGCCGCTCGGCCGCGCCCCGCTTCGCAGTGGCATCGATCAAGACCCGTCCGTTGTGAACGCGCGTCAGGCCCCGGAGGGGATCCGGAGCCGTGTACGGGTCGGCACGCCCGGATGTCTGAGCGGCCTGAAAGTCGTAGTACAGCGTGGTGAGGGTGGGGCCGAGCACAGCCATCGGACCGTCCTTTCCGCGGCGATCGGCGCCGTGAACGGCCGTGGCGACCTGCTCGCTCACAGCCTGCGGGATGCCAGGGATCGAGACGGAGGCGCCCGGATGTCCGGGCACGTCGGGCGTCTGAGAGGCGGCCGAGACGGCAAGCACGAGCGATGCCAGGGCGAACATCATCACCCTCCACGATACCGCGAGGCGCCGGAGGGAGGAGGTAGCAGCAGTCATAATCGGACGGGGCGAAAGGTCGAGAGGATCAACAGTCTCGCGCGGAGGATCAACCGTTCTGCGCACGGGGCTCCCTCCCACCCGGCCGTCGGGACGGCCCGGTCGGCGGGCGGCTCCGGCAGTCGGGCTCCGGCAGTCGGCAGAGGGAACGCGGGGGGAGATAGTCGGGCTGCCACCCGCGGTGTGAACACCGGACGATTAGAAAACTGTTATCTTTGCGTGCCGGCCGCGTGGATGGAGCCCGGGGATACCGCTGTCCGGGGCCGATGCCCCGGCGCATGTGTCGAATCGCCCCCGTCCGTCTGCGCCTGAGATGACGGGAGGGTTCTCCACAACCGTCGCCGCGGGTCTCCGGGAATGGGTACCTTACTGCATCCCGTTCCGGGATCGTCGCCTCGTCCGGAGCGTCCTGCCGAGCGGCCGGTGCGGGCGTATCGTGGTCCGTCCGGCTTCGGTGGCGGGCTCCCCCTTCCCTCTCTGCCCCGGTGCGCAGTCCTCTGCCCCTATGCGCGGATCCTGGGATCGGGGTGTCCGGGCGGTTTCTCCTCCGTTCTTTCGACCTCACGGTATCTCGATCTCACGGCACCTCGACCTCACGGCATCTCGACCTCACGGTATCCATGATCCGGGCTCTCGCTCTTCCTCTCCTTCTCGCCGCCGCTCTCGGGATTGCTCTTGCCGGGTGTGGCGAGTCCACGCACCCTCCCACCGCGAAACGGGCCGCCCCGTCGCCCCCCTCCTCCCGGCCGTCCGCGGTCGACAGCGCCCGGGCGCTGGCGCGCGCCACCGAGTTCGAAAAGGCAACGGCCGCGTTCCATCGGTTGGCCGCTCGGGGGCGCGCTGCCGGCGCGTGGAACCAGGTCGTCGACGCTCTGACCGGCCTCGGCGAGGTTGCCTGGCGGTCGGGAGCGCTCGACTCGGCCGACGTACGGCTCGCCCGTGCGATCGACGTCGGGAACCGACACCTTCCTCCCTCGCACCCTGCTCTGGCCCGCGCGCACCTGCACCGGGGCATCGCGCTCGACATCAGAGGCGCCGCCGAGCCGGCCCTGGAGGCGTTCGACACGGCGCAGTCGCTCTTCGCCGCCAGCGTCGGCGAATCGGATCCGGATGTTGCGTTTCTCCACCACAACCGGGGCATCTGGTACGAGCAGCACGGAGACTACCCGGCCGCCGAACGAGCGTATCGGCGGGCGATCCGGGTCTACCGCCAGACCGGCGGGGAAGGAGGTGAGGCCATCGCCAAGACGTACAGCAACCTGGGGGTGATCCTGTACCGACTAAACGATCTCGGCGGCGCGCTCCAGCACTGGCACCAAAGCCTGCGCATCCTGATTTCGACCTACGGGCCCGACCATCCGGTCGTCGCCACGGTGCGAGGCAACATCGGTTCGGCCTACAGCGACCTGGCTCGGTACGACGACGCCCTGGCGCACTTCGAGCCAGCGCTCCGCACGCTTCGCACGCTTGGAGGACCGGCCGACCGGCGCATCGCCAACATCGTTCAGAACATGGGCGTCGTCTACGACCGGCAGGAGCGGTACGACGACGCCCGGGCCGCGCACGAAGAGGCGCTCGCCATCCGGCGTAGCCTCTACGACGGACCGCACCCGGATATTGCCAACTCCCTGCACAACCTCGCCGTCCTCCACCACGATCAGAACCAAAGCCGAACGGCTCTTCGGCTTCTCCGGCAGTCGCTGGCGATGTTTCGCGCGGTGTGGGGTGAGCGGCACCCGGATGTGGCGGAGGCCCACCGGACCATCGGCCGCATCCTCTACGAGCAAGGGGATGTCGAGGCGGCGGTGCAGAGCCTGATTCGAGCGGTGGTGGCGAATCGGGCACCGGCGACAGAGGCAGGAGCGAATCGGGCACGCGCGACCGGTCGGGCGGCGCCGGTGCGGGAGCTTCTTGCTGCGGGCTCTTCCTCTTCGCTGCAACGCCTTGAGCCGTTCTCTCACCCCACCCTCGTCCTTACCTGGATGCACCTGGCGGACGCGCTTGCCGCCACCGCCACTCCGGGGGACGGGCGGTCGCCCCTTCGAGCCGCCGTCACCGCGTACGAGTTGGCCGTTGCCGCCGCCGAGGACCTTCGGCGTCGGTACGTGTCGGAACGCTCCACGATCTATCTCGCCGAGGAAACCGCCGGCATGTACGCTCGAGCGCTGCGTGCGGCCATGCGCCTGCACCGGCGCACGGGAGACCGCCGGGACCTGCGGGCGGCGTTTCGGTTCGGTGAAAAGGGAAAGGCGGCTTCGCTTGTCGATGCCCGATCGGACACCCGTTCCCAGCACGGTGCCGCACTCCCGGACTCGCTGGCGGACCGGGAGCGCACCCTGCGCCGCGAGATCCGGTTTTACGAGCAGCGCCTCGCCGGAGCCCGTCAGGGAGCCGGCCCGGCGGATTCTGCCTCGGTGGCCCGCTGGGAGGACCGCCTGGTCGCGCGGCGCACCGAGCACGCCGACCTGCAGGCGCTGTTCGAGCGTGCGTATCCGGCGTATCTCTCGCTGCGGTACGCGGTGGAAACAGCCGGGCTGGACGACCTTCAGCAGGCTCTTCGCGGCCGTCCGGAGCCGGCCTCCCTCCTCTCCTACACCGTCGGCCCCGACTCCGTGTACGCCGTCGCCATCACGGCAGACAGCGCTCGCATCCGCCCCGTTGCCGCGACGAGGACCGTCACCGAGCAGGTAGCCACCTTCCGCCAGGCCATCATGGACCGAACGTACGCAGAGTACGTCGCGAGCGGACGGGCCCTCTACGAGTCTCTCGTTGCCCCGATCGCAGGAGGTGCCCCGACCGACCGGTGGGTTGTGATTCCGGACGGGATCCTCCATGCGGTGTCGTTCGAGGCCCTCTTGACAGCACCGCCGTCTCCGCCGGCCGGCGCCGCGGATTCGATTCGGGATTACCGGGTGCTGCCGTACCTTTTGCTCGATCGCACGATCAGCTACGCCTACTCCGCCACTCTCTTTCTGGGTCCTCACCGCGGGGATCGGCCGGCGGCGGATCGCGAATTTCTCGCGCTGGCCCCCGTCTTTGCCGGCGGCTGGCAGGCGAACGCCCGGACGGATACGCTCTTTCGGCAGATTCGAGCGCACGACCCGGCCTGGGCCGTGCGCACCGGAAGCGGGGCGCTGCCCGCGTCGCGCCAGGAAGTGCGTGCCATCGCCAACCGGTTCGAGGAACGGCTGAGTTGGTGGGACCGGCTCGTCGGCGATGCGGTTCGGGTGTACGTGGACGACGACGCGCAGGAACAGGTTCTCAAATCCAAAGAGGCGGCCCGGTATCGCTTCGTGCACCTGGCAACGCACGGACTCACGAGCGAGTCGGCCCCCGCTCTTTCGCGGCTCTTGCTGGCACCGGCCGACCCGTCGAGCGAGGAGGATGGAACGCTCCATCTCGGGGAGGTCTACGGCCTGTCGCTGAACGCAGAACTCGTCGTGTTGAGCGCCTGCGAGACGGGCCTCGGCCGGTTGGTCAGCGGGGAAGGCGTGATCGGGCTGACGCGGGGCTTTCTGTTTGCCGGAGCCGAGAACCTGGTCGTTTCCCTGTGGCAGGCCCCCGATGCCCCCACGCGCGATCTCATGGTCCGGTTCTACGACGAGCTTCTGTCCGGAACGCCGCGCGGCCGGGCGCTCCATGCAGCGAAGCGGTCTCTACTCCGGTCGTCGCCGCGCCAGGCAGATCCCTTTGTGTGGGCCCCCTTCATCTTGATCGGTTCCGAGGACGGTTGATCGCCTCGGGCAGCGCCCGCAGATGGGTGCGAGCGTCCTCGCGGTAAAGGGCCACCCGTTCGGTGAGCACAGCTTCGAACCAGCGACGCGCCGCGGCGACATCCTCGGCCATCAGGTGCGCTTTGCCCAGAAAGAAGGCGGAGCGAGCGCGGGCAAAGGGGTCCTCCGCCTGCTCGTACGCCCGGGAAAGATGGTCGACGGCCGCGCGGACGGAGTCGGCATCGTAGCGGGGAAAGAGACCCAGCGTCGAGGTTTTCGCCCCGCGGAGGGCCCGTGCCCCGCGCGCAAACGATGCCGACGCAGCGTCCGGTGCACGGGTTTGGCGGTCGGCCGACGCGCTCCGGAGAGCGGGCTGTAGATCCTGCGCGTAGGGCTCGACCGCGGCCAGCGCCTGAACCTCGGACCACCGGCCCTGCCCGACCGCCCAGACCGCACCGTACAGCACGAGAAGCAAGACAATTGCGCCGACCGCCCACGGCACGCGTCGCCCCGTTCCGCGCCCCCGCCTCCGGCGATGAGCGCCGGCGGAAGAACCGTCGGGGCCCCCCTGTGCCCGGCGGTCGGAACGGGCGGACGGGCGCTCGCTGCCGACGGGCGATGAGTGCGCCGGCGGGGAGGAGGGGGACGGCGGTTGGACCGGCTGCTCCGGGCGTCCGCCCCGGCGGGTCGCTGGCGGTGCAGAGAGGGCCAGCACCGCTTCGACGGCTCGCCCGGGCTGGTCGAGATCGTCCAGGTCCAGATCCGTCGCGAGACGACGAAGAAGAAGGCGCTTTCTCTCCCGGATCTGCTCGGCGGTGTGCCGTCGGCCGGCCAATCCGTCGTCGGCCAGTCCGTCGTTTGCCAATCCATCTTCGGTCGATCGGTCGTCGGTCGATGGGTCGTCGGCCAGGAGGTGAGCGACCTCTTCATCGGTTGCCCCGTGCTGGACGGTGAGGCGCAGGATCTGCTCGTCCTCCTCCGGGAGGCGGCTGAGCGATGCCTCCAGAGACCGGGTAAGACGCGCCCGCCAGGCCGCGCCCGCCTCGGCGAGAAGCTCTCGGACCGCAGCAGCGTCGAAGGAAGAGGGATCAGGCATGCCGATCGAACGCAGGAAGAGGGCGGGGAACGGGGGGTGGAGAGGCGGCGGAGTGCGCCCGGTACCGGAAAGCGGGAGGCAAGGCCGCCTCGGCTTCTCAGAAGGATCAGAAGGAAAAGTCTTCAGGCACGAGGCCCTCCCGATCCAGCAGGCGGGCCAGGTGTCGCTCGCAGCGGCGGCGCTTCCGGTTGGCCCACTCCCGGCTGATGTTGCGCTCAGCGCCGATGTCGGCGTCGGTCAGGCCGACGAAGTACTTCAGCCGAAGGAGATCGCGGCACTCCGGCTTCATTCGTTCGAGCAAGAGGGCCACGGTGACCACATCCTCGGCCGGGGGGGCCTCGGCGGGCGGGGTGGCCTCCCATGCGTCGTCGGTCCGCTCGCCGGTGGGACTGAGAGGGTGCGCGTCCGGATGGGAGTTTGAGCGCCGGAGGAGGCGACGGACGAGGTTGCGCGTCACCACCCACAGCCAGGCGCGCAGGGGACCACGCTCCGGCGCCCACGACTTGAGGTTCGTCCAGGCGGCGTCCGGCCCGCGCAGATGGGTGAACAGCCGCTCCAGAATCTCGTCGCGGGCAAGGTCGGCCCCGTAGCGCTGAAGGGCAGATTCGATCGCGTGATCGACGACGGGGCCGTACCGGCCGTGCACGAGGGCCTCGTAGGCGTCTTGCCACCCGGACTGCTCGTCGACGATCGAGGCCCGCAGTTCGCGGTCGGTTCGGGGGTCGAGCGTGGAAGGCGGAGGCGACATGGGCCGGAAGAAGCGGGCGGCTCGCTCCGAGGGGGGCGCACTCGTCGGTTGCACCCCATCGCCGCACGATGTCATCGCCGCACGATGTCATCGCTGCACGATGCCGTGCCGCCGGCTCTGCTGCTTCCGTCTGGCCGCACCCGCCGGGACGAGCGCCGCGGATTGGTGTGCGAGGACAGGTGCACGACGCGAACGCTCGCCAACAAATGTAGGGGACGGCGCCGTTGAGCGGATGCGCGGTTGGCGCACCCGCCCTACCGCCTACGGATGAAATCCCATCCCGATCTCCGGGGTTACCGAGAGCCCAGTCGGCACAGACTCCGGTCGACACAGACCCCGGTCGGCACAGCCCGTCGCACCGGATCACGGCAGGCGGGGATCCACCGTCCGCATCCCGCCTGCGTCCGTGGCAGCGGACTGTCCGCCCCCCACGGTTATCGACGTGCCGATGATGTGCTGGCGGGTATCAGAGCCGGAGCCGGACGTGACGTCGAAGGTGAATCCCCAGACGCCGTTTACTTTCGTGTAGGCTTCGTCGTCCGCCTGAAGCGGGGTGGACTGTTCGGCAATGACGAACGTGTCGCCGAAGTTGTAGACGATGTCGTCGTTGAACGGGGGCGGCGGCTCGACGGTGACCTTGCGGTAGTTAAGGTCCATGTCGGCCTGCACGAAGAACTGCAGCCCGACGCCGCCCCCCTGCAGGCCCACTTCGATGGAAGACATCTCCAGGACGGGGTCGGGCGGGTCGTCGCTGCCTCCGCTGTCGCAGGCGGTGACAAGCAACAGGAGCGGCACCGCGAGAGCGAGGGCGGCAACGAAGCGGAGGGGAGTCGGCCGGGAATGGGCGTGGCGGATCATGACACACAGGGCGGAGTGGGGAACGGTTCGTTCGGTGCGGCCCCCACGAAAGAGCGGGACGAAAAAGGGGCCGTCACCCGAACGATAGCCCAGGGCCGGCCGGGACTGTGACGTGCAGAGTATAACGATACTGCAACGCCGGTTGGGACGTGCGCGGCCGCCCCTCTACAGCGGCAATGGGCCGGCGGCTGTCTTCGTGCGGCCGCTCCGGGTCTTCGTGCGGCCGCTCCGGGTCCATGGCGCGTCGGCCTTGCCAACGTGGCCTGCCCGGCCAACGGGGCCTGCACGCCGGCCTTTCGGGAGTTAAAGTATTGGTAGAGCGCGAGAAGGCAATAAACCCTCCGGCTTTAGCCGGGAGAGTCAGTCAAAGATGAAGCGCAAAGCCCAGAGCAAAGCCAATGATTCCTGCGATCAGTCCGAAAACGACCTGAACGATCCCGTACGTGATCAGCACCATCGCCGCGACGGCCCAGGTGGACCGGAAGAACCGGCGGGCGGCAACGGTTACGTACACAGCAATCCCGGCAATCATGACATAGCTCAGAATGATCGCCCCCGACACGCCGTTGATCGTGAACCAGGCAAGCGGATACAGAAAGAGGGTGAGGAGGTACCCGTGCGACGTGGTGTAGAGCGCGAAGACCGTCGACTCGGCAACGGTAAAGGCCTGGCCCCAGCCCGGCACGAGGATTCGGGCCAGGACCCCGAACGCGGCGGCGATGAAGAGGGTCAGGTACAGCGATCCCTGGCTGATCCACCGCGTGGCGGTCGCTGCGACCTCCTGCAGAGCAACTCCGTCGACGGCGCCCGGCTGCAGGGCCGCCTGCGTCAGGCTGTTGAGAAAGTAGTCGGTGTATGCGTCCTCGACGAACGCGAAGGCGAAGACCGACAGCGTGATGACGAGAATCAAGTAGGTTCCCGGCCGAAGGTAGCGCTCCCCACGCCCGGCAACGTAGTCCTGCGACACCTGCCCGGGAGCCGTCGTGAGGGTGCGGACGGTCACCCAGAATCCCGACTCCAGATCAAAGAGCCGGCGGCTCAGGTCGCGCAGAAATCGGCGCACCGTCAGGCGCCTCGTCCGGTGACGGTGGCCGCAGTTCGCGCAGTAGGGGCCCGTCCGGCGCGACGCACAGTTCGTGCAGCGGTGCGGGGCCGGTTGAACGAGGACCGGGCGGGCGAGGGAGGAGCCGGACGCCTCCTCGTCAGGGGCCGTCGCCGGCGCTCGCTTCCCCGGACGCGTCGCCGGGGGGCGCGCAAAGGCCTGCCACGGGCGTTCCGCCGGGGGGGCCACGTCGGGGCCTGCACGCTGGGGCGCGTCCTGGGCGCGGTTCCGGCCGGGGCCGGAGGGAGTCCGGCTGCCGGTCTGTGCCGGGGCCGACGATGCATCGGCCGCATGCACCGGGAGCGACTGCCCAGAGGAGGCGTCGCTGCGGGTTGGGCGCGGATCGGACGGGGACGGGTCCGGTGAGTGGGTCATCGGTGCGCCTGCCGGTGGGAGGGTGCGAGGATGGGGCCGCATCGGGGTCGGGATCGGAGAGGCCAGTTGCCGGGGTCCCAGGAGAGGGGAAGGTCAGCCGAGGGTCTGGTCGATGTGCTCCTGGAGGGCCGGGATCTCCCGGCGCATCCAGCGGATGTAGCCGGGCGCTTCGTCGTAGATCTCCGTCAGCGTCTTGCCGGCGTGCTTGCCGAAGCAGACCTCCACAGATCCGTCGTCCCCGCGCTTGAGGCGGCGCTGATCGTCGAGATAGTCGCCCCGAATCAGCTGCGCCAGTTCCTTCGGAGACGACGCCGAGGGCTGGTGCTTGCGGAGCTGGTGCTCCAGCACCGCGAGCGTCCCGTCAACGTCGGTGGCCGCGTCGTGGGCGCCGTCCATCGTCTGCCCGGTGTACTGCTGGTACAGAGCTTCGAGGCTGCGCGGGACGAGGACCTGCTCCAGGCGCAAGACGTCGACGATTTCTCGATCGTTGGGCCCGGCGAGCGTCTGGCCTGCGCGCTGCATCTCCGCCTGCAGGAGCGGCAGGTCGTAGGCGTGAACGTTGAAGCCGGCCAGATCGGCGTCGCCCACGAGGTCCTGAACCGCAGGGACGATCTCGGCAAAGGGCGGCGCGGTGCAGACGTCGTCGTCGGTGATCCCGGTCAGATCGGCGACGGCATCCGGAATCGGCTCCTGCGGATGTACGAGCTGGTCGAACGCCGGCCCGGGCATTGGTCCGGTATCGCCCGGAACGAGGCGACGGCCGGCAATCTGGATGATCCGGGCCTCCGACGGATCGGTGCCGGTGGCCTCCAGGTCAAAAACGACGAGGGGGCGATCAAGCGTCAGCATGGAGAGAGAAGGCGGCGACGGGGGGATAGGCGGATCGGGACGTGTGCGGGTGCAGCACCCGCGGGAACCCGACGGGGGGGCGGGACCGCAGCGAGTGCGTGCGTGGCGGGTCGCGTGGACGAGTGCGCGAAGGCGATGCGCAGAACGGTGCGTGGAGGATGCGTGGAGGGGCGGCACGACCCGGGGAGGCGTGATGTGCAGCAAAGAGCAGTACGGCAGGGAGCGGGCGGTCGAACCGCGGCTCGTGCGGATGCGTGCCGGACGCACCGGACCCGCAGGACGCGCCGGACGCACCGGGCGGTCGGTGGTGCGTCGCCGTCATCCCGCTTCGGTGACGGTCACCTGGATCCCCTCCGGAAGCTGAATGTGCGTCAGCGTCTGAACGAGCTCCGGGCTGGCACTCCAGATGTCGATGACCCGGCGGTGCTCGCTCTCTACGAAGCCGTCGTCATGGGTATCGGACGTAACCGGCATCGGCTTGGCGACGGGCTTGCGACCGTTCTTCGATACGCGCCGGACGATCGTTTGCGTTGCTTTGTCAATCAGGTGATGGTCGCTGGATGTGAGTTCGATCCGCATCGGACAGGGGGTGGGTCGGGGATGAAAGGAGTTGACGGTCAGAAATCCACATACGACGTCCGCCGGCCGTTGATCGGCATGCTGCCGGTCTTGGCGGATGTTTCGCGGCTCGGGCGGCGGCCGTGATGGTGCGACCCCCACTCCCGCCCAGATTTCGGGCCGGATTCCCGGTTACGCGCTGGATCGGCGCAGGTCCTTGGTGATCTCACGCAGCTTCATCTGCACCCGGGCCTCGATGGCGCGCTCGCCGATCTCGCGACCGGCAACGTCCTGTCGCACCAGTTCTTGTGCCTTGTCGGTCAGGGCGCGTTGCCGCTCCTCGGGCTGTTGTTCGAACCAGGTTTCGAAGGGATCTTTCGCCGCTTCCCGGCCTGCGGTCGACGGCGGTTCGAGCTGCAACTCGTTGGTGCGGGGAACGGCGCCGTCTGGCTCCGAGGTGTCGGATGGCCAGACCGTCCACTCCAACTCGAGCGGTTTGCCGTACTTGGATCCCCCCTTTCGAATGGTTCGGCATCGCAGGTTGGTGTCGGTTTTTTCGTTGACCTCCTGCACGGAGGGCTCGATGACGAACCGGACGACGTCGGAATAGCGGTCGTATTTTTCCTCGATCAAGAACAGCTCTCGGAAGAACGGGATGTCCATCGTCTGTCTCCGGGCCCCTTCCGACCGCTCGATCATCTTCGCAATTTGGTAGAACCGCACCGCGTAGGCGGTGGAGAGCTTCATCACCTGCCGCAGCCGGTAGCGGGTGAAGCACTCGCTCAGCTTGAGCAAGTACGGGCGCGCCTTTTCGTTGAAGTGGGCCTCTACGCAGCCCTCGCCGCGCACGTACTTGCAGACCGAAAAGATGGGATAGCCTTCGTAGTGATGATCTTCCGTCCGGAATTCGAACGGCTCTCGGACAAGACGCTGGGCGGCGTCGGCGATGTCGCTGTGGATCCCCTCGCGCTTGATCTGAGCGAGGTCGACGAGGTCTTTCACCCGGATGCGCTGCATGGTGAACTGCTCGTCATCCATCGAGATCTGGCTGACGAGCATGGCGAAGATGCGGTTCATGTGGATGTCCCAGTCCACGCGGGCGAGCACGATATCGTTGTGGAGGACCACCCACTTTTTCGTCTGGGTTTCGTCGCGGCTGCTCGACACCGACGACAGACCCTGCGTGGTCGACGGAAAGAGAGAGTGCTGCGAATCGCTCTCTGAACGGGGAGAAGGGGGCATGATCTCGGAAGGCTGTGGTCAGATCGTCCCGGCTTCGGCGGGCGGCGTGCGAGAGCGGAAAAGAGTGGATTGACGGTAGAAAAGGAAAATCGAGACCACGGGCATGAATGTAAAGACGCTGTGGGGCGATCCCGAGTCGGGAGCCCGGAGCACCGGTGAACGGCCAACGCCGTTTTTCTCGTACCCCACGCCGAATCTCTCGTACCCGCACGCCGATTTTCTCGTACCCAACGCCGTTTTTCTCGTACCCGAAGCTCGCGTGACGCCGATTTTCTCGTACCCTGACGCCGAATTTCTCGTACCCCCGGCGTGAAAACGACGACGATCCCGCCGTATGCGGTATACTTTAGCTGCTAATCAGAATCGTAAATAAAATGTGAAACGACGGATATCGGGCAACGCCGATTTTCTCGTACCCCCCGCGCCGAATTTCTCGTACCCAACGCCGATTTTCTCGTACCCGACGCCGTTTTTCTCGTAGCAAACAGGCCGTTTGACGCCGAATTTCTCGTACCCTGGCGCCGAATTTCTCGTACCCCGACGCCGAATTTCTCGTACCCCTCAGTCGATAAACCGTTGACTTTTCTCGGTTTCTAGAACAACCCAAACGTAGTAAAACGAATAAAAAGAAATAAAAAGAGCGCGCGCAAGGGCAACGAGGTCTTGTTTCCTGAGACCCAGTGCCCGTTTGTCCTCGCATGTGTTGGTCCATTCGGCTATGGCTCGCGGAGGTGCAGACTCACATCGGGCTTCAACCGCTGACTTTACGTCCTGGCACCCATCCTTTTCGACCAGCAGTCCTCTTCAGCCAGCGAGGGACCGGCAAGCGAGTCCATCTGACGCTTGGAGACCCCTCATTGACTCTGTCTGGTGAATGCTCCCGTGGAGGTTCATCTTTCGGATCTCGCGTCTCGGCGGTTCATCAACCGGTAGTCTAAATCCGTGTCACGAACGCTGCTCCTGGAAACCACCTCCCGGCGACAGTGAAAGCCATCAGTGAAGACATTCGTAGATCCCTTGCACGTTGATTGCCGACGGAGAGAAAAAAGTCCATCCGTCGGTAGCAGACGCCGAATTTCTCGTACCCCCCGGTCTTTCCATCGAGAGGAGGAGAGTGGTAGAACGCGTGGAGAACACCCCCAAGCGGGTCTGTCTCCGGAAACGCCTCGTACCCAGCGGCCATCCGGGACGACCTGAACGGTCTCATTCCGACCAATACCCGTTCCGGCTGGTATGATTCTCTCGTGGCACGTACCCCCGTCCGTCACGCACCGACCCCCCTCACGACGAGCGCTCCCGGACCAACGCAGCAAGAGCGCTTTCGGCACCCTGGCGACGAAAATCCTCGATGCAGATCTCGAGTGCACACTGAATGACGAGGGACTGCGACACTTTCTCCCCCGTCATGCGCCGCAGCTTGAGTTGGATTTCCTGGAGGGCGTAGGAGACATCGGTGGGCACGTACGGGCCCGGCAGGCGGTCCTTCTCGGTCGTCGATTTCTCCGAACCCGCTCTCCCATTCCCGCCGTCGGGGCTCGACGCCTCCTCGGTTCGTCGGACAGGCGGCTCAGTTTCCGAATCGGCTCCTCCGACGGCGTCTCGGCCGGTAGTCTCCTGCGAGGAATCCACCGTGCCATCGTGCGATAGTGAAATAGTACTATTTCGCGACTGCGCGTTTTCACGATTCCGCGATTGCGCATTGGGACGATCTCCGAGAAGCGAGTTGGTGGCCTCCGCAATAGGATCGGAGCGGTCGCCGGTGGACTCCTCGTTGTTGCTGGGTTTCTTCTTCGGGGGCATCGAACGAAACGGATCGGTTCAGGGAATCAGGGCGAGTAGGACGGTCGGCATGCGGCTACACGACGAAGCCGTCGCGAGAAGTCGGGACCGGTTCGGCGTTCGAGTCCTGGATGCCGATGGTCTTGCACACAACACGTTGGGCAAGCGCATCGAAGTACTCGTACTCGGAGGAGTCCTGTCTCTCGCAGTACTCCCGAATCGACTGAGACACCGCGCTGGCCTCCGAGATTTTCGTGCGAACGGGGACCTGTTCCTCCTCCAGAAAGGCCTCGCCAAACCGCTCTCGCAGCACCCCGGCAATGCTCTGCGTCTGGCTGCGGACGACGTGCACGATCGTCGGCACCACCCCCACCAGCTCCACGTCGGCTCGTCCGTTCATTCGGGCCTGATCGATCTCGTCGGTGAGCATCTTCAGACCTTCAATCGCCATTTTCTCCAGGATCGTCGGCACGAGAACGCCATCAGACGCATTGAGCGCCTGCGTAACGGCCAATCCCAGCGCCGGCGGGCAGTCCACAAGGCAGAAGTCGTATCGCCGTCCTGAGGCGCTCTGAGAGCCCTCGGCCAATTTCGTCTTGAGTTCCGAGACGGCCCGCCGGAGCGCGAACACGCGGTAGTTATCGTTGGAGAGCTTCACCTCCAAGTCGAACAGCTCCTCCGTCGACCCGATGAAGTCAAACCCAAATCCCTCCGCTTCATCGGCCGTGTTGAGAAGCGTCCAGTCGTCGGAAGCGAGAACGTCGAGAATGTTGACATCGTCCGCTTCCAGCTTCTGGCCGTACACCCAGCCGGTCAGGTTGGCCTGTCCGTCGTAGTCGATTACCAACACATCGTATCCGAGTCGGGACAAGGACTCTCCCAGGCCGACGGTCAGGGTGGTCTTTCCCACCCCCCCTTTCTGGTTGGCGATGGAGAGAACGTAGGGGGCATCCGAGGCAGGCATGAGCAGGAAGGGCGAAACGGTCAGGAAAAACGGGCGGCGAGAACAGCCGAGGCGCAGTACCCTCGTCACGTGAATCAGTAAACGAGTACGAAAGCGAAAAAGCAAAATAGTACTATCGCGTAATTACGCATTCGCACGAAGACGCAAATGCGAAATCGTCCTTTCGTGCGTTCGGGCTTTCGTACGTTCAAGCGCATCAGCCCGTGAACCCATCCGCCGGTGAACGCGCCGGTTGGCGCCGATTCGCCCCTCCCCGCCGATGACGCCCACCCCCGCGCGGACATCCAAGTCAACCGGCTCGATTCGACCCTGCATGTGCACAGGCTCCCTCACTTAAAATTTCGGCCGATGTCAGATCTTGGTGGAGGTTCTGTTCCCAATTCCATCCACGGCCCCGTTTTGAACCGATGCCTGTCTCGCAATCGTCGCCGTCCCCTGCTCTGATCGACCACTTTCTGGACCTGGAGGATCCACGGATCGACCGCCGGAAGGATCATCCGCTCATCAACATCCTCTCTATCGCCATCTGTGCGGTGCTTGGCGGGGCAAACGGGTGGCGAAGCATCGAGACCTTTGCGCACGCCAAGAAGCAGTGGTTCGAACAGTTTTTGGACCTGCCCGAGGGGGATCATCCGGTCCCCTCCGACGACACGTATCGTCGGACGATCAGCCGCCTGGATCCGGAGGCTCTCGAAGACGCGTTTCACAGCTGGGTGGCGTCGATGGCTCGTCAGGTCGACGGGGCGATCATCGCTCTGGACGGAAAGACGGTGCGTGGCTCGTCGGATCGGGACACGCGCACCCTGGAGGAGCACGGCAGGCCGCTGGGGGCTCTGCACCTGCGCAGAAATTTCTGCGTTAGCGCGTGGGCCAGCGAGCAGCGCCTGGTGCTGGCGCAGAAGGCCGTTGACGAGAAGACGAATGAGATCACCGTTCTGCCCGATCTCCTCGGCCTGCTGGAGATCGAAGGATGTCTGGTGACCATCGACGCAATGGATACACAAACCGACATTGCCGAAGCGATTGTCGACCGAGGCGGGGACTACGTGCTCGCGCTCAAAAGTAATCACAAGCGCCTATACG
>CAKZLV010000179.1 GCA_937127285.1 uncultured Bacteroidota bacterium
ACCCGGATGTGGCGGGCGTCCTCCAGGGCGTCGGGGGGGTCGTAGCGGGCGGAGAGGACGTCGAAGTCTTCCGCCCGCGCATCGGACGCCGCGGCGTTGGCTCCGTTGCGGGCGTCGAGTCGCCGGCGCAGGACGTCGTCGGGCGCGACGAGTTCGACGAACACGTAGGGCACGTCTTCAGATCGGAGGGCCTGCCGCAGCGCCCTCCGCTCCTCGCGGCGGCTGTAGGTGGCGTCGAGCAGGGTCCCTTGGTGACGGGCAGCGCGCTCGAGCGCGCGGGTGCGCAGCGTCGCGTACGTGGCGGCGGAGAGATCAGACGTGTAGAGGCGCTTCCGAACGGATTCCGGCGCGCGGGTGTGGAGGGGAACGCCGGCCCGCGTTTTCCGGATGCGATCGCTGGAAAGGTGTGCCCAGCCCAGCGCATCGGCCAGGGCGGCGGCCTGGGTGCTCTTGCCCGTGCCCGAGCGCCCCATCACGACCACAACCAGGGGGGCGTCGCCGGCGACGGCGTACCGGAGCGCATCCTGAAAGTGGCGGCGGGCGGTCAGCCGGCTCGCGGCACGCTCGGCAGCCGGAACCTCCCGTTCGCCGGCCCGAATGGTGTGCACCTTTCCCCGGACGTAGGCGCGGTAGCTTTTGTAGAAGGGAAGGAGGTCGGAAAGCTCCGGATCGTCCAGCCGCTCTTCCATCGCCTCCACGAAGCGCCGGGAGAGATCCGGGCGGCCGTGCACGTCGAAGTCCATCGCCAGAAACGCCACGTCGTTGGCGACGTCGATCCGGCGAAAGCGCTCGTTGAACTCGATGCAGTCGTAGATACAGACGCGCTCCGGCGTCAGGTGCACGTGCTCGAGGCGGAGGTCTCCGTGCCCGTCGACGATGTGCCCGCCCGCCCGGCGGCGGTGGAAGAGGTCGGCGTGTGCGTCGAAGAAGCGATCGACGTAGAACCGCAGCGCGTCGAAGGCCGGCCGAGGCAGGGCGCGACCGACGCGCTCGCGCGTCTGCTCGAAGTTTTCGTCGACGTTGACCCGGATGGACTCCACCCAGCCGGCTTCGGCAACCTCCGCGGAGGGGGACTGCTCGGCGTAGAAGGAGCACAGCGCGTCGCTGATCCGGTCGACGGCTCCGTCCGGTACGCGGCCGCGCTGAATCCGGCGATGCAGAAAGTGAGCCGGCTCCATGTACCGCATTCGCACCGCCCAGTCCACGACGGTCTGCCCGCCTGGAGGAGAGGCCACGACCGGGGCCTGCGGGTCGTCGGCCTCCGGATCCAGCGAAGCATCCTCCGGATCGAGGCGCAGGCCGTCTTCCGTGTCGATGACTGGAACGACCCCCTCGTAGACACCGCGGCACAGCCGCCGGTTCAGCCGGACCTCGCGCTCGCAAAAGTGTTTGCGGTCGGCCCGCTCCCGGAAGTCGAGAAAGCCCAAGTCGAGGGGCTTCTTGATCTTGTAGACGCGGGGCGGCACGAGGGCGACGAGCGAGATGTGGGTCTGCACGATCTCGATCGACTCGGGCGCGTGCGGATAGGTGGACGGGTCGTGAAGGGCGTCGCGCAGGCGCTCGACCACAGGGAGAAACCGATTGTCGAAGAGAGACGTGGATCGTGCCGAGAGGAGGCCGCGACGGGGAGGCAGAGAGGGAGGAGCCGGCGCGGCATGCCCGGGGCTGCAACCGAAGAGGATCGTGCGCCCGGTCTGCGAGAGTCAGTCGGCGTGAAAGCGGCCGTCGGCGTCGGCGTGTTCGACGAGCAGGTCGCAGGGAGCGAAGCGGGAGCCGTGCTCTCGCGCAAGACGCTCGAGGCGGGCCCGGACGGCGGCCGGTCCTTCGGCGTCGACGTAGCGAAACGGGCCGCCGCGAAAGGGAGGGAACCCGAGACCGAAGACGGCCCCGAGGTCGCCGTCGGTCGGCGTCTGCAGGACGCCTTCCTCCAGGCACCGAACCGCTTCATTCACCATCATTAGGGCCAAGCGTTCCTGCACGGCGGGTCGGGGCAGCGAGGTCCGGCTGCGCCCGCCGACGTGGCGGTAGACGTCCGCGTTGAAGTCCTGCTTGTCCTTTTCGCCTGCCTCGCCCGCGGCGTAGTGGTAGAAGCCGCGCTCGTTCTTCTGGCCGAGCAGATCGGCCTCGGCCAGCGTCGCCGCCGAGTCGCTGATCTCGATGCGGTCCGGGTCGAGGTAGCGGCTCATCACCTCGGTGATTTTGGCTGCCACGTCGATCCCCACCAGGTCAAACAACTCGTACGGCCCCATCGGAAACCCGAAGTCCATCATCGCCTCGTCCACCGCCTCGGCGTCGGCGCCTTCCTCCAGCAGCAGGAGCGCTTCGTTCATGAAGATGGCCAGGATGCGGGTGGTGTAGAAGCCCGGCCCGTCGTTCACCACGATCACGGTTTTGCCCTGTCGCTGCGCGGCCGCCACGGCCGTGGCGCGCACCTCGGGCGTGGTTGCGTCGGTGACGATGATCTCGCAGAGGGGCATCTGCGGAACGGGGGAGAAGTAGTGCATCCCGACGACGCGCTCGGGATGCTCCGCCTCCGCTGCGATGTCGGTGATGGGGATCGACGAGGTGTTCGAGGCCACGACGGTCTCCTCGCGGACGACCGCTTCGAGGTCGGCCACGATCTGGCGCTTCAGGTCGAGGTCTTCGGGCACGGCTTCGATCACCACGTCGCACGGCCGGAACGGCGCGTAGTCGTCCGTCGGGACCACCCGCTCGACGATCTGGTCGCGCTCGAACTCCGACAGAATGCCCTTCGTCGCGTCCTTCGACGCCGATTTCCAGACGAGCTTGCGCGCCTCGGCGGCGAGGGCGAGGGTTTGATCCTTCAAGACGACGTCGACCCCGTTGCGTGCGGACACCTCGGCGATGCCGCCGCCCATGAGCCCGCCGCCCACCACACCCAGACGATCGAGGCTTCGCGCGCGGTCCGCGTCCGGGTTGTCGTCGCCGGTCTGCTTGGCGAAGAAGAGGCTGACGAGGGCGCGCGATTCGGGTGTAAAGACGAGGTCGCCGAAGCCCTGGGTTTCGGCGTCGAGGCCGGCGTCGAGTCCCTGCTCCATCCCGGTCTGGACGCAGTCGATGATGCGCGGCGGGGCGGGGTAGTTACCGCGCGTTCGGTTGCGGGTGCGCTCGCGGGCCTGCTGGTAGACGAGGCGCCGGCTGACGGTGTTGCTTTCCAGAAGGCGTTCGCCGAGGGAAGGGGAGGGGCGGTCCGGCGTCATCTCGCGCCGCGCGAGCTTGCGCGCGGCCTCCCGGGCGGCCCGCGCCAGGCCCGCCGGGTGAATGAGGGCGTCGACGAGCCCGATGCGCTTGGCTTTGCCCGGGTAGGCGTTCTTTCCTGTGAGCATCAGAGCCAGTGCCTGCTGCACCCCGACCAGGCGGGGCAGGTACTGCGTCCCGCCGCCACCGGGCAGCAGGCCCAGTTTGACCTCCGGAAGGGCCAGCTTGGTGGCGTCGTCGTCGGTGGCGATGCGGTAGTCGCAGCCGAGCGTGAGCTCGAGGCCGCCGCCCATCGCGGGTCCGTGGATGGCGGCGACCGTCGGGATGCTCAGGTTCTGCATCCGCTCCAGCAGCCGGTGCGCCCGGCGGCTGATCATGCGCGCATCGGCCGGCATCTCGAACGTTTGCAGCATATCGAGGTCGGCGCCAGCGATGAAGGAGTCGTCCTTGCCGCTGATGAACACCGCTCCGGTCACGGAGCCGTTGCGCTCCAGCACGTCCAGCACCTCGGAAAAGGCCGCCAGGGTCTCCGACGAGATCTTGTTGACGGAGGCGTCGGGGTCGTCCAGGGTGATCGTGGCGATGCCGTTGCCGTCGACGGCGAGTGTGAGAAGGTCCGTGTCGAGACGAGCCGGTTCGGAAGGGGCGGACGACGCCGGATCGGCGGGGGCAGACTCCGGGGAGGTGGGGTTGGTCGAAACAGGCATGGGCGTACGGGATCGGTTCGGCGGTCGGCGAGGAGCGGAGCGGGCCTCAGTCGCTCCATCGCTCCAGGAGGAGGGCGTGACCCTGTCCGCCCGCCGCACAGGCGGAGACGAGCGCCAGGTCTCCATCCTCTTCGTGGAGGCGATGGGCGGCGGTGGTGACGAGCCGGGCACCCGTAGCGCCAAAGGGGTGGCCGAGCGACAGCGAGCCGCCGCGGGCGTTCATCCGGTCGAGGTCGACGTCGCCGACGGGGGAGGAGCGGTTCAAGTTCTCTTCAGCAAACGAGGGGGACCGCAGGGCTTCGAGCACAGCAAGCACCTGGCCGGCAAAGGCTTCGTGGAGCTCGATGACATCGATGTCGCCGAGGGTCAAGCCGGCCTCGTCCAGCAGCTTCGGGATGGCGTAGGCCGGCCCCAGAAGCAACTCGCGGCCGGGGTCCTGCGCAACGTAGGTGTAGTGCCGCAGCGCCGCTGTCGGCGTGTAGCCCTCCGCCCGAGCCGCCTCGGCCGACATGAGAAGGGTGGCCGACGCCCCGTCCGTGAGTGCGGAGGAGTTGCCGGCCGTCACCGTGCCGAACGGCTTCACGAAGGCCGGAGACAGGCTGGAGAGCTTTTCGAGCGAGGTGTCGGGCCGCACGACGTTGTCGTGCTCGATGGGCGCAAACGACGGCGGGACGGTTGCAGGGTGCAGCTCCTTGTCCAGGCGGCCGTCCTCCTGCGCCTGCGCCGCCCGCTCATGCGAAAGGAGGGCGTATTCGTCCTGCTCCTCGCGGGTGACGCCGAACATCGCGGCCAGCTTGTCGGCGCTTTCGCCCATAACCTCGCCGGTGGAAAACTCGGCAATCGACGGCGACTCCGGAACGAGATCCGACGGAGACAGCCCTTGAACCAACTCCAGGTAGTCTCGCGGGCTCTTGGCCTTGCGCGATTCGAACAGCCGCTTGCGCACGCTGCGCTGCAGCCGGATCGGTGGGTCGCTCAGCGTTTCCGTTCCGCCCGCGACGACCGCGTCCGCGCCTCCGCCCCGGATCAGGTCAACCCCGCTGGTCACGGCCTGGTTGCTGGAGATGCACGCCATCGTGACGGTAAACGCCGGCACGTGCTGAGGGATGCCGGCCCCGAGGGCCGACTCGCGGGCGACGTTGCTCGTGTCGACGTCCTGGATGACGCAGCCCATGATGACGCGATCGATGGCGTCGGCGTCGAACTGGGTTCGCGTCAAGAGGCCTTTCAGCACCATTCGGCCCATGTCGTAGGCCATCAGATCTTGGTAGCCGGTGCCGGAGCGCTGAAACGGAAGGCGGCACCCGTCGACCAGGACGGCCGTGCGTCCCGGCGTCGTCAGGCGACCGTTGGAAGAGGATCCGGAGGAGGCGGCCATGAGCGAGACGGAGGGATGAGAACGGGGCGAAGGCGAAGATGCGTCGGGGCGGAAGCGCTCCCGCCCGAAACCCGGCGGCAGCATTCATCCATACGTACAGTAAAACTTAACAGCGTTAAGTGCAACCAGGCACCTGCAGTCGCCGAAGCGTTGACGAGACCCCGAAAGAACCCCGAAAGAACCGAGAGAGAACCCTGAAAGGGTTCCGGCTGGGCCCGGGTGCAGGGCCTTCTTCTGCTCGTTCCCGCCTCCGGTTCCGAGGCACGCGTCCCGAGGCCTCGGTCCTGCGTTGTCTCCACCCGTGGATCCCGCTGCTCCTGTCCCTGCCTCACCCCTGCCTGCCTCCCTCCTGCCTCCCTTGCTCCACGCTCCGTCCCCGTCTCCGCCGCCCCGTCGGCGTCGTTCTGTCTCTGTCGTCTCGTCTCCGTGGGGGGAGAGGTCTTCGTCCTGCCGACTCGTCTGCGCAGAAACCGAACGGCCGGGGAGAGAATACGAACGACCGGCGAACGAGGCCCTCCGTCGCCGCCTTCCGCCGCGTGCCGGGAGCGCGACGCGGGGCCGGACGAGCTACCGGCTGCGGCCCCGTCCACGGTCCCGGCTCGTCGTCCGCGCCGGTCGCTCCGCCTGGTTTTCACGGGGTGGCGGGCGCCCGTCCCGAACGTTCCGCGGCGCAGTCCCTTCATAGAGATGGTCCCGCAGAGTCCCCGCAGGTCTCCGTCCGGCGGATTGCTCCGCCCGGCGGGTGCCTCCGGAAGGGCGGCCGGCTGCCCGAAGGCCCGTGCCGCCTCGCCGCAGGACCCGCACACGTTGTCTCTCCTGCTGATTTTCCACCGATCCCTTCCCGGCATGGCCGACGATCCAGAGACCTCCCCCATCATTGGTCGCAATCCGGTCCTCGAAACCCTGGAGCGCGGCGACACGGGAATCGAAAAGGTGATGCTCGAACAACATGCCGGCGGGGAGATCATTGCGAAGATCCGGGCCCGGGCGGAAGAGCGCGGCATCCCGGTGCAGTACGTCCCCGAGGCCCGTCTTCGGCACGAGTCGCAGGGAGCTGCCCATCAAGGAGTCGTGGCGCAGGCCGCCCCGATCCGCTACGCCTCCCTGCACGACCTGCTGACGCAGGTGGCCCCGACGTGGGACGACGTGCAGTCGCGCCAGCCGCTCCTCCTGGTGATCGACCGGGTGACGGATACGCGCAACTTCGGGGCGATACTGCGCAGCGCCGTGGCGGCGGGCGTGGACGGCGTGATCGTCCCTGCCCGCGAGATGGCGCCGTTGAACGCGGCCGCACTGAAAGCCAGTGCGGGGACGGCCACCCGCATCCCGATTGCTCGCGCGTCGGATCTCACCCAGGCGCTCACCCAGCTGAAGGAGCGGGGCTACTGGGTGTGTGGGGCGGACGGCGATGCCGAGACAAGCGTTTGGGACGTCGACTGGGATCGCCCTGTGGCCGTCGTGCTGGGAAGCGAAGGGGAGGGGCTGGCTCCGGATGTGGCCGCTGCCTGCGACTAGCGGGCGGCAATCCCGATGCGCGGACCGGTCGATTCGCTGAACGTATCGGTCGCCGCCGGCCTCTTTCTCTTCGCCGCCGCCCGGCCGCGCACGGACGCCTCGCCGACCTGAAAGAGCGGTGACGACGCTTCCTGGTGGTCTGATGGTGGGATTGATGGGGGAATCCCGGGTCCGATGCCGCGACGGCAGCACCTGGGGCTTACCTCTGCTCTTCCCGAGACCCTCCGGAGCCGGAAGCGGCAGGCGGCGGGTCGACCGTCGACCGGGCGGGCGACTCCTCTGCGGACTCGCGGTCGGGCGGCGCCTCGGGCCCTGGTGCATCCGGCCCCGGCGCGTCTTCAGGCGGGGGCGCCGGCGCCGATCCGTCGTCGGACCCGTTGGCCGCCGTTCCGCCGGCTGCCTCCTGCGAACGAGCGGCGGCGGGCACGCGGTCGCTGCGAGAGGGCAGCAGGGCGTCGAGCCCGGTGCCCTGCACGACGAGGACGACGAACCCGGCCAGCACGTAGAAGACGAGCTGGGCGGCGTGGGCGAGCACGGCATAGGTGGCCGCCGGCACCTCCGGTACATCGTAGAGATAGACGAGGGCTTGGATCGTGATGTAGTGGTACGATCCGATCCCGCCGGGCGACGGCACTAGAAGGCCGAGAGCGCCGATGGCCATCAGGGCCCAGGCGTCGACGATCCCGATTCCGTAGGATCCGGCCAGGTCCAGCATGAGAAACGGAACGTAGGCCATCAGGAGGTATCCGCCCCACATGCCGACGGTGGAAACGACGATCGCCCCGCGCTGAGGAGCGCGGAGGAGAGTCAGCATCCCGTCCCGAAAGGAGGACAGGACCGGCTGCAGGGTGTGGATCCACACCTGGTGGAGGGCGGACTGCTCGCGTTGTACGCCTCGCCACGCCCACCGGCCGAGTCCTGCCATCAGGAGGAGGCCGGCGGCCGTGCCCGCCGCCAACCAGACGAACGGAAGGTCGGAGAGGGAGGCGAGGGCGGGAGCCAGGAAGCGCTCGCGCAGGGTGGGCAGGCGGTCCAGCAGGAGCCCGCCCGCGCTCAAAATGGCGAGGCCGAGCACGATCGTGTCGAAGATTCGCTCCGACACGACGGTTCCGAACAGGCTGCTGAAGGAGAAGCGCGTGCGCGAGGCCATGTTGGCCGTGCGGGCCACCTCGCCCATTCGCGGCAGGGCGTAGTTGACCATGTACCCGATCATGATCGACGAGAACGACGCTTCGAGGCTGTTGGCGCTCGACGCCCGTTGGGCCGACGACGAGAGGGAGGATGCGGGCCGAGGCGAGGATCGGTCCGAGGCGCTGCCGGAGTCGTCCGTCTGCCGGCCCGAGGCCGCCGGCCGGGCGTCGTCGGGCAACGCATCGATCAGGATGTTCCACCGCCACGCGCGCATCACGTTGCTGCCGATCACGAGCGCGACCAGGAGCGGCAGCCACCGGTAGTCGGCCTCCCGAAACGCCCGGCCGATCTCCGAGAGATCGACGCCCCACAGCGCGAGCGCCAAAAATCCGGCGGCGAGGACAAGACTCCCTCCGTTGACAAGTCGGCGACGGGTGGTCGGGGTCATCGAAGGCAGAGAGTCAGAAGGAAAACAGCCAGCGGACGGGCACCGCGAGCGGGCGTCGTCACTCGCCCGTGCGGAGGTCGACGACTTCCGTTCCGCCCGGCGGCTCGAACCGGAAGGAGGCGTCGGACAGGGTCGAATTTACCTGAATGTCTCGGAGGCGGATATCGATGGTCGACCCGCCGGAGTCGACCCCGCGCAGGCGGGTGATGAGACGGTCGGCGTCGCGAACCCACAGGGCCACCGACTCGAATCGGGCTGCCGGGGCGGAAGCGGTCAGGTTCAGGACCGTGTGCGAAGCGCCGTCCTGCCGTGCACGCCGAGCATCTTCCACCGCGTAGCGATCGCTGTAATCGGTAAAAAACGATTCCGGGGAGAGGGCGGCGCCGCCGCGATCCGCGTCGTTGACCACCACCTGGCTGTCGGCGGGCGTGTAAATCCAGGTCGTCGTTCCGTCGGTCACGAGCGTCTGCTCGACGGTTTCCACCCGGTACATATCGTCCTTTACCCACAGCTGCCCGTCCACCCGCGTGGCTTCCGGGGAGAAGGACGAGGTAACGGTTTGCGTGAACGAAGCGCGGAGGGTTTCGACGGCATCGTAGCGGCGCTGCACTTCGTCCAGAAGCTCGGAGCCGTTCTGAGCCCGGACGGGGACGGCCGCCAGAAGCAGAAGAAGGACTCCGACACCGAGCACCCGGACGCGGGTCGCGCAGCCGGTGGGGGAAACGGCAAACCAAGCGGTCGCAGCCATCAGAGGCGTCGGGAGGAAATTAGAAGGGCGTAACGTAGCAAAACAAGAACCGCCGGACATGTGTCCCGGGATGGATCGTTGTCGCGAGAAATTGACGGGGCGGCCCATCGACTCCGGTCGTCGGGCCGGTTGTCGCGGGTCCGCGTCATGGCGGATCCGTCTGTTGGCAGATTCGTCCGCTGCCAGATTCGTGTGTTGGCGGGTCATCCGCGTCGCGGGTCAGCGGGTAGGTCTCCAAGATCTCGTGGACGGCGCCGTCTGGGGTGAGCGTGCTTTCGAAGAGGTGAAAGGCGGATACGTCGAACGACGGAAACGTCCGACCCCGCTCCCTGCGAAGAAGGGCGTGAACGGTTTTCGGGTTCGGATTCTCGAACCGCCCGAGGGTGATGTGCGGCCTGTACGACCGCTCCTCCGGGGGAAGGCCTTCCGCTTCGAGGACCGCGCTCACATTCTGGTAGAGACGCCGGAGGGCGGGTGAGGGAGAGATCCCGACGACCAGGACGCGCGGGGTGCGGTGCCCGGGAAGCACGTCCAGTCCGTAGAGATCGACCGTGAAGGCGGGCGCATCGACCGCGTGCAGGGCCTGGCGGTAACGGGATGCGGTTTCTCGATCCACCTCTCCCACGAACCGGAGGGTGCAGTGGTACAGGTCGGGCGAAGACCACCGCGGGGAGACGGGGCCTCCGGCCAGGTCGGCGCGGACGCCAGCCAGGACGTCCCGGACCGAGTCAGGCACATCAAACGCAGCAAAGAGACGCATGGGGCGGAATCGGTATCCAGAAAGAGGATCGCAGCGGAAGATCACGGAGACGGGGGACGGCGACGGGGACGGCGGCAAACGCATTCCCGGAGACGTCCCGCTGTGCCCCCCGACCAGGGAGGAGGTCGACCGTTCAGGGGCGGCCGGTCAAGGGCGGCCGGGGTGAATCGATGGATCGTGCGGGGCCGGTGCGGGTATACCTTCATCGAAACCACACGAAGCGGAGGGGGCGTTCCGCCGACGCGACCGGCCGGGAGAGTCCGTAGCCGGCCGGTGCAGGGGGGACGTGGACAGAATCGAGTCCCACACATGATCAAGCACACGCCATGCTGAACAAAATCGTATCAGGGGGGCAAACCGGAGTGGACCGGGCGGCGCTGGACGCGGCCCAGAGCCGGGACATCGATGTGGACGGCTGGTGCCCGAACGGGCGCCGCGCCGAAGATGGATCGATCCCGGAACGGTATCCGCTGCGGGAGACGCCGACGGAGGACTACGGCCAGCGGACGACGTGGAACGTTCGCGACTCGGACGGGACGCTCATCATCAGCGACGACCGGCCGCTGCACGGCGGCACGGCACGGACGGTTGAAGAGGCGCGAACCCAAAACAAGCCGCTTCTGCACGTGCGGACGACCGATCCGGTTCCGGTCGAGATGATCCGGGCCTGGCGTGAGGACAACAATGTGCGGATCCTGAATGTGGCCGGCCCGCGGGCCAGCGAGGCGGAGGGCATTTACGAGCGGGCGCTCGACATTCTGGGACGGTTTCTCGACGCCGAACTGCAGGAAGCATGACGCGGGGCGCGTGCCGGCCGGTAACGGTGCGGGCGTCACGGGTTCGAACTGGAGTCCGCTTCGCCCCCCTCTTCGTTCGCAGATCGCCGGCGCCGGCGCACCTCCTTCAGGCTGTGGCGGTGGCGTTGGGCGAAGAGGTCTTCGCCGGCCTCGGACCGCCGCGCGGCCTTCCACAACAGGGCAACGCCGGCACCGGTGGCGACGAGGACGAAGAGGGTGGCGGCCGGCCAGAGCGGAGCGCTGAAGTCGAACTGACTCGCCTGCATCTGCGGGTAGCGAATCCATTTGTCGGCCATCCATCCGGCCATCGCCGTTCCCAGAACCGCAAACACGATCGCACCGGCTTTCAAGATCCGGGCGGCCCGGTATCGGGTCGGCGATGCGTCGGCTTCCGCGGCGTCGGTTTCCGCGGCACCGGAAGGGACGGCGCCGGACTCGGAAGCGCCGGGCTCGGAAGCGTCGGGCTCGGAAGCGTCGGGCTCGGGCGGGGGAGAGTCATCCGTCGGTGCGGGCATAGCGGTCGATCCATTCGTCGGAAGGAGGGCGAACGGGCAGGCCGGCATCCCGCAGGTGCTGCTTGGCTTCGGGGACGCTGTATTCCTGGAAATGAAAGATCGACGCCGCCAGGACGGCGCTGGCTCCCCCCTTCACGAGGCCTTCGCGCAGGTGGTCCAGCGTTCCCGCACCGCCGGAGGCGATCACGGGGATGCGGACGCGCCGGGTGATGGCATCGAGCAGGGCGAGGTCGTACCCGTCCTTCGTCCCGTCCCGGTCCATCGACGTGACGAGTAGCTCGCCGGCTCCCCGGGCTTCGGCCTCCTCCGCCCATTCGAGAGCGTCGATTCCGGTTTCCTTCCGCCCTCCGTGCACGAAGACCTCCCACGCCGGCGGATTCTCTTGAACGCGCTTCGCATCGATCGCGACGACGATGCACTGATTGCCGAAGGCGTCGGCGCCGCGCGAGATGAGCGCCGGGTCGTTCACGGCCGCCGAGTTGATCGCCACCTTGTCGGCACCGGCCTGCAGCATCGCCCGCATGTCGTCGACCGAGCGCAGACCGCCGCCGACGGTCAGCGGGATAAACACCTCGTCGGCCGTGCGGCGCACGACGTCGTGCATGATGTCGCGGTCTTCATGCGTGGCGGTGATGTCGAGGAACACCAGCTCGTCGGCCCCCTCGGCATCGTACGTGCGGGCTTGCTCGACGGGGTCGCCGGCATCGCGAATGTCGACGAAGTTGATTCCCTTCACGACGCGACCGTTGTCAACGTCCAGACACGGGATGATGCGGTTGGCAAGCATAGGCAGCAAACAGGAAAAGCCGGAAATGAAAGGCCGGAAAGGGAGGATGGGAGAGGAGGGCAGGACCCGACGGCGGCGCGACCTGGACGCTGTCCGACGGGAAGAGGCGGGGGCGTGGCGGAGCCGGGTGGCGAAGCCGGCCGGGGGGCGGCCCGGTCGGGTTTTTCTCACGGCCGTGGGCCACGATTCGGCGTGTCCGTTCCAGGGCGTCCGTTCTGGGGTGTCCGTCCCGGGGTGTCCGTCGGGAAGCCGTCGGGGGGCGAGGGGGCGGCCGACGCGAGCGATTCGCTAGGACCGGTCGTCGCGACCGGGCGAGGGCGGGTTCCGTCCCTCGTCGTCGGCGGACGGCGCGGCGTCCTCGCGGAGCGGAGCCGTCGAAAAGGTGTCCAGGTCCAGCTGGTCGAGATCGTTCCAGCCCCAAAACTGCTGGCACGGAAACTGGTTTTCGTAGAGCGCCGTTCCGACGATCACCGAGTCGACGCCGTACGGCTGCAGCGTCTGAACATCCAGCAGGTCGTCGAACGTGCCCACGCCGCCGGAGGCGGTGATCTTCATCTCGTCGAGGGCCGATCCCATCGCTCGATAGGCCTCCACGTTCGGGCCGCTCATGGTCCCGTCCCGGCTGATATCGGTGTAGACGATCCGGCGGACGCCCCGCGCCTCCATCTCCTGCGCAAATGTCACGGCGTCGACGCCCGATCCCTCCGTCCACCCCTGCACCCGCACCTCGCCGTCGCGCGCGTCGATACCGACGACGATGCGCCGGCACGAAAACCGGTCGATGGCCGCCTCGACGAGATCCGGGTCGCGAATGGCGGCCGTTCCCAGAATGACCCGGTAGACGCCCTGGTCCAGCATGGCTTCGATCTGAGACAGCGACCGGATCCCCCCGCCGACCTGGATGGGAATATCGAGGACCTCGCACATCTTTCGGATGGCGTCCCGGTTGTGCGCCCGGTCGTCGGAGCCGCCCCGGGCGGCGTCGAGGTCCACGACGTGAATCGTCCGCGCGTTCTGGACGCGCCAGAGTTTGGCCATCTGGACGGGATCGTCGAAGTAGACGGTTTCCTCTTCGTAGGAGCCCTGGTGAAGCCGTACGCAACGGCCGCCGCGAATGTCGATGGCGGGGATGACGAGAGTCATGGACGAGAGGTAGGGTGACGGAACGGCCGGGTGAGGACGGAAGGGCGCGGCAATCGGACGGAGAACCGCGCCCCGCGCCGATGGCCAAAATGGGCGCCTCGGGCGACGGTTTCAACCCGGCGGTTCACGAACGCCGCGCACGCGGTGAGCCGCGCGAACCCGGAAGACCGGGGGAGACAGCAGGGGCGGGGCGGACGCAGAGAACTCAGTTCAAACAATCGACGCGGCGAAGGCAGCGCGCGTCGGTCAGGTCGTCGATGGCGTCGAGAAGCTTCTCGTAGGCCTCCATCGGCTCGTGATCGGCGACGACGATTCGGAGGCATCCGCGCTGGGCGGCGAGAATGGTCGTATCCGGCGACAGCCGAGCGCGCATCCGGTCGACGAGCACGACGTCGCGGGGAAAATAGCGGTTCACTTCGCGGCGCACGAACTCGGCAAGCTGCCGGTCGCCGTCGATAATCACCACCTGAACGTTGAAACCGCGATAGTCGGGATAGCCGTGCATGGGCATCGTGCAGAGAACGAGAGGAAACCGAAGACAAGCCCGTGCAAGGACAGGCTCCTCCCGTTCGTGGATCAAGAGGTATGCCCCGGGGGAAGAGCGGGTCGAATCCAGCGATTCTTCGTCAAAAACGCGTAAAGACACGCGGGTAGCCCGGTTGCGCCCCGGGCTCCGCTGGAGGCGCCGGTGCCGTCTGCGGTCGTTCGGCTCGGAGGAGGCGGGATCCTGCGTGCGGGGTGCCGTTCTGCCGGAGGTCGCGCCGTCCCGCCGGAGGTCGTGCCGTCACGACGGGACGGGAGAGGGGATTCGGGCGAAGTTTTCCAGGATCCGGAGACCGCTGGCCTGAGACTTTTCGGGGTGAAATTGAACGCCGTAGACGTGGTCGCGCTGAACGACCGCCGGAAACGCGTGGCCGTAGCGGGTCGTTGCCAGAACGTCGTCGTTGGCTGCCCGGGCGTGGTAGGAATGCACGAAATACACGTAGCTCTCGTTGTCCAGCCCTTCCAGCAGCGGATGGGGGCGCGTTGGCTGGAGCGTGTTCCAGCCCATGTGCGGCACCTTCAGGTCGTCGGCCTCGCCGTCTGCGCGGTGAAAGTGAACGACGTCGCCCTCTAGAAGCCCGAGTCCCTGGTGACTGCCTTTTTCCAGCCCGCGCTCGAAGAGAAGTTGCATGCCGACGCAGACGCCGAGGAAAGGAACTCCGTCGTCGACCCGATCGAGGATGACGGATTCGAGATTGCGGCTGCGAATTTCGTCGATGCACGCCCCGAAGGCCCCGACGCCGGGGAGGACGAGCCGTTCGGCATCGGCAATGGTTGCGGCGTCGTCGGTGCGCTGGACGGCGGCACCGATGCGCTCGAACGCTTTCTCGATGGAGCGCAGGTTGCCGATGCCGTAGTCGATGATCGTGATCATGGACGGAAGGAAGAAGAGGCGGAAAAGAAGAAAACGGGGGGGAGACGACCGCGAGGGATGGCGGGGTCGGCAGGTCTGTACAGGCGGGCGCGCCTATTCTTCATTCAGGGCCTGCGACCGATCGGTGGCGGTGGCGACTGCGTTGATGATGGTCGTTCGCAGGCCGCGCGACTCCAACTCGGAGACGGCGGCGATGGCCGTGCCGCCGGGGGTGGTGACCTCGTCGCGCAGGATGGCGGGGTGTTTCCCGGTTTCGATGGCGAGTTTGGCGGCGCCGTACACGGTTTGTGCGGCCAGGGTCGCGGCCACGTCCCGAGAAAGCCCCTGTTTGACACCGGCGTCGGTGAGCGCCTCGATGAACATGTAGACGTAGGCGGGGCCGCTGCCGGAGAGTCCGGTGACGGCGTCCATCAGCGCCTCCCGCGTCTCCACCACCTGGCCGACGGCCTCGAAAATGACCCGCGCAACCCGCAGGTGCTCGTCGCCGGCGTACGTGCCGGGCGTGATGGCGGTAGCCCCCTCGTCGACCAGCGCCGGGGTGTTGGGCATGGCACGCACGACTGGCTGATCCTGCCCGAAGGCAACCTGCAGCCGCTCGGTGGTGATGCCGGCCAAAACGCTGATGACGAGCGCCGTCCGCGACAGGTGGTCGCGAATCTCCGTCACCACCTCGGCGCGGCTCTGGGGCTTGATTGTGAGCAGGACCGTGGTCGCCTCCCGAACGGCGGCCACGTTGTCGGTGGTGGTGCGAAGCCCGCCGAACTCGTCGGCCATCGCCTCCAGCGCCGACGCCGTCCGCCGCGTGGCAATCACCCGGCCGGGATCGATGAGGTCGCTCCGAATCATACCGCCGATCAACGAGCGGCCGATGTTGCCTGCGCCGATGACGGCGACCGTTTCATCGTCGAGCATGTGGGGAGCAGTCACGTCGTGGTCCATCCTGAACGAGAGGCAGAGAAGAAGGAGCGGGCAAGAAGGCAGCGGGAAGGGCGGAGGCGTGGTACCGGCCGTGGAAGGGCTCGGCCGGTGCGGGCGGAGGAACGGGCCGGTGGCGGCGCTGCGGCACTGTGTGGCATCGCGGCCTCGGGCATCGCGGCCTCGGGCATCGCGGCCTCCGGCCTCGCGGCATCGCGTTAGAGGGCTCCTTTGGTCGATGCCACGGCGTCGTGCCGCGGGGAGCGAGATACCGCGATGCGCAGGCTTCGGGCGGCCGCTTTGAAGAGAGCCTCCACCTGATGGTGCGTGTTGTGACCGTAGAGGACGGTGAGGTGAAGGTTGCACCGGGCGTGCTCTGCGAACGAATACCAGAAGTGCTCCACCATCTCGGTCGACAGGTCGCCCAGGCGCTCCCGGGGAAAGTCGGCGTCGAAGTGAAGGGCGAAGCGGCCGGACAGGTCGATCACGGCGCGGGCCAGCGACTCGTCCATCGGCACGTAGGCGTGCCCGTACCGGGCGATGTGCCGTTTGTCCCCGACGGCCTCGCGAACCGCCTGTCCGAGGCAGATCCCGACATCTTCGACGCTGTGATGGTCGTCGACGTCCAGGTCGCCGTCGCAGGCGACGCGCAAGTCCACCCCCCCGTGCTTCGCCAGCAGGTCGAGCATGTGGTCGAGAAAGCCGATGCCCGTCTCGGCCGTGTAGGACGGCTCATCGTCCGGGTCGAGCCCGATCTCGACGGAAACATCCGTCTCCCGGGTGGTACGGTGAACGGCGGCGGTGCGAGGAGACAGGGAGGCGTCCATCGGAAGGGCGAATCGTTCGGAAGAGTCGTTCGAGAGAGTCGTTCGGGAGAGGAGAGAGAGGAAGAAAGGGGCGACCGGCGGTCGTGCCATGGAAGAGCAGCGGTTCTCCGCGGAAGGCGGCGAATCCCCGGTGTACAGTGCACCTACGACGCCGGTACCGCCCTTCGTTCCGTTCGCGCAAACCGCTGCGGGCGTTTTTCGCAGAAAAGGAGCCTCGCGCAGCCGGCCTGCTCCCGGCGCGCCGATCCGAATGAGCCGGTTCACGGCCGCGATGCGTGGGGTTCGCTGCAGGCAAACCTCCAGGCCTCCCGCAACTCGTGCTCCGAGACGTCGCCGGTGAGGTAGGCATCGCCCAGGGAGCGGAGCAGGACGAACCGAACCGTATCCCCTCGATTTTTCTTATCCGCCTGCATGGCTTCGAAGAGGGCGCCGGGATTCAGGGCGCCCGGGTCGCCCTCGACCGGAATGGCTTGCACCACTGCGTCAAGGCGGTCGCGGTTCAGGGCCTCCGGGTGCCGGCGGTGAGACAGGTGCAGGGCGGCTCGCATCCCGACGGCGACCGCCTCTCCGTGGGTGAACGCGCCGTAGCCCGCGACCTTCTCGATGGCGTGAGCGAACGTGTGGCCGAAGTTCAGAATGGCTCGCCGTCCGCTCTCCCGCTCATCCTCGGCTACGACCTCCGCTTTGATGCGGACGGCCCGCTCGATGGCCGTGGTGAAGGCCTCCCGGTCCTTTCTCGCCAGCACGCCGACGAGGTGATCCTCCAGAAAGGAAAGGAGCTCCGGGCTGCCGATGAGGGCGTGCTTCACCATCTCGGCACTTCCGCTGGTCCACTCCCGCATGGGAAGGGTGTCGAGCGTATCGGGATCCGCGCACACGAGGTGCGGCTGGTAGAACGCCCCGATCAGGTTTTTCCCGGTTGGGTGGTTGACGGCCGTTTTGCCGCCCACCGAGGCGTCGACCTGAGCCAGGAGAGAGGTCGGGCACTGCACGAGGGGCAGGCCGCGCAGGAGCGTCGCGGCGGCGAAGCCCGCCAGGTCGCCCACCACGCCGCCGCCGAGGGCGACCACCGGTGTGCCCCGGTCGATGCCCCAGCGGAGGGCCTCATCGTAGATCGCCCGCAGCGGTTCGTAGGATTTGGAGGCCTCCCCGGGGGCAACGATGTGGGGGCGGACCGTCCATCCCGCGTTCTCCAGGGCAGTCGTCACCGGCGAGCGGTAGTGGGCGGCTACGTTCTCATCGGAAACGAGCAGGCAGCGGGAAGAGTCGTTCGGACGAAGCCCGCGCTCCGCCATGCGTTCCGGAAGCGTCCGAAGGGATTGAAAGTGCACCGGGTAGCTCCGGTCGCCAAGAGAAACGTGGATCGACATGCCGGCCGTGGATACCTCAAGGTGCGGAATAACGATGAGCGAGATGGATCCTCCGCCGCATTCCCTCCGCCGCATCGGCCGGAGGACGGCCCTCGGATCCGAGGGGGCGCACGATCGACCAGAAGCGGTTGTGCTGGATCCCTCTGTCGGATCGTCGCTGAAGGTCGAAGGTGCGAGCGCCTGCGCGGTTCCGGCGCAGGCAGGGGGGCGGTGAGAGCAGCCGCCATCCCGGCCGGAAGCCGGGTCCCGAACGGTGCTTCGGCCGGTGCGTACCGCATGGTGCCGTTCCGAAACGGCTTTCGTCTGCACGCTGTCAACCCGACGACGCGATGGATCTCGATCCGATTCTGGATGCGGCTCATTCGTTTGCCGGAGCGGTGCTTTTCCCTGGCGACGTGGCTGTGGACGCAACCACGGGCAATGGGCACGACACCGTTTTCCTGGCGAAGCAAGTTGGCGAATCGGGACGGGTCTACGGTTTCGATGTGCAGCCGGAGGCGCTGCGGGCAACAACGCAGCGCCTCGACGCAGCCGGCGTCGCTGCCCGCGTCACGCTGCGATCCACCGGGCACGAGCATCTGCGGCGGTGCCTCCCCAAGGCCGATCACGGCGACGTCGGGGCGGTGGTTTTCAACTGCGGATACCTGCCCGGCGGGGACCAAGAAATCGTGACGCGACCGGAAACGACCGTAGCCGCGCTGCGGGCGTCTCTGGATGTGGTGCGTCCCGGCGGGCGAGTGGTGGTGGTGCTGTATCTGGGGCACGACGGCGGGGAGGAAGAGGCGCGCGCCGTCCGAGAGTGGGCACGCGGCCTCGACCAAGAGCGGGCACAGGCCCTGTCGTACCGGTTCGTCAACCAGATCCATCACCCCCCGCGCCTGCTCGTTGTGGAAAAATGCGGCATAGAGAACCGCCCGCCCACCAGAGACGGTCCGCCGACGTGATCCGTCGACGAGACGGGCGCCCCCGAACCGCTCTCCCCCGAATCGCCACGGTGCGGGCGGCCATGGCGCGGTCGGATGGGAGCTGCCGGGGACAACGGACCCTGAATCCGGCCGCTCCGACGGCCCGCATCTGAAATTTGAGTGAGCAAGCCGTCCTGCGAACGCTCCGTGATCGAGTTGGCGAACCTTCCCGGTCTTCGTTCATTACAAAGAATCGAATCGGGGCGTGGCGCAGCTCGGTAGCGCACCTGTATGGGGTACAGGAGGTCGCGAGTTCAAATCTCGCCGCCCCGACATCGAATCCCCGACACGGAACCCCACCCGGCACGCGAGCGGAACGGGCGGCGGGCTCTGGCAGCGGGCTTTTCGGCTGGAAACAGACCGCCGGACCCGCTTTCATCTGCCATTGCTTTCATTTGCTGTTGCCGACGGGTTTCGTGGCCGGACGCGGTTTATTTCGACAAGACGGTTGCGCCACCGGTGTCTACACCCCCGGTGGCGTTTCGTGTGTCGGTGCATGGGGCCCCCGTCTATCCCGTCCGCCACCGGCCCGCCGTTGTCCCCCACCGAACGGTCGCGGCCGGGCGGAAGAATCCGGCCGGGCCGTCGGGCCGCTGCCGGCTCCCCACCGAGCCACGCGATCGATCTGCGGACGATCGATCTGCGGTGCGCAGCCCTCCTTGACGAACCAAGACCCTCGCCCGGAACGCCCCATCAGAACCCGCCCACCACAAACCGGGGATCGGCACGGAAATCGCCTCTCGAGATCGCCGGGTCGTGGGAATGTTGACACTCCCCGCACGAAAGTAGGGATCCTACAAGCCCTTCTCGTGTCCTACCTGAGATCGTAGAGGAGTGGTGGGGGAATGGCATCATGATTGCGGCAACGGGTTGATCCCCAATCATCGTGCTACGGTAACAAACGACCGGTTGCGAGAGCAGGTGCGTCGGCCTATATTCGGCGTACGGATTCATCCAAAAGAGGAAAGCCCTGTACACACCGGGTTGTCCGCGGCAAGAGGGCGGCGTGTCCTCACCGGCGATCCCCCACCCAGGCGGGGCCCGGCAATCGTCCCTTCCCGGAATCCTGTGCGGCACCGATTTGTGCCGGGACCGACCGATCCTCGTCCCCGCTCCCGGTCGATCTCCTACCAGAGGAGTCTCCCCACCATGTCGAAGGAAACGATCGCTGATGCCGGCGAGCGCTTCGCAGACGATCTGCGGCGCATCCGAGAAGACCGCGGTGTCGGCATCGACCAGATCCACGAGCAGACCCGCGTTGCGAACGCCCTCATCGAGACGTTCGAGCGCGGCGATCTCTACGACCATCCCGGCTTCAACCGGGTCTATCTTCGCTCGTTCATCCGGGCGTACGCCTCCTCCATCGGCATCGACGCCGACCGAGCCCTCACCGGTCTCGACGCGGCGCTCGCGGGGGTGTACGAGGGCGACCTCGCGGCCCGGTATCTGGACGGCGAGGCGCTGCCGTCTGCGTCCACTCAGCCGCCGGAGGAGCAGAACGCATCGGCTGGCGACCGGACGGGCGACGCGACGGCGGAGGAGGAAGGCAGCGACGAAACCGGAGCGTCGGACGCCTCGTCGGCCCCGTCCGGTGGCTCGCACCGATCATCGGTTGCGTCCGACCTCGGTCGGCCGATGGGGGGACGGGCAGCGGCCGGTCGAGATCTGTCTTCGGTCAGCGCCCCCACTCCCATCGGCAACGGCAGCGCGTCCGACGCCCGGAACCAGAGCTCCCCGGAAGCGGCCTCCACGGACGAGTTGCATTCCCCATCCTCCGCCTCCGATGAATCGCTCTCCGATGAATCGCTCTCCGAAGAAACGCCCGCCGACGCGGCGTTCGAGGAAGCGTCGGAAGAGGATTCGGAGGAGACGTCGGAGACGCCAACGGAGGAGACCGCATCGAAGGCGACATCGAAGGAGGCATCGGAAGCGGCATCGGAGGAGACGGCAGATGGGGACGCAGTCGGCTCCTCGCACCCCGGGGAGGCGTCTCCCGATGACCACGATGTCCCCGATGACCCATCAACCGAGGCCGATGCGCCGTCCGTCGAGGCGGCCGGTCCTGCGCCGGCGGAGGGATCGTCGACGGATCGGTCCACGGATCGGACGGGGCCGTTCGCGTCCGACGCCGAGTCGGATTCCGACCCGGCCGACGCGATGTCGTCGCCTGCAGGGGCCGATGGAGACGATCCCGGCGGGGACGACGTCGAGACGGACGACGACGCGCAGCACCCCCTCCTTCGCGACCCCGACAGCCTGCAGACAGACGACCCGGCGCCCGACCGCCCGCCCGACCTGCAGCCTCACGAAGATCCTTCGTCCGACATCGGTCCCCACGCGGACGAGGCGGCGGAAGGGGACCTCCCGGACTGGATGGGAGGGGCCGAGGCACGGTCATCCGGTTCGTCGAACGGGACGGACGCGGGCGATTCCGCAGCCGGCAGCCAGACGGCGAGCGGTGAAACCGTGCCGGCATCGGGGCAGCGGGGAGGCGGCGACGCCCCGCACACCGTGTCGGCCGGAACGATTGACGATACGGCACCGCTCCCGGAGCGCGAGGCGCCGTCTTTGCCCAAGCGTCCCGGGGTTCTGTTGACGCTCCTTCGGCAGCAGACGACGGCCGTTGCGGCCGCAATTGCCGCCGTGGTCGGGGCGGTCGTGCTCGTCCTCTGGGGACTGGGGGTCTTTTC
>CAKZLV010000180.1 GCA_937127285.1 uncultured Bacteroidota bacterium
GGGCTTTGGACGCGTGGGGGCTTTGGACGCGTGGGGGCTTTGGACGCGTGGGGGCTTTGGACGCGTGGGGGCGTTCCCATTGAACAATGATCATTGATCAATGATCAATGCATCTCCGCAACACACAACCGACAACCCACAACAAATAACCCCCAACCCTCAACCCGTATAGTAGGACTCGATTTTGCCGGCTTTGGCGGGGCCGACGACGTCGGCGACTTCGTCTGTGGGGGCGTCTTTGACCTTGGCGACGGAGCCGAAGTGATGGAGGAGCTTCTGGGCGGTTTTTTCGCCGATGCCGTGGATGTCGAGGAGTTCGGACTGCAGCGTTTTGTTCTTGCGGCGCTTGCGCTGGTACGTGACCGCAAAGCGGTGGGCTTCGTTGCGGACCTTCTGCAGGAGTTGAAGCGCCGGACTGTCTTTGCCGATCAGCACCGGGTCGGAATCGCCGGGGGTGAAGACCTCCTCGAGGCGCTTCGCCAGGCCGATCACCGGGAAGCGGCCGTAGACGTCGACCTTCTTCAGCATCTCGACGGCGCTGGAGAGCTGTCCCTTGCCGCCGTCCACCACCAACAGGTCGGGCCACGGACCGTCTTCCTCGCGCATCCGCCGGTAGCGGCGCTCGATGACCTCGCGCATCGCCTGGAAGTCGTCGGGCCGGCCCTCTTCGGTGGAGCGGATCTTGTAGGTGCGGTAGTCGCTCTTGCGCGGGGTGCCGTCGGTGAAGACGACGCAGGACGCGACGGTTTCGGTGCCCCCGAGATGCGACACGTCGATCCCGTCGATGCGCCGGGGCGGGTCGTCCATCCGGAGTTCCTCGCCGAGGGCTTTCACCGACTGCGGAATACGGTCGCGCTCCCGCTTCATCTGCTGGGTTTTCCACTCTCCGACCAAGAGCTTGGCGTTGGACTGTCCCATGCGAACGAGGCTTGCCTTTTCGCCGCGCTGGGGGACCTGGATCGGGACCTTACGGCCTTTTTCTTCCCTCAGGAGCTCCTCCAGGGCATGGGTGTCTTGCGCCGGATGCTCGTTCGGGTCGTGGGAGAGGAGGATCTCGTTCGGGTAGAAGTTGGCGTCGGCGTAGTAGTCCTCGATGAACGAAAGCATGAGCTCCTCGTCGGCCCGGCCCTCGATGCGGCGCAGGTACTTGTGGCGACGGTTGATGATCTTGCCCTCCCGCACCTGAAAGACGATGCCGCAGCCGATGCCCTCCTCGCGGTCGACGTGGAGGGCGAAGACGTCTCGGTCCTCGAAGTCGTCGGCGACGACCTTCTGCTGTTCGGAGTACTTCTTGAGCGCCTGGATCTGATCGCGGATTTGGGCGGCCTCCTCGAAGTTCATCTTCTCGGACTGCGCCTGCATCTCGTCCTTCAAAAGGTCGATGAGCTCCTTCGTCTGCCCGTTCAAGAGCTTCTCGACCTGCTCGATCGTCTGCATGTAGTCCTCGTGCGCCTGCTTGCCGACGCACGGAGCCTTGCAGTTGTCGATGTGATACTGCAGGCAGACGTCGTACTTGCCCTCTTCGATCGGCTCCGGGTCGAGGCTGAGCTTGCACGTGCGCAGCTGAAAGACGCTCCGGATCGCGTCCATCATCTGGTTCATTTGCTTCACGTTCGTGTAGGGCCCGAAGTACTTCGAGCCGTCCTTCTTCACGGTCCGGGTCTTGAAAACCCGGGGGAAGCGCTCGTTCTTGATGCAGATGTACGGGTAGGTCTTGTCGTCCCGCAGGTTGACGTTGTAGCGCGGCTGGAGCTTCTTGATCAAGTTGTTCTCCAGGATCAGCGCCTCCGCCTCCGTGTCGGTAATGATGATCTCGACGTCCTTCGCCTTCTTGACGAGGACCTCGATGCGCCCCGACCGCTGCCGGCTGTCCTGAAAGTAGGAGCGGACGCGGCTCCGGAGGTTCTTGGCCTTGCCGACGTAGAGGACATCGCCGTCGTCGTCGAGATGCTTGTAGACGCCGGGTTCGGTCGGCAGGTTGTCCAGTTTCTCTCGAAGCGCCTCGGGCTTCGATTCCAGCAGATCGCTCATGCTGCGAGACGAAAACGGGTTGGTGGAGAAACAACGCAAAGATGAAAACGACCGGACCGACCGCTTGATTCCCCCGACGCCGCTCGTGCCCCGCAGCGTTCCGGTTCTGTTTCAGGGGCCTTCACTGGTCCGTGGAAGAGCGGGAGGGGAGAACGGCCGCATCCCCTTGACTCCCGACGCATGACCGACCATGCTGGACCCGGGACCCGTCACCCGTCTCCTCCGTCCACAACTCCCCACTCTCCATGCCCCTCCGGTTCTCTTCCGCTGCCCGGTCTCACCGCCGGGACGCCTCCGGCCTCCGCGCGTTTCTGGGACCGGCTCTCTTCGCGTCCGCCGTCGGCCTGTTGCTGTTCGTGATGGGCGCAGGCCTGCAGACGGCGGCAGGGGAGGTGATCCGCGTGGAGGTGGAGAGCCGGACGCCGGTCCTGGACGGAGAATCCTTCGGGGCCTACGGGTCCTATGAACTGATCCGCGGGCGCATCTACTTTGCCTTCGACCCGAGCGATCCGGCCAACGACGCGATCGTGGATCTGGATCGGGCTCCGCGCGACTCCCTCGGGCGCGTTGAGGCGTGGACGACCTTTGCCGTCCTGCAGCCGACGAACGACGAAAAGCGGCGGGGACTCGCCCTCGTGGAGGTGAGCAACCGGGGCGGCAAATTCTCGATGGCCTACTTCAACCGGGCGAGCGCCGACCTCTCGGCCGATGACCCGGAGGCGTTCGGGGACGGTCTGTTGATGCGGGAGGGACTCACGATGATCTGGATCGGCTGGCAGTGGGACGTCCCCCGCGGCGACGACCGCCTGCGCCTGCGCGTCCCGACCGCCCGCCACGCCGACGGGGATCCGATCTTCGGGCGCGTTCGCAGCGACTGGGTGGTGGAGGAAGCGACCGATGTTCTCGCCCTCGGCCACCGTGATCATTTCGCCTACCGGGCGGCCGACTTCGACCATCCCGACAACGTCCTGACCGCCCGCAACGGGCGCACCGCCCCGCGTCAGGTCGTGCCGCGCGACGAGTGGCGGTTTGCCCGCCGGGACAGCACCGGCGCCGTCGTTGCGGACAGCACGCACATCCTTCTCGACGGCGGGTTCGACGCCGGGAGGATCTACGAGTGCGTCTACCGCTCGAAAAACCCGCGGGTCGTCGGGCTCGGCCTGGCCGCCATCCGCGACGTGATGTCTTACGCGAAGTACGACCCCAACACCCTCTTTCCGGTCGACCGCGGCATCGCCGTCGGGGTTTCGCAAACGGGCCGCTTCCTCCGGCACCTCCTCTACCAGGGCTTCAACACGGACGAAGCCGGACGCCGCGCCTACGACGGCGTGGTGTCGTACACGGCGGGGGCCGGACGCGGAAGCTTCAACCATCGCTTCGCGCAACCCTCGCGGGATGCCCATCGGTACTCGGCCTTCTTCTATCCGACCGACCTGTTTCCCTTTACCAGCCGCACGCAGTTCGACCCGGAGCTGTGGCGGAGCGACGGTCTCCTGGACCGCCAGCGTCCGGAGCACCGGCCGAAGATCTTCCAGGTCAACACGGGCTACGAGTACTGGGGGCGCGCCGCCTCGCTCATCCACACGACGCCGGACGGGCGGCAGGACGTGGCGCCGGCCGAGAGTGAGCGCATCTACCACATCGCCAGCGCGCAGCACTTCCCGTGGCGCTTTCCCCCGCCGGAGGAGAACCGCCTGCGCGGAAGCGAGCCGGACGAAGCGAATCTGTACCGGGGCAACCCGCTGGACCAGAGCACCGTCTATCGCGCCGTTCTCATTCAGATGATCGCCTGGGTGGACCGGGGGACGGCCCCGCCGCCCAGCACGATTCCGCGACGCGTCGACGGTACGCTCGCTCCCATCGACTCCGTCGACTTTCCCGACATCCCCGGCGTGGCGTTTCCGGAGGTGATCCACCGGGCCTACCGGGCGGACTACGGTCCGCGGTGGACGACGGGCGGCATCGTCGACCGCCAGCCGCCGAAGATCGGCGATCCCTACCCGTCGCTCGTCTCGCGGGTCGATTCGATTGGCAACGAGCGCGCCGGCATCGAAACCGTCGCCGTTCGCGTCCCGCTGGCCACCTACCTACCGTGGAATTTGCGCATCGGGCTTCCCGGAGAGACGGACGAGCTGACCGACTTCTACGGCAGCTTCGTCCCGCTTCCCCGCACGGACTCCGTTCGCGCCGCGACTGGCGATCCGCGCCCCTCCGTCGAGTCGCTCTACCCGAGCCGGGACGCCTATCGCTCCCGGGTGCAAGCCGCCGCCGACCGCCTCATCGAGCGCGGCTTTCTGCTAACCGACGACCGCGAGCGCGTCCTCCAACGCGCCGCCGAGGTGTGGGAGTGGGTGATGGAGTAGCGGGGAGGCTGTGGACGCTTTGGAGGCTTTGGATGCTGTGGATGCTGTGGAGGCTCTGGACGCAGGAGCCGGCGGTGCGACCATCACGGGCATCCATTGAACAATGATCATTGATCCATGCTCAATGAGTCTCTGCAATCCATCAACCCGCCCACACGCCCACACTCCCACCCGCATCACGGTGTCACGTACTCCAGCGGCACGCCGGGGCCGAGGGGGAGGTCGAAGGCGAT
>CAKZLV010000181.1 GCA_937127285.1 uncultured Bacteroidota bacterium
CCGAGACCCCGCTCCTCGATGATGACGCGCCGGCCGCGGCTCAGGGTCTGAAACGGTCTCCGGAAGGCCGACAGCGAGGGCGTTCCCGGAACGAGGCCGGTCTCCAGGCGCAGGGTCCCCCAGAGGCCCTGGTTTCGGACGAAGGCCTCGGCGTCGTAGGCCCACGTCTGGAGCGGGTCGGCTCCGGAGAGGCGGACGCCGACGCCGGTCCCGAGATTGTCGCCGGCCGCGGTTTCCCCGTCCAGGAATCCCTCGGGAAAGCGGAGGGTGGGCTGCACGGTTCGCGGCTGGAGGTGGCGCCAGGCCCGGTACGGGCGAGACGGGCGGTCGAGGGCGGGCGCCCCGGGCGCCCCGGGCGGGGACGGGTCGGCGGATAGGGACCGGTCGGCAGATGTCGAGGCCGCGGTCCGGCCGGGGTGGGCTCCTTCCGCCGACGGCCCGGTCGGGCCTGAACGGGCGCTGTTGTCCGGGCGATCGCCGGTGCCGCTGCGATCGCTGCGGTTCCGCTCGGAGGCTGCCGCCGTCCGCTGCATCCGGCTCGGCGTCCATTCTCGTTCGACGTCCTCTGCCAGAGAGGCCTCGTCCGGGCGAAACGCCATGCGAACGAGATCGAACCGCTCGTGCCGGTAGCGCACGAAGGCAATCTGGCTGCGGTCCGGGGAGAGAGACGGTTCCAGGGCACCGTAGCGGACGGTGGTGAGGCGCCGCACGTCCCCGGTTTCCGTATCCAGCATGTAGGTATTGGCCACGCCCGTAGGGTCAGCGGAAAAGAGCAGGTAGCGCCCCTGGGGGCCCCACGACAGATCGTAGATCTGGCCGTCTTGAAAGCGAAGCCAGGGCTGCAGCGACGGGTCGTCGGGGGTCGCGCGGTAGATGCCTTGCCGGCCGCCGTCGTTGGCGAGCACAGCGACCTCGGTCCCGGCCGGGGACGGTGCGATTCCCTTCAGGCGGAGGCCTCTGCGTCCGCCGCTCGTCTTCACGGTTCCGTCCCGGACGACAGCAAGCCGACTAAACGCGCCGTCCCGCCGGGCCGCCCACGTCTCGCCGTTTCGGAGCCGGGCGGGGGCGAGGAGACCGTTCGCGGTCGATACGGGCGATGCCTCACCGGTCGAGAGATCGAGTCGAAAGATCCGGTCGAAATAGCGCCGCGCGACGATCCGTCCCGGGACTTTCCGGGCAAAGTACAGATGCGTGGAGTCGGGGGAGAGGCTTGCGGTCCGTCCCCGATTGGTCGCTGTCGTGGCGATTCTTTCCCGACGACCGGTCCGAACGTTCATCCGGAAAAACCCGGCCCGCGTGGCGTACCCGCTCCCGTAGAAGACGAGCGTCGAGTCGCCGGTCCAGACCGGCCGGCGGTGGTAGAAGCCGGGCTCGGACGCCAGGACCTCGGGCGTCGAGACATCCGCCAGGGCGGACTGGCGCGCCGTCTCTCGCTCGCGTTCGGCGGCCACGAACTGGTCGCTCAGCGCTGGTGGGAACGTGCCCGTTGCCCCCCAGAGAGCCGCGCCGAAACCCAGAAACGACCATCGGTGGTAGCGGCGCGTGGCAGTTTGGAACGCGTCGGCGTCTTGCTCCAGAAGATACTCGACGAACTGTCCGCCTCCGAGGTAGGGCCGCGAGCCCGCCCGTTCGTACGGACCGAAGTTCATCGCCTCGGCGAGTCCCCACGGGTCGTCGGAGGCCAGAGCGGCGCGGTAGTGCATGAGCGCCAGCGGCGCGTTCAGTCGGCCGGCGCGCGGGCGAATCCGGCTTTCCTTCATCACCGCGATGCCTTCCGTCCAGCCGCGCGGAGCACTTAAGTTGAGCGTTCGCGAGAGGTCGGGCGAGAAGATGCGTACGAGTCCACCGACCCCGACACCCGACGAAAGATCGGCGTGAAGGGCGTGCACGAGTTCGTGAGGGGCAACTGCCTCCGGCCAGGACTCGAAGCCGGCTCCGAACGCCGACGTAGAATGCGCCGTGTACATCTCGGACCGCAGCGGAGCCGGATGGACGAAGCCGTTCGTCAGGTCCGTGAACGGATTGACGATGATGGGCGTCCGCAGCGGGCCGTGAGAGTGGCCGACCAGTGAATCGACAGACGCATACTCCGCCATCAGCGCGTCGTAGAAAAGGGTCGCTGTGCTGTCGTGGCCGGCCGGGTAGATGAGGTCAAACTTCTCCGTTCGAAGCAGCCGGTAATCGCCTCGGTTTTGGCGATAGCGGGCCTGATAGCGGCCGCTTCCGATCGTGGTTTCGCGGGCGCCGAGGACCGGTGGCCGCCAATCCCCGCGTTCAAAGACCGACGCTTCCGGAGATTGCGCGGCAACGGATGAGGGGAGGAAGAAGACGCAACCGGCAACAAAGAAAGCGACCTGGAGAATTTTCCGGAACAGCCGGACGTCACGGACGCGTTCTTCGCGTCGGGTGTCAGCCGCAAGCCGATGGTGGATCGATGAATGTGGGATCACGTCTTTCGAATGATCGGCCCTGGTATCGAAGTCCGCCGTGCTGTTGCCCTGCCCCGCGTCGTCGCCGTCTGGGTTCTCTGAGGGGATCGCAGAATCGGTAAACGTCTCTTCGGCTGCTTTGGTCTCCCGGAGGGGCATACGCTTGACATCCCGTCGGTGGCTGACCATCCTCCCCGGAGGACATCGTTCGCCGACGTGAATCGAACGCCGCCGACCTCGGCTCTTGGAGCGCCGATCCGACGAATTCATTTCTGCTTGTCCTACCCGGTATGTCTCAACTCGAATACCTCATCGCGCTCATCTCGATCATCGTCGGCCTGGGGATCACGGATCTGGCGCAGAGCGTCCGCGAACTCGTTCGCCCGAGTCGGGCGGTCGACTGGCACTATCTCCCCGTCCTCTGGGTGGGCAATGTGGTGTTGATCCTCCTTCAGTTCTGGTGGGCTTCCTTCAACCTGCTCCAGGAACCGGCCTTCGGGCGACCGCTCGTTTTCCTGCCGTATCTGTTGACGTTCGTGGGGCTCTACCTTGCCTGCGCCTTCGCGCTCCCGGATCTGGACTGGAACCAGAATGAGCGCGGTGGGCACCCCCCTGCACAGGGCGGGCGGGAGGCGCTCGACCTGGAGGCGTTTTACTTCTCGGCCGAGCACCGGCAGTGGTTCTTCGGGACCCTGATCGCGCTGGTGCTACTCGGCCAGGCTTTCACGGTCTCTGTGTATGTGCTGCGCGGGGTCGACGACCTCCAACAGCTGTTCGAGACCCTGGGTTTTAACCTCGGCCTCGCGATGCTCCTTGGCCTGTTGGTGACCAGCGATCGCGAATGGGTGCATGCGACCGTGGCGATCTTGATGCTCGGCGCGATCTGCACCAGTCTCGCGATGGGCGTCGGTCCGATCGGCTGACGGAGCCGATGAACCAGCGGCACGGCCGGGGTCCCGGCGCGTCTCCCGTTTCGGGCCATGTCGCGTTCTTAGCGGTAGCTTCTTAGCGGTAGCGCCGCTGCATGGCCGCTACCTGCTGGAGGTCGATGCCGTTGCGGAGTGCCTCCGTCGAGAGAATCGTGTATCCCCGGTCCCACGCCGATCGGTCGTCCGTTGCGCTCGATTCGAAGCGGCCCCGGTCCAGTGCCGCATCCATCATCAAAAGCATCTGATCCGGGAACGGATACATCTCAATCAACGAATCCAGATCCTCGGGATGGTGCGGATTGAGGGCGCGCGGTGCGCCGAAGAAGAAGCGTCGATACCGACGGGCGAATGCCGGGGAGTCGTCAAACGCCGGAATCCGCTCCGCGACGATGCGGCGCACGTCGTGAAAGGTGCGAGGGCCGTCGATGTCCGGGCAGGTGGCCAGGTGAGTCGTGATCCAGGCACCGGGGCCGGAGCGACCGTACGCCATTTCCAGAAACGGGCGGCTGTGGATCATGACCTCCCGCCGGAAGGCCTCCCGGGCGGCGATTTTGCCGGATGCCTCGATGAGTTTTTTGGGAGATGCCTCGAAGTGGTCGAGGAAGACAAGGTATTCCATTGGAGAGAAGGGTGATGCTAAAAACGGCGCTCGTATCCACGGCCCTTCCACGTCGTGACGGTGCGCGGCACCGACTCGACATCGGAAGAGCCCCGCAAGAGGTCCAGGCATCAACCGATCACTCTCGGCCGAACGGACGACCCGAGCCATCACGAAACCGATGCTTTCAAAGAGCGATCGAGCGGGAACGTGTCTGCCGGACGCTGCCTCTTCCCGCGGCGAAGCGGAGCGGTGGTCGAGGTGCCGCACCGTTCTGTCGGGACCGCTCGCTGGAGAGGGGACTTCTCGGCCTATCGTTGATGCGATGGGATTGCCGAACGTAAGAATCGTTTCCGATCTTCATGCTGTTTCACAGACTCAGTCTATTGTAGCGTCCTGGCCGGATAAAATGAACCCAATCGATGCCTCCATCCTGCATTCATAAAATGGTATATTCCGTTCACATTTATTCACAATGTGAATGTCGCGCCGGCCGGGGCACCGGGTGATGGAAACGGACGGGGGCGGCCTACGACTGGTTGACCGTCCATCCCCGGAGGAGGCGTTCGTAAGACCGGGCGCGTGCGACGTAGAGACGGGTCCGATCGCCAATTTCGAGGTCACGGCCGATTTCCCGGTCGATGTAGATGACGAGATCCGCGTATCCGGCCTCGAAGAGCGAATACAGGAGATCATCCACGGCCTCGCCGTCCCAGCGGTCGGGAAGCTCCACGTCTTCAAACCCGGCCACGCGGCCGACGGCCTGCTTCCAGGCTTGCGTGATGCGATCGCCGTTCACCGAGCCGTCGAAGGCGCGTCGGAGATGGCGCACGGGACTGAGGCCACTGTCGAGGCAGCACTGGATGAACAGCGCCAGCGCGCACTCGCCGCCGACGGGATCTTCGTCGCCGAGACGAAAGGGGCGCGGTTGAACGGCCACCGCGTCTCCGTCCACCGTGATGACAACGGCATCATCGGTGCGCCGGCGCGTCTCCACGCGTCCGCGATCCCGCACGATTCGGAGAACAGTGTTCTGGATTGTGATCGTCATCTTTATGCCGTGTCGAGCGAGGAACGTGCGTTGAGGGAGACACGCTGCACGGGCCGGAAGAGGTCCAGACGATTGGAATCCGCCGGTCCGAACCCTCCAGCCGCCAGACGCACCGGGAGACCTACCGGGACCGTTCCGGTGCTCCGGGTTCGGTGCAGGATCACCCCCCGGCACGGATTTCGCTGTGACGGCTTATGCGCGACGGAGTGTGTTGCGCTGCCGGGTACGGCCGTGGTCGGTTGAGGACCAGACCTTCTCCTGCCTCCCCTGAGCTGGAC
>CAKZLV010000182.1 GCA_937127285.1 uncultured Bacteroidota bacterium
CAACGGCTCGGAAGGCCCCTCGCCCCTCAATTTGTTTCACGTGAAACGTCTTTCTTTGATATCCATCCCGGTTTCATGCGGTCGAGCCTTCCGTGAGCGGCCCTTCGGAAGCGGCTGGTCCGCGGGTCGCGAGGCCTTCTCCTTTCGGAGGCCCGGCCCCACTGCGCTCCGAAGCGTCAGGGTCCGTGCCCCGAAGGACGATCCCCACCTCTCCATGTCCACGATCCCCTGCCCGGGCCAAGACGCCTGACCGACCGGCCGGCTTCGTGGATCCGGCACCGGGGGAAAACCGGTGTGTTCTCGAAAAGCCCTCGCCCTTTCCGATCCCTTGCTCTTCTCCCGACAAGCCCGTCCCCGACGACGGACGTCCGGGCGGCGGGTCGCGACGGGGCCGTCCGGTTCTCTCGCCGCGTTTCACGTGAAACATCTGCGATCTCCCTCGGCGTCGTCCTGCTCTTTGCCCGGGCGTAGAACCTTCTTCTTTCGATGAGCCGTATCGCACACTGGTTGTTCCAAACGCCCTCCTGCTCTCGGGCACCGCACCCATCCGGGTGTTTCCTACCGACGTCTCGTCGCCGTAGCCCTTTCGATGGGCTACGGCCTTTCGGTGTTGGCCCGACCTCCCGTTCTTGTTCGCTTGTCCTTTCCGCCACCGGCTTCCGCCCTCGTGTCTCTTTCTCCGCTAACGGATGTTCTCTACGAGACCTCCACGGTCTCTTCCCTCCGTTCTTTTGTTCGCTCGCTCGACGGCAGTTCTTCTCCGGAGACGCCCGTCCTTCAGGTGCGCGGCGCGTCCGGGTCGATTCCCGCCTTCCTGCTCGATGCCCTGCGGCGCGATCCCTCGCCGCCCCTCCTCTGCCTGATGCCGGACGAGGACGCCGCCGCCTACCTGCACGCCGACCTCGAGCAGCTCACCGGCGCCTCCGACGATGCGGATACGAGCCACCTGCTCCGCTTTCCCGCAACACAACGGAAACCGTACGACGACGAGCAAATCACCGACTCCGGCCCCGCCATCGAGCGGGCGGACGTCCTCCAACAGCTTGCCGGCGGCTTCGACGGGGTGATCCTGACGAGCGTCCAGGCCGTTGGCGAGCTCGTGCCGCCCCCCTCCTCCGTTCAGCGCGAAACATTCTCCGTGGACCGCGGCGAGGAAATCTCTCCGGACGCCCTCGTCGAGCGGCTCGTCGATCAGGACTTCTCCCACGTCGAGTTCGTCGAGCGTCCTGGAGAAATCGCCCAGCGCGGCGGGATCGTCGACGTCTTTCCCTACGCCGGCGAGTACCCGATCCGGATCGAGTTCTTCGGAGACGAAATCGACTCCCTCCGCGAGTTCGACCCGCAGACGCAGCGCTCCGTCAGCCGCCTCACCACTGCTCGCCTCGTTCCCAACCTCGAGCGCACCTCGGCGGGCGGCTCCATCCCGCTCTTTGACTACCTGCCCGACGACACCGTCGTCGCCACGTTCGACGAAGCCCGCATTCGCGAGGAGGCGGAGGCGCAGTACGAGCGCGCCGCCACGGCACACCGCGAGGCCATGAAGCGGGTGGCCGACGAGAGCATGGACGATGCGGACGGCGACCTCGATCTTCCCTCCCCCGCCAACCGGTACCTCGGTCGCGAGGACCTGGAGACGGCCCTCGACCGGCGGCCCCGCCTTCTCTTCGGCACGTTCGCCGACGCGGCATCCAACGGACAGGCCCCCTCGCACAACGTCCTCGACGTCGGCGCCTCGCCGCAGCCGTCCTTCAACTCGAACATGGACCTGGTGCGCGAGCAGCTTCGCACCAATCGAGATCGCGATCTGAAGACCTTCATTCTGTGCGACAGCACGGGACAGAGCTCGCGGCTGCGCGACCTTCTGGAGTCGGAGATCGATCAGGGCTGGGCGCGGCTCGTGGTCGAGTCCCTTCACGAGGGATTCGAGTGGGAGGAAGCCGGGCTCGCCGTATATACCGACCACCAGATCTTCAACCGCTACCATCGCCCCTCCACCAAAAAGCGCAAGAAGTACCAGGGCGGCCTGAGCATCCGGGACGTCAAAAACCTCAATCCAGGCGACTTCGTCGTGCACGTCGACCACGGCATCGGCAAGTTCGCCGGGATGAAGAAGATCGAGGTGCGCGGCAAGAAGCAGGAGGCCGTCCGCCTCAACTTCGCCGACGGCGACGTCCTCTACGTGAACGTCAACGCTCTCTATAAGCTCAACAAATACACGGGCAAAGAAGGGCACCAGCCGTCGCTCACCAAGCTCGGTTCCGGGCAGTGGGAGAAGACGAAGGAGCGGACGAAGGAGAAGGTCAAGGACATTGCCCGCGACCTAATCAAGCTCTACGCCAAGCGCAAGGCGTCGAGCGGCTACGCCTTCTCGTCCGACACCGTCTGGCAGCAGGAGATGGAGGCGAGCTTCGAGTTTGAGGACACGCCCGACCAGGCCGAAGCCGCTGAGGCGGTGAAGCGCGACATGGAGGAGCCCGTCCCGATGGACCGCCTCGTGTGCGGCGACGTCGGATTCGGGAAGACGGAGGTGGCCGTGCGGGCGGCCTTCAAGGCGGTGCAAGACGGCAAGCAGGCTGCCGTCCTCGTGCCGACCACGATTCTTGCCCAGCAGCACTACGAGACGTTCCGCGAGCGCCTGGAGCGCTTCCCGGTGCAGGTGGAAACGATCTCGCGCTTCCGCACCCGCTCGGAGCAGAAGGAGATCCTGAAGAGGCTCAAGGCCGGACGCGTCGACATCCTCATCGGCACCCACCGGCTCACCTCCGACGACGTGGAGTTCGACGATCTGGGTCTCCTCGTGATCGACGAGGAGCAGCGCTTCGGGGTGAAGACGAAAGAGGCGCTTCGCACGATGCGGGAGGACGTCGACACGCTCACGCTCACCGCCACGCCCATCCCGCGTACGCTGCAGTTCTCCCTCCTTGGCGCGCGCGACCTGTCGATCATCGCCACGCCCCCGCCGAACCGCCAGCCGATCATCACCGAGATCCACACCTTCGACAAAGACCTCATCCGCGACGCGATCGTCTACGAGACGAGCCGCGGCGGGCAGGTCTTCTTCATCCACAACCGGGTGCAGACCATCAACGAGGTCGCCCAAATGGTGCGCGCGATGGTCCCGAACATCCGCGTCGGGGTCGGCCACGGCCAGATGTCCGGCTCGAAGCTGGAAACGGTAATGATGAACTTCCTGGAGAAGAAGACGGATGTTCTCGTCTCCACCTCGATCATCGAGAACGGACTCGACATCTCGAATGCGAACACGATGATCATCAACCGGGCCGACCGCTTCGGCCTCTCGGAGTTGCACCAGCTTCGGGGTCGCGTGGGACGCTCGGAGCGCAAGGCGTTCTGCTACCTGCTCGTGCCGTCGATTCATTCCCTCACGAACGAGGCCCGCCAGCGCCTGCAGGCCGTCGAAGAGTTTTCGGATCTCGGGAGCGGATTTTCGCTGGCGATGCGCGACCTCGACATCCGCGGGGCCGGCTCGCTGCTCGGCGCCGAGCAGAGCGGCTTCATCGAAGACGTCGGCTACGAGACCTACCACAAGATCCTCGACGACGCCGTGCAGGAACTGCGGCAGGACGAGTTCGAGGAGGTCTTCGACGGGGAGGCCGTGCCGCCGGGCCCCGAAACCTCCGTCGACGTCGAAGAGGACGCCTACATCCCGGACGACTACCTGTCCAACAACGTCGAGCGCCTGAACCTCTACCGCCGGATCTCCGACGCGCCGGACGAGGAGACGCTCGTCGACATTTACGAAGAGATGGACGACCGTTTCGGCGACGTGCCGAAGCCGGTCGAGCACCTGCTCACCGCCGCCCAGTTGCGGCTTCTCGGCGAGCAGCTGCGGCTTCCGAAGGTTCTCTACAAGAACGAACGGCTCTTCCTCTACCTCCCCACCGAGGAGGCCGATCCGTACTTCTACGAGGAGGTCTTCCAGCCCCTTCTGCAAGAGCTCAGCACGCTCGACCGCGAGTACGTCCTCAAGGACCAAAAGGACAAAAACCTGCTCCGCGCCATCGTGCAGGACGTGCCCACCCTCGACGACGCCCACACCGTCATCGAAGCCATCCAGCTCCCGGACACCGCCACGGTGGCGACGACGGCGGAGGGATAAGACCCGGCCCGCAGGCGAACCGCCAAGAGGATGGTATCCCACGCCGGCCGCGTGCCATGCCGGGAACGTGCGGTGGGGGAACACGCCATG
>CAKZLV010000183.1 GCA_937127285.1 uncultured Bacteroidota bacterium
GGGCCTACAACTCCCGCGTGGGCAACGACCCGCGGGCCCGCTACTTCAACATCGTCAAGCAGGCGAACCGCTACGACTCCGACGGCGACTACGTCCGCTACTGGCTCCCCGAACTGGAGGGCGTGCCCGACCGCTACATCCACGAACCCCACCAAATGAGCCGCTCCGAGCAGGAGGACGCCGGCTGCATCCTCGGCGCCGACTACCCGATGCCGGTCGTCGATCTCGACAAGACCTACGACCGCATCCGGCAGGAACGGTAGCGGGGCGGGGGATCCATGCGTGGATGGGTCAACATGACACAATCCCCGTCGCGGGTTGAGACCTTCTCCCGATCGACGCTCTTTTCGACGTAGAACAGAAGAGAGCGGTACCGTTTGCCTGCTTCCGTTTTTCTTGCGCTGATTCTTTCCCCGGGCCTTTCGCGGTGCGGCGTCCCGGACGGCGCTGCGCCGCAGAGGGGCACCGCAAGGGTATGACCTTCGGCCCCGCGTCGCGAATCGGTGTCTGAGCGAAGCGAGTTTCGATTCGTGGCCCCGGCGCGGAGCAGGGCTGTCAGCCGCAGCGCGTGCAGCCCGGCGGCTTTTTCCGTCCCCTTTTTGGCCGGTCAAAAAGGGGACCTCCCGACGGGCCAACCGGCACGATGGATGCGTGAAGGCAGAAGTTCGTGACTGTACGGTTATCGAACCACATAGACACACAAAGAAGACGCCTTCCTGCGCAGTTTTCTCCGGCCGAGTGCTGGAGGACGATACCCTGTGCCGGAACGGCCGTCGGGTGTGGCCAATGCGATTGGCCACATCGAAGACAGTACGAGCGTCCCGTCAACCCACGACTGGCATTGCACATGACGTACGACCCGTGACTCTTGACGCACGGCTGCTGACGCATATCACGCGACCCATGCCCCCCCGACCCTCACCCTACCCGACACCGCCGGCGACGAAGAAGTCGTCCTGCCGCCAGGCGCAGTCCACCTCCTCGAGGCCGGCACGCTCCATGGTCTTGAGTTGCGTGTAGAGGGGCAGGGTGCCGACGTGATCGCCCACGATCAGGTGGCCGCCGGACGTGAGGCTGCTGCGAATCGTGTGGAAGAGCAGTTCGTAGCGCGACTCCGCCTCGGCCCGCTCAACCTCGTGCCCCACAATCGCGTGAAGCGCCAGCGAGGCCAGGACGACGTCGTACGGACCGCCGGGAAGCGGCTCTCCGTCCGTTTCGAGCGACACGCGGAGGGTCTCTACATCCGGCGTCATCTGCTCCGCCTTCGAGTAGGCCTCCGAGAGAAGGTCCGGGTCCTCGTCCAGCAGCACCATCTGCACGGTGGGGTAGCCGCTGAGGAGCGTGACGGCTGCGTTTCCGGTTCCGCAGGCCAGGTCGCAGACGGTTGTGCCCGGCGGCAGGGGCGGGAGCGCCAGGAGCATCTCGTCGAGCATCGGCCCGACCTGCGGCAGGCGGCGGTCGACGTGCAGGTCGTACCAGCGACCGTCACTCCAGTATCCGCCGCTGCGCTCCAGGTTTTTCTTCCAACTTGGGAGATCGGACATGAAGGATGGAGGGGTCGATGGGTGGAGGGGTGGAGGGCAGGTTGGCGTATGGGCGGGTGGGCGCATGGGCGTGGGCGCGGCGATACCGGGGGCGGTGCCATGCCGCGGCGCGGAGCCGTGAGTCCCCAAACACGTCAACACCCGAACACGTCAACACCTCCTTACGCAGCGGAGGGGGTGCGGCGGTTGCTGCGCTTGAAGATGCCCTGGTCGTTGACGTGACCGACGTAGCGGCCCAGAATCGTGACCTCTTCAAACACATCGGGCTGGATGTGGATGTCGTCGTACTCGTCGTTGCACGGTTCGAGGCGCAGCCCGTCCTCGTCGTGGTAGACGCGCTTGAGCGACGTCTCTCCGTCGTACATCACCGCGCCGATTCCTCCCTCCGGAATGTCGTCGTCGATGAGCAGGACGTAGTCGCCGTCGTGAATGTCGGCTCCGCGCATGGACTGACCGGAGACGCGAATCGCGAACAACCGGTCGAGGTTGGGGAAGAGCGATTCGAGCGTAATCGTGCCCAGATCCGCCTCGACCGCTTCCTGAAGCATCCCGGCAGAGATGATCCCGCGAATGGGGATGCCGGGCTCATGGTCTTCGGTATACCGGGGGGCGAGGTGATAGCCCTGCTCGTCTCGCGTAAGGTGGCCCTTCTTGTGCAGCGCCTTCAGGTTCTGCGTGACGCTGTTTGGAGACGCATACCCGAAGTGCTCGATGATCTCTCGATAGGTGGGCCAGACCTCGTTCTCCTCCACGTAGTCGATGAGGTACTGGAGGAACTCGTGCTGCTTGGCCGTGAGCTTTTTGCGACCCATGACGGTGTGTCGATTGGCGAGGGAGGCGGGCATCGACCGTCGCCCGGATCGGGGGACGTCCGGCAGAACGCCGGAAAGGACACGAGGGGAGCGGCACCGCGTCCGCATATGGTCTACACAGTAAGAGTAGTGCGGGGCGGAGAAAAGATCAAGTGGATTCGGAGGCAGCGGCCTGGATCCGCAGCTGGGCAGCGACCTGCCGGGTGCGATCCGGATAGGCGTCTTCGAAGTGGTAGCGCATGAACGCTTCCACGAGGTCCTCCACCTCCGCGCGCACGTCGTCGGACAGGCGCATGCGGAGGGCAGTGCTCAGGTCGGCGCGGACGAAGACGGCGTAGGCGCGGAGCGCCGCGCGAGACGCCGTCCGGGCCGACTCGGGGGTGGCGTCGGCGGGGTAGACGCCGCCGTCGGCCAGAGACAGCAGTCCTTCGCTGCCCACTGCTTCAACGTTGTCGCGGCGAACCGCCGGGGCGACGCCCAGGAGGGAGGCCAGACGCATCTGCATAAACGGCCACAGGTTGGCGGCCCGCCTCGAACGTGCGTCCAGGTGGCGGAGAACCCGAGCCGTGAGGCGAAACACGGCGGGCTGCGGGTCTTCATCTTCCATCAGCGCCGCCACGAGCTCAACGATGCGAAGCCCGAGGGTGATCTTCGTCAGACTTCGTTGCAGATCGTGAAACGCCACGACGTGACTGCTCTCGCTCAGAATTTGCAGGGTGCGCGTCGGCTTGTAATAGAAGACGACCTCCGTGTAGGACATCGGCTGGAGCGTCGACCCGAACGCGCTCTTCGTCTTGCGGGCTCCCTTCGCCATCACCGCGATCTTGCCCCGCTTTCGAGTAAAGAGAGTCACGATCTGACTCGTCTCTCCGTAGTTCAGGTTGCGGAGCACGATCGCATCGGTCCGGATGATTTCTCGCTGTGCCATAGCCGCCGTTCGTTCGTGTGCTGCCAGTGCGACGCCGAAGTGGCTTCATCGTGGCGCCTTGCA
>CAKZLV010000184.1 GCA_937127285.1 uncultured Bacteroidota bacterium
CACAAACCCCCACACGCACAAACCCCCACACGCACAAACCCCCACACGCACAAACGCCCACCCCCCGTCGTCGCTGCTCCTACCGCTCGGAGTTGGGGCCGAGCAGGGGGAACGTCTTCGTGTACGTGGTGCCGTCCGCAAACTGGACGCGGATCGTCGACTGTACCGTGCCGGTTTCGAGAGTCGGGGCGGGGAGGACGATCCAGGCCTCCGTGCGGGTCATCTCTTGAGGCGGGATCGTGATGGGAGAGACGCCCACCACCTTGACCTCGGCGCCGGCCGGCTCATTGACCGCAATGGTGTACTGCGCTTCTTTCGGCGTCTGGTTGCGCACGCGGACGCGGATTCGGTTGGCGACGGACTCGTCCGGCAGCACCATGAACGGCTGGCCGACGGCGCGGCCGATGTTGACGTCGTAGCTTCCGCGCGTGGTGAGCGCACCGACGAGGAGCCCGGCGACGAGCGTGAGCAAGAGGCCGTAGAGGACCGTTCGCGGGCGGACCAAGCGCCGCTCCTCGCCGGCGTCTTCTCGCTCCGAGGAGTACTGGATGAGCCCGGGCTCGTAGCCCATCTTGTCCATGATGTCGTCGCAGGCGTCCATGCACTGCGTGCAGGCGATGCACTCCATCTGGAGGCCGTCGCGGATGTCGATCCCGGTCGGGCACGTCCGCACGCAGGCGTAGCAGTCGACGCAGTCGCCGAGGTCGTCGCGGTCGCGCCCCTTGCCTCGCGGCTCGCCGCGCTCCTCGTCGTAGGAGACGATGAGAGAGTCGGGATCGAGCAGGACGCTCTGAAAGCGAGCGTACGGGCAGGTGATCGTGCACATCTGCTCGCGGAAGAACCCGAAGTCGAACAGGATCAGGCCGGTCGTCGCCGCCATCATGACGAAGTAGCCCCAGTGGTCGGTCGGCGATCCCTGCATCCATACCAGCAGGTTCTCCCAGCCGGCGAAGTAGGCGACGAACGTGTGGGCCAGCATCAGCGAAAAGACGAGGTAGAGCGACCACTTCGCGCCTTTGCGCCAGGCCTTGTCGAACGTCCACGGCCCCTCGTCGCGCCGCTTGCGCACGTGCTCTTTCCCCTCGATCCAGCGCTCGATCGGTCGGTAGACAAATTCGAGGTAGACCGTCTGCGGACACGCCCAGCCGCACCACACCCGCCCCAGGAGCGCCGTGAAGAGGATCACGCCGACGAGCGTCCCGATCCCGAGAAGGAGAAGCAGGAAGGTGTCGGTCGGGTAGAAGGTGACGCCGAAGAAGGTAAACTCGCGGTGGAGGATATCCAGGAAGACGGCCGGTTTGCCGCCGATCTGGACGATGGGGAGCGCAACGAAGAGGGCGATGAGCGCCCACCCGACGACCAGGCGCTGCCAGTAATAGCGGCCCGTCGACGGCGTCGGATAGATCCAGTTTCTGGATCCGTCGGCGTTCATCGTCGTCAGCACTTCTTCGGGCGAATCGAGGACGCCAACCGAGTCCGCAGGAACGAAATTTCGTTCGGAGACAGCCATGAGGGTCGAAGGGTTGAGGAGGGCACTGCATCGGCTACAACCGCGAGGTATCTCAACAAAACCCACAGCCGGCTCCAACGCCGACGGTGGGAGTTGCGGGGTGGTGTGGGTGCCCCGGTACACCTGCTGTGGTGACAATCCCTACATGGAGGTTTGGGGCGGGGGAGCTTTGGACGCTGGGGACGCTGGGGACGACGGAATTGAACAATGATCATTGATCATTGCATCTGCGCAACTCACGGTCCCAGGTCCCAACTTCCCAACGCCCAACGTCCTAACGCGTAACCCACACCCCACAACCCAAACCCCTTACTCCACCAATTCGCCCTGCGGTTCTTTGGCGCCGGGGGGGTCGGTGCCTTCGATCGAGCGGATGTAGGCGACCAGGGCGGCGCGCTCTTCGGCCGTCAGGTTGCCTTCCCACGCCGGCATGCCCTTCGCCACGACGCCGTCGGTGAGGACGTTAAAGATGTCGACGTTCGTTCCCCCGTGGATCCAGTACGGGTCCGTCAGGTTCGGCCCGATGATGCCTTCGCCCTGTTGGCCGTGGCAGGAGGCGCATACGGCGGTGTAGGTTTCGGCGCCCTGCTCGACCATGGAGGCATTGGCGACGACGTCGGCGAGGGCTTCGGGAGTGGGCTCGAAGGACGGGTTCGCTTCGGCGTAGGCCGCCCGCCGGGCCTCCAGGGCCTGCTGGCTCTGCGCCAAGTCGTCCTCGTAGGTATCGACGAAGTCCATAAACTCGATCCCCACGTAGTAGACGACGCTGAAGGCGACGCACACCCAGAACAGCCAGACCCACCACCCTGGCATCGGGTTGTCATACTCCTTGATGCCGTCGTAGCTGTGGCCCTGGATGAGCTGGTCGTGCGTGTCCCCGTACAGGGTCGACGATTCGGGATATTGCTGTTCTTCGCGGTCACTCATGGCGTGCATGCAATTGGTCGTGGGGCGAGGGGGCGCAGAGGCGCGGGGCGTCGGTGCGCCCGGCCGTCGCCGCTACTGTCCGTCTCCCCCGATGGACGTGGGATCGTCGAGGGGAAGCTCCAGCGCGTCGTCGCACTCTTCCTTCGGCAGGGTGAGGGCGTACAGGACGATCAAGACGAAGGCGGTGAAGAAGGCGATGAGCGCAATCTCCCCGAGGGTTCCGGTTTCGAGGGCGCGGACGGCGTCTTTCCACATGGGTTCAGGTAGGGACGGGTGGGGGAAGAGGGGAGCGGTGGGCCGGGCGCGCGTCAACGCGAGGCGTTTACGTCCTCGGGGGCGGAGGACGCCCCGCTTCCGGCCGTGGAGGTCGTCTGGATGTCCGTTCCCAACCGCTGAAGGTAGGCGACGATCGCCACGATTTGCTTGGTTTCAAGCCCCTCCGGCCCGCCCTGGGCCTCGACTTCGCGCGCAATCGCCTCCGCCTCCTCGCGGGCGATCTCGATCGCGTTCTGCACCTCGTCGTCGGAGTAGGGCGTACCCAGCATCCGAAGGCGTTTCAACTTGGTGGGCAAGTCGCTCAGGTCGAGGTCGTTCTCCAGCATGTGCGGATAGGGCGGCATGATGGAGTTGGGACTCGTCGAGCGCGGGTTCTCCATGTGCCGGACGTGCCAGAGATGCGGGTACTTGCCACCGACGCGCGCAAGGTCGGGCCCGGTGCGCTTCGACCCCCAGAGGAAGGGGCGCTCGTAGACGGTCTCGCCGGCTTTGGAGTACTCGCCGTAGCGCTCGATCTCGTGCCGGAAGGGGCGCACCATCTGCGAGTGGCAGGTGTTGCAGCCCTCGGCGATGTAGATGTCGCGCCCCTCCAGCTCCAGCGGCGTCCAGGGCTCGACGGTCGCAATCTTGTCGACCGAGCCCTTCACCAGGATGAGCGGAAGAAACTCGACGAGGCCGCCGACCAGGATGGCGATGGTCGTGAGAACCGTGAAGACGAGCGGCCAGCCCTCGAGGCGGCGGTGGATCCCGTCTTTTTTGATGAAGCGTCGTTTCATGAGTCTTCAGGTGCGGGGCGGGGAGGCGTCGGGGAGAGCGGAGGCGGTCGAGCCCGGCGTGCGGGAGCGGGGGTCAGTCTTCGTCGTCCGTCTCTCGGAGGGACGGCGGGCCGTCCGGCTTCTTCGTTCCGGGGCCGTCCGGCTTCTTCGTGCCCGGTCCCTGTGCGTTCTTGGTGCCCGGTCCCTCGGGCTTCTTCGTGCCGGGGCCGTCCGGCTTCTTCGTGCCGGGCGCGTCGGAGCCTGAGGCGGCGGACGCATCGGCCGCCTCGGACGGAGCGACCTCCACGAGGTCGTCCTTCCGCTCCTCCGTGCCGTCTCCGGAAGCGGGCGCTGCCCCCGGGCGACCGTCGCCGCCGCTGTGGACGGGCGCAACGGGTGCTGCGTAGGCCGGGTCGGGCAGTTCCTTCGGGGCGGAGCGAATGGTCATCCACGCGTTCACCATCAGCATCACGACGCCGCCGAGGTAGAGGAGGCCGCCGATGAGGCGAACCCAGTACATCGGGACGACCTGCGTGACGGTTTCGATGAACTCGGGGTACATCAGGCGACCGGCTTCGTCGAAGGCCCGCCACATGAGGCCCTGCGTGATGCCGGACACATACATCGAAATGACGTACATCAGGATGCCGATAAGCCCGAACCAGAAGTGGGCCGTCGCCAGCTTCTTGCTCCACAGCGTCGTGCGCCACAGGCGCGGCAGCAACCAGTAGATCATTCCGAAGGTCATGAACCCGTTCCACCCCAGGGCGCCGGAGTGGACGTGGCCGATCGTCCAGTCGGTGTAGTGGCTGAGCGCGTTGACGCTCTTGACCGACAGCATTGGGCCTTCGAAGGTGGACATTCCGTAGAAGGTGATGCCGACCACGAACATCTTCAGCACCACGCTGTCGCGCAGCTTGTGCCACGCGCCGCGCAGGGTAAAGAGGCCGTTGATCATGCCGCCCCAGCTCGGCATCCACAGCATGATGCTAAACAGCATGCCGAGGGTGCCCGCCCATTCTGGGAGGGCGGTGTACTGCAGGTGGTGCGGCCCCGCCCAGATGTAGATGAAGATCAGGCTCCAGAAGTGGACGATGGAGAGCCGGTAGCTAAACACCGGCCGCTGCGCCGCCTTCGGCATGAAGTAGTACATCAGGCCGAGGAAGGGCGTCGTCAGGAAGAAGGCCACCGCGTTGTGGCCGTACCACCACTGCACGAGCGCGTCCTGCACGCCGGCGTAAATCGGGTAGCTCTTCGTGAGGCTCACCGGAATGGCGAGGCTGTTGCCCACATGCAGCACGGCGACCGTCACGATCGTGGCGATGTAGAACCAGAGCGCCACGTAGATGTGCTTCTCGCGCCGCTTGTAGAGGGTGCCGAAGAAGTTGACGGCGAAGATAATCCAGATGACCGCGATCGCGATGTCGATCGGCCACTCCAGCTCCGCGTATTCCTTCGAGGTGGTCATCCCCAGAGGAAGAGTCAGCGCCGCCGCGACGATGATGCCCTGCCACCCCCAGAAGTGCACCTGGCTCATCCAGTCGCTGAACATACGCGCCTTGCACAGGCGCTGCGTGGAGTAGTAGGTGGCGGCAAAGATGGCGTTGCCCGCGAACGCAAAGATGACCGCGTTCGTGTGCAGCGGGCGCAGCCGGCCGAAGGTGAGGTACTCGCCGATGTTCGCCTCGGGGAACGGTAGCTGAAGGGCAATCAAGGCCCCGACGCTCATCCCGATAAATCCCCAGAGGATCGTCGCGTAGACGAACAGGCGGGTGATCTGCTCGTCGTAGCTAAAGATCTCGATGTTGGAGCGGCCCGTCGACCGAGTGCCGGGGGCGGAGGTGGTTTGTGCGTGCGCCATGGGTCGAGAGAAGAAGAGACGAGACGAGGGCGGACCGACCGCGGGCCCGAAGGCCGAACAGGACCGATGGACCGGCTCGGATGCCGGAGACGAACCGGGAAAACAGCGACGCGGAAACGGCGACGCGAATGCGCCTGCCCGGTTTCATCTATCGATGCTTCAGAAAACAAAGCATCCGGCAGCCTCCCTGACGGACCGCCCCCATGCCCCCACGTGGGCGAAGGTCGTCCCGGTGTGTGGGGGAGACCCCTGCAAATGCAACGTTCCCGTATCCCTATCGATTATTCGTTCATCGGCCCTTTCCCCGGCCGACTCGGGGAGGCCCGCCGTCGGCAGAGCCCGGGGGCCGGTTCGCCTCCTGCCTCGATCCGTCCCGTTCCTCTTCTTCCCCGCGCCGGTTTGCCGGGTGCGAACGCGCTGAAGGCGGCGAGCCAGCCGCAACCGTCCCCGCAAACGCCGGATTCACCAAAGCGGGCTCCAACAACAAAAGCGGCAGTCCTCCCGGGAGGACTGCCGCCGTCGGCAGAGACCCACTTCGACGTGGGTCAACGAAGAATGGGGGTACCGATAACCAAGAGGTACGAAGAATGGGGTGCCGACGACCGGGGTCGACGAAGACGTAGGTCGGCGAGTGTGGGCAGCAGAGGCGGCCGGCGGAGGCGGCGTCCCGGGAGAGGAGTCGCGCCCTGTTCTGCGCGAAGGCCTATGCCGCCGGCTCGGAGATCCGCTCCCGGAAGTTTTCGATCAGGTCGGGAAGCTCGCCCAGGTCATCGATCACAATATCCGCTCCGTTCTTCTCCAGCAGGGGGGCCTGATCTTCCGTATCCACGTAGGGGGGAACGACGCCGATGGCCCACATGTCGGCCGCCTGCGCGGCCTTCATGTCGTCGATGGAGTCGCCGATGTAGACCGCCTCGCTGGGCTTGACGTCTCGCCCGGCCGCGCTCAGCATCGTGAGGGAGTGATTGAGCGGAAACGGGTGGGGTTTCGTGCGGTCTCCCTGCTTCTCCTTCGCGACCAGGAGCGGGAAGTACGACTTCCAGCCGAAGTTGTGCAGGGTCCACTCCGCTTCTTCCTCGGGCCGGCCGGTCACCACGCCCATGATGCGCCCGTTGCCGTTCAGGTACTGAAGGGTGTCGTCCGACACGAGCGGCCGCTCCTGCGTGATGAACCCGTCCCAGTTGTCGCCCCGGTACCGCTGCTGGAACTGCTCCACGACCCGGCTGAGGGGAACCTCCATCGCCGTGTCGGTGATGATGGCGTGGGTCAGCTTCCAGTCGTCGTTGAAGCCTCCGTAGTTCTTGTATCGCTGGATCGTGTTCTCGCCGATCTTGCGGCCGGTGAAGTGCTCCACCGTGTCGGCAATGGCGCGCCGGTACGAGCCCGACACGTTGACGAGAACGCCGTCCATGTCGAACAATAAAGCTTTCATACGAACGGTCTGCGGCATGGGGGTTGGGTCGGATTGTGGGTTGACTCAAGCCGTTCTGATCCCACACGCAGCCGCGAATTCGGTTCCGTCCTCCCCCTGAACGCCGCCGCCGGTCGCTGGGAACGAGCGCGGGACGTGATCGGACCGGCGAGACGGTCGGCGGTTGGGGGAGGGTTGGATTCTGGAGCCGGGGCCTGCGTCGGCACCCGTTGCGGGTTGGAACAGTCGGCCGTCACCGATCGCCCCCTCTCCCTCCCCGAGCGTCCTCGGAGAACTCTACAAACGACGACGACAACATACTAGAACAAGGACCGACCGGAGGGAGGTCATCCTGTGGAGAGGGGTGGGAAGAAAATGGCGCCGGGTGAATTTGGCTATTCCGTCCCCTCTTCCTGTCCTTCTCCCTCTGGAGAAGGGACGCGGGAGCGGGGGTCTCTGCTCTGGGTGGCGTATCGCCTCTCCCGTCGATGGCATCTTGGCTCCGATCCCGGCAGAACGTGCCGGGCCGCGTCTCTCCCTCGGAGGAGGGAGAACAAGAGGGAGGGACAACCGGACGACAGCCTCCCCGTCGTCGAC
>CAKZLV010000185.1 GCA_937127285.1 uncultured Bacteroidota bacterium
ATGCATCAGGCATTGAAGATGCCGAGGTTCTTCGCCGGGCACACGAGGAGGAGCGAATTCTGATTACGAGTGACAAGGACTTCGGGGAAAAGTCTATCGTGAGCGATATCCACACTCCGGGATTGTCCTTCTTCGCCTCGGCAACGAACGAAGTCAAAACAAGATTTCCGTGCTCCGCCGCTTGCTGGAGGAATATGCAGATCGCCTTCCGGATCACTTTGTTGTAGCAACCGGAGAGCAGGTACGATTCGCTGGTGGAGAGAGTTGACATCGCGCTATAACGTCCACTACACCTGAACCCGGGCTGCTGCCGCTTTCGAGCGATTCAGGTAGAGTAGTTCAACTTCGCTCATCGGAAGTGACTACGCGAGCGAATGGATGCTCCGGTGTCCCCTGGAGTTTGGACAGTGAAAGTTGAAACTGGGCGCATCCCCCCAGGTCAGGTGAGTTTTCTCGTTATGTAGCGTCGGAAGCATTCTTCGGGCGGGTCCGTTCACCTCGCAACGCTAACAGTGTCAACCTGCGCTTAGCCATGGATTGGAAAGAACGAATTACCATCAACCCGAAGCAGTGCGGTGGGCGACCCTGCGTTCGCGGAATGCGCATTCGGGTCGTCGATGTGCTAGACCTGCTCGCTGCTGGTCTTTCGCGCGAGCAGATTCTGGACGAACTGCCCGATTTAGAAGAAGAAGACATCGAAGCCGCACTTCGCTACGCGAGCCGTCGCGTTGATCATCCTATTTTGGCGGCATGACCGAGATTTGGATTGACGCACAGCTCTCCCCGGCTCTTGCCGCCTGGATCAACCGGACCTACGAACACATCATCGCAAAATCTGTCCGTGCGGTGGGATTGCGGGATGCCGAGGATGAAGAGATCCTTCGTGCTGCGCGGGAGGCAAAGGTCGTCATGATGAGTAAGGACCGCGATTTTCTGAACTTGCTCGACTGGCACGGGTCGCCTCCGAAAGTAATCTGGATAACGTGCGGCAATACCTCCAACCGGCGAATGCGAACCATTCTCAAGCAGACGCTTCAGTCGGCTGTGGAGATGCTCGAAGATGGCGAAACGGTCGTCGAAATCGGAGATCTATAGAAGCTACATAACCCGCCACTGCTGCCGACGACGGGCTGCAGCCAGAGTCCAGCGGTAGCGCCTCCACTGCTTCGTTCGTAAGCTACCGTCGCCCGTTGCGGCAGAGTTTCCCCGTTATGCAGTTTGGCTTTGCGTTGCTGGATCGAAGTCCAATTGCAGCGCGTGTAATCTCAAAACGGGCTTTGTCATAACCGCCTCTTCTCTGATGGCTACGAGCCGTCCCGCAAATGGAAAGCAGGTCGTATCGCGGAATCCCGATGTTATGAATGGAGAGCTTGTATTTTCAGGGACGCGCGTACCTGTGCAAACGTTGATCGATTATCTGAAAGCGGGAGAAACGCTCGATCGGTTTCTGGAGGGATTTCCGACTGTCGGGCGGCAGCAGGCCGAAGCGTATCTCGACATGACGCTTCAGGACGCAGACGCCCATGCCTGAGCAGAGTCAGGAGCCCGCGCTTCGAATCCTGCTGGATGAGAACGTGGATTGTCTTCTCAGGCCGCACTTCCATTCGGATTTTGACCTGAGAACAGTCCCGGAGGAAGGATGGTCGGGAATCAGTGACGGAGACCTGCTTCGTCGTGCAAGTGGTCGATTCGATGTGCTCGTCACGATGGATCAGAACCTCCCTTACCAACAGAGTTTACCGGCGTTTGAGGTGGCCGTTGTGGTTTTGAAAGCGTCGAGCAATGCGTTTCCTGATGTTGTTGAGTGCATGCCGGAGGTGAACGAGCAGGTTCGCCATGCCGACGCAGGCGAAGCAACCGTTGTGGCTGCATAAACAGCATAACGCACCGCATAACTTTGTCGTTATGGTGCTCTGTGCAACTGCTTCTGCTCGTCTCAGTTGGTACAACATCAATCCCGAGCGGAAACTATCCATCCACTCTCATGGCTACCAAGTCCCTCGATCAGCGGATCGTCCAAACGCCTGACATCTGCGGAGGAAAGCCGCGGATTGCAGGACATCGCATTACGGTGCAAAACATCGCCATCTGGCACGATCGCCTCGGGTGGGACGCTGATGAAATCGCGTCCGAGTACGATTTGGAGTTGGCCGACATTTACGCGGCCCTTGCCTACTACTTTGCTCACCGCGAGGAAATTGACCAGTCCATTCGTGAGGGAAAAGCCTTTGTAGAAAAACTGCGGCGCAAGACTCCCTCGAAGCTTGAGAAGAAGCTTCAGGGAAAGAAATAATGGCCGTCATCCGATATTATCTTGACGAACACGTTGCAGAGGCAGTCGCTACGGGGCTTCGAAGCCGTGGAATTGATGTTCTCACGCTGAGCGAAGCCGGGATGCTTGGAGCCAGCGACAAAGAGCACTTCACGTATGCCTACGAGGAAGGAAGAGTGCTCGTGACCTTCGATGACGACTTCCTTCGGCTAGCTGCTTAGACTGAGGAGCATGCAGGAGTCGCCTTCGCACCACAGGGAAGAACGATTGGGGGACTGGTTCGCGGTCTTACGTTGATCGCCGAGGAGATGGAAGCAGAAGAAATGGAGGGTCACGTCGAATTCTTGTAGTCCATGGCCTGCCTGCGCCCCAGAACAAGGCCGCTACAGCTGAAAATGGGCGCGGGCCGTTTTCAATCGAGGTCAGTCGGTCCGGTTCGACTTCGCGCACCAAGAGTGTTGCGGCCTTCATTCTGGAGGAGCTTGAATCTGAGCGTCGATGGGAGCAGGCCTTCAATCAGTCACAGGATGAACTCGGGCGACTGGCAGACGAGGCCCTGAAAAAACACGACGATGGCGAATCGGAAAAGCTTGATCCAGGTCAGCTGTGAAGTCTCGAACCACATCTCGATTTTGGGACGCGTACGCAGAGCTGCCGGAGAGGGTCAAGCGTCGTGCTCGGAGGGCCTACGAGCTGTTTGAGGACGAGGCATCCAAGTCTTCGGCTTAAGAAGGTGCACGCAGACCGATCGATCTACTCAGTTCGCATCACGCGAGACTATCGTGCGGTCGGTGTGCAGGAGGAAGAGTCAATCGTCTGGTTCTGGATTGGCTCGCACAAGGATTGTGACAGGCTGCTCGACCGGCTTTAACAGCTGCAGCATAACCCTGCGTTAGAGGTGACGGGGGACTCGTGCCGTCATCGACCGAGGTCTCTTCAGCGGGTTCGTCTTCGCTAGTCCGAAGTAGCAACGATGACGAGTAGACACTCCGTCCGGTGCTGTCATTTTTGTCGGTCAGCGCTCCGGTCGGCGTTTTCTCGCCCTCTGCACCTCAGCTACCTCATTGTGTGCGTGTCGAACCAGAATTGCTATGGAGCTTTCGCGAGTAGGGATCATCCTTGGATGTGTGGCCTCCGGATCCTCTCCAGGCGAGATCATCGAGGAGTTTCCGGACCTGACCGCCGAGGACATCTCTGCGTGTCTGGTTGTACGCGCGCGGTCTTTCCGCCTTTGGCGTTGCAGCGTGGCCGATGCAGTTCTTTGCAGATCACTGTGTGTCCCGTTCGCCGCAGGGCTACTTGACGACGGTAAACCGACGGGTACGGACCTGGTCGGCGGCCCGGAGGCGCAACAGATAGGGGCCGTTTGGTAGCGGGCCGGTGTGAAGCTGGACCTGGGCGCGCCCGGCGGGCACGCGGCGGTCCGCAAGGGTGGCCACGCGGCGCCCCAGCAGGTCGTACACGGCAAT
>CAKZLV010000186.1 GCA_937127285.1 uncultured Bacteroidota bacterium
AGTTGCTGTCGCCCCAGTTGCTGTCGCCCCAGTTGCTGTCGCCCCAGTTGCTGTCAGCCGGGTTTGGATACCGTCGCCCCGGTTTCTCTGCCGTGGACCGGAGGCGGAGGAGACGAGGTTCGCCGGTGGGCGGCCGACCTTGGTGAAGACCGGGCGACGACCCGCCCAGGTGGCCCGCCCGTCTCGATCACACCGTGGAGAGCGCCGCGTGGCGATCTCTCATGCGGCTGCACCGTACGGCCACACCGTACGGTCACACCGTTCGCAGGCGCACGAGGACGGCGGGCGATTCGTCGTCTGGCACCACCCGGGCTGCGGCCCGGAACCAGCGCCAGCGTCCCGTTCCCGTCCGGATGCGCAGCAGCCACGACGCCCGGGTCTTGCGGCGGCAGACCATGTGGGCGAGGTCGTGCATGACGACCGGGAGGTTGCGTCCGTGAACGTGGGCGAAGAAGCAGGGATCCAGCGACGTGTTCGGCCGGTAGTCCAGGAGGGCGCGGGCGGCCGGCGTCAGCTCGGAAATCGTTCCTTCCTCGTCGAGCACGAGGAACGGAACCGGCGCGCCGCCCTCGTTTTGGAAGCGCTTCCAAACTGACGTCGAAGACGGAGAGGCGAGGGAGGGTGTGGCGGACATGGAGCGGGTCGTCGATGGGAGACAGGCGCGGAACGGGGGCTTGCCGGCGGCGGTGCAGGGATCGGTCGCCACCGCCTCCGCTGCGGAAGTCGGGCGGGGACGGCCGATGCCAGCCGGACAGTCACCGGGCGGCCGATGGACCGAGGCACACGCCGGGTTCGGTTGGACGCAGTCTCCCGCCGTCCGTTCCGGTCGCGGCGCGGGCGGCCGGGATTATCCGGGATTATGAGGCCAGTTTCGGCTCGGCCTCGACGGTCGATTCCGGAGCGTCGGCCGAGGAGGGGGTTGTTTCGTCGGCCACGGCATCCATTTCGTTCAGGCGGGTGACCGATCCGCCGGCATGGATGGCCCGGATGGCGGCGGCGAAGCGCTGACTGACGTCGCAGACCGTGAGTTTGTCCATGACGGACGAGCCGGCCAGGCGAAAGGGCGGGATGGTGTTGGCGACGTAGAGGGCATCGAGTTCGGGAAGGGCCAGCCGCTCCGGGGCCTCGCCGACGAAGACGCCGTGGGTGGCGGCGGCGGCAACGGCCTCGGCGCCCCCCTGCACGCACGCTCTCGTGGCCTGACAGATCGTGCCGCCGGTTCCGATCAGGTCATCGACCACCACGGCGACGGCCCCATCGACGTCCCCGACCAGAGTTCCGCCGGAGATCGTGTCGCCGGATCGGAGCTTCTCGACGAAGGCGGTCGGCACGTTGCGGCCGAGGTGCGACCGCAGGCCGTCGGCAAAGCGGTTGGCGCGTTTCATGCCGCCCTCGTCGGGCGACACCACCACGACCGGGCGGTCGCCGACGACCTGCACGAGCTCGCGGACGAACAGCGGCCGCGCTTCCAGGTGATCGGTGCGGCACCGGAACGAGTTCTGGAACGCGGCGAGGTTGTGAACGTCGATCGTGAGCATCCGGTCGACCCCAACCGACTCGAGCAGGCCGGCGATGTAGCGCGTGGTGATCGGGTCGCGCGGCTGCGTCTTCCGATCCGATCGCTGGTAGCACAGGTACGGGGCCACCACCGTCACCCGGTCGGCCGAGGCGTCGCGCAGGGCTCCGCAGAAGAAAAGGAGCCGGCAGAGCTTGTCGTTGATGCTCTTTCCCGGCTCGTCGTAGAGGGGCTGCACGACGAAAACGTCTTTGCCGCGGACGTTGACCGAGGGGCGCGTCTTGTGCTCGCCGTCGTTGAAGTCGTACTCGACGTGATCGGCCAGTTCGAGGCCGAGCGCATCGGCAATGGCCGAGCCGGCCGTGCGGCTTTCACTGAGAGCGAACAGGCGCAGGTCGTCGAACATGCGTGAGGAGAGAAGTTGGGCGAAGGGTGGGCGGGGCCGAACGGGAGGAAACGGCGGGTTACCGGGCAGGCAGTGACCCGGCAGCCAGCGACCGGGCCAGCAACCGGGCCGGCGGCATTCGGGTCGATGGGTTACTCGCTTTCTTTCAGGGCCCGGCGCACGAGTTCGTCGGCCGACTGCACGGCGGCGTCGGTGCGAAGAACCTGGCGGATGGCCCGCTCGGCGTCGGCGCGGCTCAGGCCAAGGTTCGTGAGCGCCTTCAGCGCGTCCTGCCGCGCCTCGGCTCGCTGCTGCGTACCTCCACTGATCGGGGCGGTGCCCTGAAACACGTCCAGGTCGGCAAAGCTGTCTTGCAGTTCCACAACGAGTCGATCGGCCGTCTTCTGGCCGACACCCGAGATTTCCGTCAGCCGGCTCGTATCTCCCTGCATGACGTGGTCGCGCAGTTCGGCAGGCGTCATGGCCGAGAGGGCCGAAAGAGCAAGTTTCGGGCCGACGCGCGATACGCCCGTCATCGTCTCAAATACGGTCTTTTCGGCCTCGGTCGCAAATCCGTACAGGGCCTCTTTGTCTTCACGCAGGTAGTGATACGTGTGGAGCTTGGCTTCCTCACCGGTTTCCGGCAGTCGCTCGAAGGTTGAGGTGGGGACTTCGACGCGGTAACCGATGCCGTGGACGTCGACGATCACGGCGTCGGTCGTCTTTTCAACGAGCGTCCCGGAGACGTAGGCGATCATTCGTGGGCGGGGAGGGGTGGAGGGGTGGAAGGGTGGAGGGGAAAGGGTGGAGGGGAAAGGGTGGAAGGGTACGTGCGCGGTGGCGGAGCGTCCGGTTAGGAGACCGTATCTCTCCAGTCGACGGTCTTTTGACGCTGGCTGGGGACGATTACGCTGCTTTTGTGCATCGGTCCGGGGTCATCCCCTACCGTTCGGTGGTCACCGGCTCGTCGGTGGTCACCGGCTCGGCCGCGGGGCGGTGCCACCGGCCGACGATCGGCATGCGCCGGCCGACACCGAAGGCCTTGCGGGTCACGCGCAGTCCCGGCGGCGTCTGGCGACGCTTGTATTCGTTCTGGTCCACCTGCTCCAGCACGTCGCGCACGTGCGACGGGTCGTACCCGGTTTCCGCCACGATGCGGGGGGCTTCCTTCTTCTGCTCGATGTACCGCATCAAAATCGCATCCAGCACCTCGTAGGGAGGGAGCGAATCCGTATCTTTCTGATCTTCTCGGAGCTCGGCGGAGGGGGGCTTGTCGATCGTGTTCTGCGGAATCACGGCTCGCCCGGCGCGAGCGTTGACGTGGCGCGCCAGTTCGTAGACGCGCGTCTTGAGGACGTCGGACAGCACGGCCACGCCGCCGTTCGTGTCGCCGTAGAGCGTCACGTACCCGACGGCGAGTTCACTCTTGTTTCCCGTCGACAGAAGCAGGTGGCCGAACTTGTTCGAGAGCGCCATGAGGGTGACCCCGCGGGCTCGCGACTGCAGGTTCTCTTCCGCGACGCCCGGCTCGGTGCCCTCGAAGGCAGGGGCGAGCATGTCGCCGAAGGCGTCGATGGCCGGCTTGATCGGGATCTTCGCAAACTCGATCCCCAGGTTGTCGGCCAGCGCTTCGGAGTCGCTCACGGAGCCTTCCGACGAGATTTCGGACGGCATCGTGACGCCCAGGACGCGCTCCGGGCCGAGGGCTTCTGCGGCCAGAGCGCACGTTACCGCCGAGTCGATGCCGCCGGACAGACCGACGAGGGCTTTCGTGAAGATGTCCGTCTTTTCGTAGTAGTCCCGGATGCCGAGAACGAGGGCGTCGTGCAGATCGGCGGTGTCGTCGCGCCGGACGGTGCAGGTGCTGGCCGCTTCGTCCGTGTCCCAGAAGAGGAGATCCTCCTCGAACGATGCGGCGCAGGCCGTCTGGGTGCCGTCGGCATGGTGGATGCGGCTGTCGCCGTCGAAGATAATTTCGGTGTTGGCGCCGACCTGGTTGCAGAGCAGGAAGGGCCGGCGGTGGTCGGCGCAGATTTGTTCGATGAGCGCGTTGCGGTCGTCGTGCTTACCGATGGAGAAGGGCGAGGCGCTGATGTTGATGAACACGTCCGGGTCCTGCGCAGCCAGCTCTCCCAGCGGATCGCGTTCGTAGGTGCGCGGCTGCGCTTGCTGATGGGCGTTCCACATGTCCTCACAGATGTGAAGACCGATGCGCAGACCGCACCACTCGATGACGGAGGGCGCTTCGTTCGCCTCGAAGTACCGGTGCTCGTCGAACACGTCGTAGGTGGGCAGCAGGCTCTTGCGAGCCTCGGCGTGCCGGCGGCCGTTTTCGAGCAGGAGGGCGGCGTTGTACAGCCGGTTTCCCACCGTGTCGTCGTTGGGGACGGGGGCCCCGACGATGACCCCGAGGTCTTGCGGAACCGCCGCGGCGATGCGATCGAGCGCCTCCTGAACGGCCTCGACGAAGGCCGGGTGTTCGAGCAGATCCTGCGGCGGGTAGCCCGTCACGCTCAGTTCGGGAAAGACGACCAGGTCCGCCCCCTGCCGGTGGGCGCGCCGGGCGTAGCGCAGAATGCGGTCGACATTGCCGTTGAGGTCCCCCACCGTCGGGTTGATCTGGGCAAGCGCAATCTTCATAGACGCGGAAAAACCGTCGAGTCGACGTGATGTGTACACCGCCTACACGCTCACGCCTCCGACACCGTTCCTCGTGTAGAGGCGTGGGGGCGTGGGGGCTTTGGACGCTTGGGGGCTGTGGACGCTTGGGGGCTGTGGACGCTTGGGGGCTGTGGACGCTTGG
>CAKZLV010000187.1 GCA_937127285.1 uncultured Bacteroidota bacterium
CGGGCCACCCTTTACGTCGGGTCTCGGGCCACCCTTTACGTCGGGTCTCGGGCCGCCCTTACGTTGGGTCTCGGGCCGCCCTTACATTGGGTCTACCTTGGGTCTCGGGCATCGCGCACGGCGGGACTGAGGTAGGTCTCCCCCCGAAGAACCGCCCGAATGCCGGCCGGCACGTGCTTCATCTCTTCCTTGACGATGTACCCGCGGGCACCGGCACGTACAACCTTACGGGCGTAGGTGGGGCTGGTCTGGCCGGTCAAGACGAGGACCGGCAGATCGGGGAGGCGGGATTGAAGGTGATCGATGAGATCGAGCCCGCTCATCTCGCCGAGCGAAAGGTCGAGAAGCACCAGGTCCACCTCCGCCCCCGGGAGACGCTCGAGGGCGGCCTCGGCCGAGGCGTGTTCATCGACGAGGTCCATGTCCTCTTGCCCTTCCAAGTAGCTGCCCATGACCATCCGCACCATCTGGTGGTTCTCGACGATGACGATGCGGGCCAGGTCGGGAAGCGGATCTGGACCTGAATCCGGAGTGGGACCCGGAGTGGGATCCGAATTCGGATCCGGATTAGACGCCGGGCCGGGAGCCGGCGCGTCCGAATCGGAGGCATCGGAGCCCAAGCCGGAAGAGCTGGAGCCCAAACCAGAGGAGCTGGAGCCCAAACCAGAGGAGCTGGAGCCCGAACCAGAGGAGCTGGAGCCCGAACCAGAGGAGTTGGAGCCCGAACCAGAGGAGTTGGAGCCTGGCGTGGAGGGGGACATAGGAAGAGGCTCAGGGAGTAAGAGGGAGTCAGCAGAGCATCCGAACGGAATCGTGCATCCGAATGGAATCGTGCATCCGAACGGAGTTACGCATCATTGTGGAACCATCCATCATTGCGGAATCACCCGGCACGACCTTCTCAAGAATCACTCCAACGACGGGCCCGGCATATAAATCGTCATGTGTGTTCCTTCGCCGGGGGCGGTGTCGACGTGGAGACGTCCGCCAACAAGTTCGAGGCGCTCGCGAGACCGCTGCAGTCCCATACCTCCAGCACGGGGCCCCGAATCCTCAAGGGAATCCTCAAGGGCTTCGTCGGGGTCGAACCCCGCTCCATCATCGATGACGTGAATCGTGAGGGGAGCTCTGGTTTCAGGTGGATCCTCGGTTTCAGGCCGATCCTCGGTTTCAGGTGGATCCTCGGGCTCAGGTGGATCCTCGGGCTCAGGTGGATGCTCGATGCGGACCGTCGCTTCGCCGGTCTCCGCGTACTTGACCGCGTTGAAGAGGAGTTCCCGCACAACCCGAAAGAGCAGTACCCGCATTTCTTCACCAACCGTGAGGCGACGGCCCTCCCCAAGGTTTTCCTCGATGTGGACGGTGAAGCCGTGCATCTCCTGCATCTGTGACTGCAGCCAGCCCAGGGCGTCGATGAGGCTCTCGCCTTCCAGGACAGGCGGAGCCAGGCCCACGGCCAGGTTCCGCGTCGCCGTGATCGCCTGTCCCGTCCAGGTGAGGATCTTGTCGATGTCGCCAACCCGTTCGGCCTGCCCCTCGCCGCCGAGGTCCTGTCGCAGCAGATCGAGGCGTGCCTGAATCGCACACAGGCGCTGCTGGAGGTCGTCGTGAAGCACCTGCGAGATGCGCTGACGCTCCTTTTGCTCGGCCATCGTGAGGTCGGAGGCGAGCTTGCGGATGGTTTCGGTCCGCTCGCGCACGCGCTCTTCAAGGGTATCGTTGAGGCGGCGCAGCTTCTTGATCGCCTCCTGCCGCTCGGTCACGTCTTTGATCGCCAGCAGAATCTTCTGCACATGGTCGAGGCGACGAGCATTCAGAAGGAACGTGCGGGTCTCAGCTTCCCCCGAGTTGGGGTCTTCAAGGTCGACCGACACCTCCAGCCCCTCGAATCCGTTTCCGTTCGGCAACACCTTCTCTAGCCGATCTCGGAGCTGGGGAAGGTCCCACTGCCCGCCGGCGAGTTCGTAGAGAAGCTGCCCCGGAGCGTCGTCCGGTTGTCCGTCGAAGGTGTCGTAGAACGAATCGTTGGCGGACACGACGCGCAGGTCGTCGTCCACAACGACGAGACCCTCTCGGACCGTGTCGACAATGGATTCGGCGTAGTCGCGGGCCTGGCGCAACCGGGCCTCGGTCGTTTTCTGAGCGGTAATGTCCGTGAACGTGAAGACCACGCCGTCGATGACGTTGTCGACGGTTCGGTACGGGCGCACGTGCATGAGGTACCAGGTTTCCCGGTCGGATTGGACCTCCCGCGTGATCGGGACCAGGTCCTCCAGAACCTGTTCCGCGTCGGCCTCAAAGGCAGTGTAGTCGAGATCGCCACTGAGTTCGGTGATCGGCCGCCCGATGTCGGTCTCGCGAATGTTGAACAGGTCGGAAACCGAGGGCGTAAACCGGCGAATCTTCAGGCCCTCCCCCAGGAAGATGGTCGCGATGTCCGTCGCCTCAACAAGATTCTTCAGGTCGCTGTGGGCCTCGGACACCTCATCGAGCTTGTGCTCGAGCTCCTCGTTGACGGTTTCGAGCTCTTCGTTGACGGACTGAAGCTCTTCTTTGGAGGTCTCCAGCTCCTCGGTAGCGGATTTGTACTCCTCGTTCATCGAGCGCAGCTCCTCGTTCTGAGCCCGCATCTCCTCGCGAGAGGCCTTAAACTGCTCCCGGGTCTGGCGGAGCCGGCGGCGCGTCTCGCGAAGCTGGCGGCGCAGCTGCTCGGCGGTGCGGCTCCTTGCGCCGGCACGACGGTCGCCACCGGCGTCGGGGTCGGTTGCATCTACGTCTTTCGCATCCCGGTCGGTCGCACCTGGGTCGGTCGCACCTGAGTCGGTTGCACCTGGGTCGGTCGCATCCGGATCAGGAGCGTCCGGGTGCGGCTCGCCTTCGTTGAACAGGACGAGGGCCCGCCGCTCGGTTCGGGGCTCCGTTTGGGGTTCCCTTTCGTGGGGTTCCCTTTCGTGGGGTTCCCTTTCGGTCGTTTCCCTGTCGGTCGTCTCCGTTTGGGTGTCCGGCTGAGCGGGGCGCACCGTCAGGTAGACCGTCCGCATCTGTCCCTCGATCTGAACGGGCACGGGACGCGCGACGGTCGCCTCTCCCGATTCAAAGAGCCGGTGGAGGGCCTCGCGAAGTTCTGGACGCAGCTCCGGCCGGGCCAGCTCGGTCACATCGCTTGATAGCGGACCTCCGGGATGCTGAAGGTAGCGCCCGGCCCGTTCCGACAGGTGCAGAACCTCTCGGTACTCGTCGACAAGCAGGCTCGGCGGGGCCGCCTGCTCTAAGGACTCCCGGTGCAGGTCTTCCTCGGTTCTGTCGGCGCGCATCGGCGTTTCGCGCATCGGCGTTTCGCGCATCGGCGTTTCGCGCATCGGCGTCTCGGGCGTCGATTCCTCCCACTCCGGAAGGTTGGAGACGCCTGCTCGCATCATCGGAAGCTGCGGCAGGGTGCGGGTCCGCTCCCGGGCTTGGTAGAGGGAGTGTTCTCCATGCACCGATCGAAACAGGTCGCTGCGCCCGGTCGTCTCGGAGGTGCCGAGAAACAGATAGCCGCCGGAGCGAAGCGAGTAGTGGAGCGTCTCCAACACCTGTCGTTGTGCGGCACGCTGCAGGAAGATGAGCAGGTTCCGGCATGAAACCAGATCGAGGCGCGAAAACGGCGGGTCGCGCAGCACGCCGTGCCGGGCGAAGATGACCTGCTCTCGAACGGACCGTTTCACCCGGTAGGTGTCTCCTTCCGATTGAAAGAAGCGTCGGAGGCGCGCCTCCGACACCTCCGACGCGATCGACGCCGGATACCGGCCCTCCCGCGCCTGTTGCAGCGCCTCCTCGCTGAGGTCGGATGCGAAGATCTGAACGTCCGGTGCCGCACGGACCTCGCCTGCCTCCTCCCGCAAAAGCATCGCCAGGGAATAGACCTCCTCCCCGGTCGAGCAACCGACGACCCAGACCCGCACGGTGTCGGATCGGTCCTTCCCGTCGAAGAGAGCGGGGAGGACGTGCCGCTTCAAGGCGTCGAAGGCCTCCGGGTCGCGGAAAAACTGCGTCACGCCGATGAGAAGATCGCGGAAGAGAGCATCGACCTCGCCTGCCTCCTCCCGCAGATGGTCGAGGTAGGCGTTGAGGCTTTGCAGCCGGTGGACCTGCAGGCGCCGGCGAATGCGGCGAAGCACGGTCGAGCGCTTGTAGGTGGAGAAGTCGTGACCGGTGGCTCGGCGCACCACCGCCAGAATGTCCTCCAATCGTTCGGCGTCTCCATCGCTCATCCCGGACGGCTCTTCCGGTACCCCCGACCCGTGACGCAGCATATCAAGCAGGGCCGGTCCCAACTTTGCCGCCGGTAGCGTCGCATCCACGACACCGGTCGCCAGGGCGCTTCGAGGCATGCCGTCATGTTCGGCGCGAGACGGGTCTTCCGCGAGGACCAACCCGCCCGCTTCCTTGATGGCCTTGAGCCCGGCGGCCCCGTCGCTGCCTCCTCCAGAAAGCACGATCCCGGCCGCCGGCAGGCCGGAGGCGGCCAGCGAGCGGAACAGGCGGTCAACGACGCGCGGCGACTGGCGGTCGCTCGCGGGCAGCGGGCGTGCCTGGATCTCTTCGTTTTCAATGGTGAGGTCGTGGCCTGGAGACACCACGTACACGTGCCCGGCTTCGATCTCGGCGCGACTCCTCACCTCGGTCACCGGCCACTCGCTTGCGGTCTGCAGCACCTCCGCGAGATTGCTTTCCCGGTCGGGGGCAAGGTGCACGGCGACGAGAATCGTGATCGGGGCTTCCCCTGGAAGGGAGCCGAGAAACGCCCGGAGGGCGGCGATTCCGCCGGCAGAGGCCCCGACGCCGACGAGGGGTGGGAGAGATGTGCGGCTGGGCGGACGAAGCGGCGTCATATGAGACCGTGATGTGTGGCCGTGAGGGAATGGCGGGGGAGAGTCCGTGGACGCGCCCGCATGCGGGCTTGTGTAGGGGCTCGTGTAGGGGCCTGTGTATAGGCAGGGGGGGGCGCGCCTGTGGATCAGCATCGTGAGAGCGGCCAACCGGTCGGGCCTATCGGCCGCCCGAAGGAGCCGACCTCCTGAAGAACTGGTACCTCCTGAAGAACTGGTACCTCCTGAAGAACTGCTGCGTACTGAAGAACTGGTACCTCCTGAAGAACTTCTCCTTGCTGAAGAACTTCTCCTTGCTGGTGGCTGAAACGTCGCTTCGACCCTATAATGTTCTCGTAGCTGATATATAATGTTCTCGTAGCTGATATGCTCGCGGCCGTTCGGCAAGCCGTATGCATTCACGCCGCACGCTTTCGGGCTGCAGTACCAGGCCCGAAACCCGACGCAGGAGTACCAGGCCTGAATTCCCACGCAGGGCCCGGATTGCGAATCATTTATCCGATTGGTTGTGCGGGACCCGTCGAATGAGACGGGCGGGGGTCGGTGGCGGGGATCGCAAGGGCCCATCCCCCGACCTCATCCTACGACCATCGGTTCGGATGAACCGCTGTTTTCATGCTTCCATGCTTCCAACCCACATATCGTGTCCCATATTGCGAGCTCTATTGTGAGCTCACGCCACGACTCAGCCTCCTGCCCGGCAGCAAAGAATATCTTTGTCGTCGAAGACCACCCCATCGTTCGCCACGTATACCGGACCTTGTTGGAATCGGCTCCGGACCTGAAAGTCGTCGGCGAAGCGAGCACCGCTGAGGAGGCGATCTCGGCGTTGGAGTCGGCGCCTGTTCCGAACCTTCTGGTCGTTGATCTCGGGCTCGGCGGCATGAGCGGCCTCGAATTGATTAAGCACGCCACTGACGCCGATGCAGGCATCCGAGTCTTGGTCGTTTCGATGTACGAGAAAGCCCTCTATGGAGAGAAAGCGCTGCAGTCCGGCGCGCACGGATACGTTCGAAAGAAAAAAGTAGAGACGGTCATTGTGGAGGCGGCCCGGACGGTATTGGAAGGAGACTACTATTGGAAGGAGACTACTATT
>CAKZLV010000188.1 GCA_937127285.1 uncultured Bacteroidota bacterium
CCGATCAGCCCGTCCGCGTCCAGTACGACGCCGATCCTCCGGTTCGCTCCATCGATCGGATCTCCCTGGCCGACCGCTCGGCCGTTGCGTCGTCGGACGAGTCGTCGTCCGACTCATCTTCCCCCTCACCGTCCGGGAGCGAACACTCACAGCCGGCCGCCTCCTCCGATCGTGCGACGGAGACGACGGCCGAAGCGTCGAGCGAGACCTCCACCGACGCCGATCCTCCCTCCTCGGAGAAAAACGAGCGCACGCGCCCGGAAACGTACACCGTGCAGCGCGGGGATACGATCATCGAGATTGCGGATCGATTCGACCTCTGGACGCGCGACCTGCGCGCCTGGAACGACCTGCGGGGCGACCGCATCATGCCCGGCGACGAGCTGCGCCTCACGCCTCCGGAGGGCGGCGCGGCGGCCGGCTCGGCCACCGCTTCATCCGGCGCCGTCACCTACCGCGTCAAGAGCGGCGACACGCTCGGGGCCATTGCCGAAGCCTACGGCGTGTCCATCCGCGAACTGCGCTCGTGGAACGGGATCCGCGGCAGCCGCATCATGCCAGGGCAGATGCTCACGATCTACACGAGCGGCGGCGGAGAGGCGCCGTCGGTTCACGTCGTGCAGCGCGGCGATACCCTGGGCACGATCGCGCAGACGTACGACACCTCCATCTCGCGCCTCCGGCAACTGAACGACCTAAACGGGTCGCAGATCTATCCCGGGCAGAAGCTGCGCGTCTCGGCCAAGTAGAGCACGCCCGCTGCCGCCGGCTCCGCCCGCCGCGCCGGGCCCTTCCGCCGGACGTGTGCCGGTTTTCTGCCGGCATCTGCCGATCGCGAGCCGGTTGCAGTTACCCTTTGCCGGACTCCGATTCTGCGTCCGGGAAGGCGCCCCGGACGACGGCAGCGGCTTGGTCGGCCTCCTCCTGGTTGTACCGCAGCGTAATCCGCTTATACCGGAAGACGTCGATCAGCGTCCCTATCCCGCACAAGCCCGCCGTGAAGAGGTAGAGCAGCCCCATCGCGAGCTGGTCGACGTAGAAGCGCTGCACGCCGGCGATCAAGACAAACCCCAGCAGCGTCAGCATCAGCACGGTCGTCTCGTCGCGGCGGCGCGAGCGGTAGATCCGCGCGAACTGAGCGGCCTGTTCGTCGCTCATCGAAGACATCAGCCGGGCGACGTGGACCTGCTCGTCGCCGTCAATCTCGGGGAGGAGCTTGAGGACGCGATTGGGCATGGGGCGGGTTCGACCAGTGAGGGAAGGTGCAGAGGCAAACCGGAGCGGGCGGCCGCTACTCGTCGGACGGATCGGGCGCGGCCAGCAGCCGGACGACGTAGGTGCCGATCGTGGCTACGGCAGGAATGCCGAGTGGGTGCGCGCGAACCGAGGCCGCCCACTCTCCGCGGGCGAGGAAGGCAATGCTGTGGCCAAGGCCACAGCCCGGGCACGTCTCCAGCTCCAGAAGCCGGTTGAAGAGACACCAGGTCTCCAGCGTGTCGGCATGGGGGTCGAAGCTGGCCATCGCCCCGAGTCCGGCCATCCAGAGCAAGGCCTCCCAGGGGAGGCGGCGCAGGTGCCAGCCGACGGCGCGAGATGCATAGATGAAACTGCTCATCGCAGGGAGGTGGGTTGGGGGCGGACCGATGCCGGAAGGCCGGGCGCGTCTCGCCCGACCGGTCACCTGCAGACACGACCCCGCCAGCCCCAGTGTTACACGCCGGGAGGCCGCCGACCGCCGGTCCGTCCACGAATCCGTCCTCCGGTTCGTTCGGCGGGGCTGCCCGGGTGGGGGGTCGGGTGGCCCAGGCGGGCCCCGCTTCGAGCGGATGCACGTGCAGCGGGACGGGCGGGCACGGGAGCCGGGATGTACGGTGCGGCACGGCGAGAGTCGAGGCGCGAGCGTGCATCCGTGGTGGAGAGGCTGTCTGCCGCCCCGGATCTGTCAGGGACGCAAAGGCGCGGTTGGCGGGCGGGCCTCTCGGGCCGGACGGGCCGGTGGATGGGGGCCGGAAGACTCGGGCAACGAACGGGGAGCGGTCACCGTCGCCGCCGGCGCGCTGCGCGTCCCCGGTTGGTTCGACGAAATCTGCTCCATCACCCGCTGTTCCCGAAAGACCTCATCGTCTTCGATCGGGTTGAGGATGCGTGTAAAGCGCGGAAGGAAGCTCTCGGCGTCCCAGGAGAAGTACGTGATGATCGCCTTGCCCACGATGTGATCCATCGGCACGAACCCCCAGAAGCGGCTGTCCTGGGAGTTGTCCCGGTTGTCGCCCATGACGAAATAGTAATCCTGCTGGAAGGTGTAGGTCGACGTCCGCTCGCCGTCGATGGCGAAGGTGGAGTCGGTTATCTGCCGCGCGGCGCGTCCCTCGTAGCGGACGATGACCGGTTTGTAGACCGGCCAGTTGGCCGCCGTCAGTTGCACCGTCTCTCCCCGCCGCGGGATGTGGACCGGCCCGTAGTTGTCCGGCGTGTACCCGCGCCCGGCCGGATACATCAGGTCGCTGTAGTTCGCGTTCTGCATGATGGAGGGCTCAATGCCCTGAATCCACGGCCACTGGCTCATTGCTCGGACGGCGGCGGGCGTGGCCAGAAGCCGAACGGTGGAGGCGTTCTGGGTTCGCTGGATGTCGCCGACGCCGAGTTCCTGCAGGCGAGAGCGCGGGATCTGATAGCGGGGGTCTTGCTTCACCACGGTCCAGTACTGCTGCATGCCCTCGCCGAGAGGGAGCGGATCTCCGTTGAGATGGACGACCTTGTCGCGAACCGCGATGTCTTCGCCCGGCATGCCGATGACGCGCTTGATGTAGTGCGTTTTGCGGTCGATCGGGGCTTCGTCGGGCGGATAGTTGAAGACGATCGGGTCGCCGCGCTGCACATCGGAAAACCCGGGGAGGCGCGTGGTGGGAAATTGGATACCCGGTACGTAGATGGAAGTGAACGGAACGCCGACCGTGAGCGGCAGACGCGTGCCGTAGTGCAGCTTGGAGACGAAGAGGTAGTCGCCCACGAGGAGGTTCTCCTCCATCGACGGCGTCGGGATGCGGAACAGGTCGAACAGGAGCGTGCGAACCACGAGCACGACGATGACGGCAAAGACGAGTGCCTCGCCCCACTGCCGCGCCTGGCTCTTCGTCTCGACCGGGTCGGAGTCGCGGGAGGAGCGCCTCCCGGACGCCGACCGGCGCGTGGAGCGATCGTGGGCCGTGGTCGCGTCTGAGTCCTGAGCCAAAGCGAAAAGAAACGGAGAGTGAAGAAGGTCAGCGATTGCGGCGCGCGCCGGCCGGGGCGGACGACGTTCCTGCCCATGAGGCGCAACGAGTGCCGAGATCCGATTCGTACCGGCCGGGCCGCACGCCGGCCCACCGGTGCACGCCCCCGGCCCGGCTATCGCGACGACGAGGAGGAGACGTCGAGAGACGGGCGGCCGGGCTCCAACCGGTAGCGGGGAATGCGTTCCAGGAAGAAGCGGGTGCCGTCGTATCCGGCGCGATACCAGCGCCGGGTTTCCGGCTCCCGCCAGTAATCCACAAACGGGGCGCGGCGGCGCTCTCGGAGGGGGGCGAGAAGCGCGCGACGCAGCCGTCGAAGGCGGTCTCGAACCGACTCGTCGGCAGCCACGATGATCCCGCGGTCCCGCGGTCCTCCTGCATCCATAACCTTGACCGGGATCGAATCGTTGACCACAAACCAGTATTCAAATTGACCGTTGTCCGGCGGCGGCTGGGCCGACGGGCGGGAGCGGCGGAGATCAAAGTCGGCCATCACCTGGGTCGGGGCGCCGAACTGCGCCTGCAGGCGGGCGCGAAGGTCTTGCGTCCGCGTCGTGTCGAAGAACGTAAAATAGCGACCCGACCCGAGAAAAGACCAGTCCGTCTCCGCGAACTTCTCCCGAAACCACCCGCGTTCGAGCCGCCGCAGGGCATGCACCTCGTCGATGGGAAACGAGGCCGGCGGCGACGGAGAGGACGACGGCGCCGGGTCGGGGCGGAGCGTGTCCGACGGTGCCGGCAGCCGAACCGGAGCCAGGACGGCGGCCTGCCGCCCGTCGCTGCCCAGCCCCCGATGGGCCAGCACGCGGTAGCGCGCCGACCGGAAGCGTTCAATCAGGTTCGGGTCGTCGACGTCCGGAGGCGGCGGCAGGGGCGGCGTCGACGGCTGCTCCTGCCCACCGGCCCGAACCGTAGGGCGCAGAACGCCCGGGACGTTCTCCAGGCCGGTCCTGGGGACGGTCGCTGGGCCGGTCTCGACGCTCCCGGCCGCGTCTCTTCCGACGGGTCGACGCAGAGGAGACCGCGGCGTCGCGGACGGCGTAGAAACGGTGTCGGACGCCGCATCGGACGTCGGGGTGGCGACCGACGCGGGCAACGGCGACTGGGCGTGGACGCTCCCGGCCGCCCCCCATCCCACGAAGAGCAGGAGCGTGATGAGGGCGGCGACGGGGGCGGAGGCGAGGGAGGCGGTCATCTGCACCGCCGGGTGCTGTGTCTGCGATGCGGTTGACGGTTGCTGCATGCGAGGCGATCCGGTTGCCCGTTGTTGACTGGCTGTGCCCGTCGACGCTCCCCGCCACAACCGTGCCGCCGGCGCGGCCGTCGCGGCCGGCGGAGGCGGGGGCCGCCGGCGACGAACCGATCAGTCGTCGTCCATCGACAGCACGGCGAGAAAGGCCTCCTGCGGCACGTCGACGGTGCCGACCTGCTTCATCCGCTTCTTGCCCTCCTTCTGCTGCTCCCACAGCTTGCGCTTGCGGGTGATGTCGCCGCCGTAGCACTTGGCGGTGACGTTCTTCTTGTGGGCGGGGATCGTCTCGCGCGCCACGATGCGCCGGCCGATCGAGGCCTGGATGGGCACTTCGAACATCTGCCGCGGGATCAGCTCCTTGAGCTTCTTGGCCAGCTTGCGGCCGACGTTGTAGGCCTTGTCCCGGTGCACAATGGTGGAGAGGGCATCGACCGGTTCCTCGTTGACGAGGATGGTGAGCTTGACGAGGTCGCTCTCGCGGTACTCGATAAACTCGTAGTCGAAGGACGCGTAGCCGCGGCTGACGCTCTTGAGGGTGTCGTAGAAGTCGAAAACAATCTCGGCGAGGGGCAGCTCGTACGTCAGCTGCACGCGCTCGGTATCCAGCCAGCGCTGCTTGCCGTACACGCCGCGGCGGTCCTCGCAGAGCTGGATCAGGTTGCCGATGTAGTCGCTCGGCGTGATGATGTCCGCCTCGACGAACGGCTCGTAGACGGCCTCGATGTCGCCGTAGTGCGGCATGTCCTGCGGATTGTCGACGATGACGGTGTCCTCCTCCCCCTTCTTCTGGACGTCGACCCGGTACTCGACGTTGGGGACCGTCGTGATGATGTCGAGGTCGAACTCGCGGTCGAGGCGCTCCTGGATGATCTCCATGTGGAGCAGCCCCAGGAACCCGACCCGGAACCCGAAGCCGAGGGCGGCGGAGGTTTCGGGCTGGTAGGTGAGGGAGGCGTCGTTGAGCTGCAGCTTCTCGAGGGCGCTGCGCAGGTCTTCGAAATTCTCGTTGTCGGTCGGGTAGATCCCCGAAAACACCATCGGCTTCACCTCTTTGAAGCCGGGAATCGGCTCCGCAGCGCCGTCGTTCACCGTCGTGATCGTGTCGCCCACCCGCGTGTCCTGCACGTCCTTGATCGACCCGATGACGTAGCCGACATCGCCGGCGTTCAACGTGTCGACCTTCTGACGCCCGAGGCGCAGGACGCCCAGCTCTTCGGCGTCGTACTGCTTTTTGTTCGACATAAACTCCATCGACTCGCCCTTCTCGAGGGAGCCGTCAACAACGCGGGCGTAGACGACCGAGCCGCGGTAGGAGTCGTAAATCGAGTCGAAGATCAGAGCGCGCAGCGGCGCATCCGGATCGCCCTGCGGCGGCGGGACGCGATCGATCATCATCTCCAGCATCTCGTCGACCCCCTCGCCCGTCTTGGCGCTCACGCGGTGGATGTCCTCAGCCGGCTCGCCGATGAGGTCTTCGAGCGACTGCGCGACCTCGTCGGGGCGGGCAACCGGCAGGTCGACCTTGTTGAGAACGGGGATGATTTCGAGGTCCTGTTCGAGCGCGAGCCACAGGTTGGAGATCGTCTGCGCCTCGATGCCCTGCGCGGCGTCGACGAGCAGAATCGCGCCCTCGCACGCCTTCAGCGCCCGCGACACCTCGTAGGTAAAGTCCACATGCCCCGGCGTGTCGATCAAGTTGAGGGTGTAGGCCTCGCCGTCGCCCGCCTCGTACGTCATGCGGACGGCGTGGCTCTTGATCGTGATGCCGCGCTCCCGCTCCAGGTCCATGTCGTCGAGCGTCTGCTCCTGCATGTCGCGCTCGGAGATGGTCCCGGTGCGCTCCAGGAGCCGATCGGCCAGGGTGGACTTCCCGTGGTCGATGTGCGCGATGATGCAGAAGTTGCGGATCTGTGATTGATCGGGCATGGGGCAGAGAAGCGGCCTGTCGAGATCGAGTGACGGAGGCGCGTCGAGACGGAGACTTCGGCGCCGACCCGATGGTCTGCGCGGCTCCGAACCCGAGGCGGCGCGGTTCTGCAGGTTGGGGCGGGGGATCGGCAGGCGCACCGAGAACGCGCTCGGGCTGTCCCTCGATCCGCTCCGTCCATCATGCCTTGCACGAACCCCCGAGGAAAGAGTTCAAGCGAGTGCGGGCCCGAGCGGGGCGCCTTCCTTCTCCTCGGCCCTCTTCCGGGCCCTCTCACGAGCCCTCTGTCCGGGACGACGACCGGCCCGGATCGGCCGAGGACGAGCCTCGGTCTTCCGAGGAGGGCTCCGCCTCCGCATCCGGCGGCGGGGAACCGGCGGCCGGTGGCGATGCATCCCCAGCCTCGTTCCTGCCGGGCTCGTCCTTGCCGGACTCGTTCTTGCCGGGCTCGTTCTTGCCGGGCTCGTTCTTGCCGGGCTCGTTCTTGCTTGCCTCGTCCTTGCCGGGCTCGTCTCCGCTGGGTTCATCGTCCTCCGGCCCCGTGCCGAGGGGCGTCCCGCCCGGCTCTTCTGGAGAGGTGCCGGCGGGCGGGCTGCCAGCCTCCGTCGCGGCGTCGTCGGCGCGATCGGTGTCTTCGAGGACGGGGACCTCCGGGGGCGCGGAGTCACTGGGCCCCTTCGGCGCGACGCTCTCGCCGGCGGGCTGTCCGTTGCGCGGAGCGGCCTCGGGCACGGCCGGGGCGGGGTCGGTCGTCGTCGACGAGCCCGCCGGCGCCCGCTCGCCCGCCGAGGCAGGGGGCGGCTCTTCTCGCACGGGGCCTTCCTCCGATGATTCTTCTCGGGCGGGTTCTTCCTCCGATGAGGGGTCGGACGCGTGGGCGGGCCCGTTTGCGTCGGGCGCATCGGTCGTCGCAGCGGCCTCCGCCCGGCGGTAGCGCTCCATCTCCTCTTCGTGGAAGCCGCGGTAGAGCACGAGGACGCCCACGACGCCGAGGACGATGGCCATATCGGCGACGTTCCAGATCGGGAACAGTTCGAAGTAGGCGCCGCCGACAAGGGGGACGGCTTCCGGGACGAACCCGCGCCAGAGGCTGACGTGAATGAAATCGACCACGCGCCCGGTGAAGAGATCGCCGTAGCCCAGGATCGTGCCGTAGAAGATGCGGTCGACGATGTTGCCCAGGGCGCCGCCGAAGATAAACGCCAGGCTGACGCGGTACGGCAGATAGGCGTTCCGCACCTGCCAGATGTAGCCCGCAATGAGCAGCGTGGCCAGCGAGGCCATGACCGTAACCGTACCGGGCGGCCCGACCTGAATGCCGAACGCCATGCCCGGATTTTCGGTGAAGGTCAGCCGCAGCCAGTCCCCCACCAGAGGAATGGATTGGCCGCGGTACATGAAGTTGAGGACCGCTATCTTCGTCACCTGATCGACGAACAGGACGACGGCCGAAATCCAGAGTACACGCATGGAGAGGGTGGCTGGTCAACGGTCGCAATTCACCCGAACCGGTCGGACGGATCTCGTCGCCCCCGCGACCCTCCCCCTGCTGCCGGACGGCGGCACCGGGTCAGGACTTCTGTGCCTGCTTGGCCTGGATCGAGATTTCCGTGTGCGGGACGGCTTCCAGTCGCTCGCGGGCGATGGGTTCGCCGGTCACCTTACAGATGCCGTAGGTTTTGTTTTCGATGCGCTCCAGCGCCCGGTCGAGGTAACGGATGTACTTCTGCTGGCGCGCGATCATCAGGTAGAGCTTTTCCCGCTCCATGGCGTCGGTCCCCGCATCCGCCATGTGAAAACTGTACGCGGAGTCTTCTCCGGCATGCTCTTTCGCCTCGTCGATCTGCTCCCGCATCCGCTCGATGTCGTCCCGGGCCCGGCGACGGCGCTCCAGGATAAGGTCCTGAAAGTGCTCGAGCTCGTCGTCGGTGAACGGCGTCTTACGCTCGTCCGCCGACGTCTCGGCAGCCTCGTCGTCTCGGTCCTGCGGAGAAATGTTGTCTGGATCCGCCATGGTCGGTTGTCAGGCAAGAGGAGGGTAGGAACCGAAGTCCCCCGTGCCGCCGGACGCCTGCAAACCGCCTCTGCGGCGCGCATCACGCATCCGTCGTCGATGCATCGGGGGTCGACGCATCGGGGGCCGCGGGGACGTCGACGCGGCGGACGCCGAAGGTGATCTGCTCGTCCCCAATTGTGAACGTCTCGACGGCCTCCCCGGTCGGTTGACTGGACGCCTGCAACTCCAGAGCCAGCGTCTCGTTCCGGATCCAGTCCGCCCAGTCGCGCACGGCGGCGGCGATGCGGTCGCTGCCCGTGTAGGTGATTTCGATGCGATCGGTGACGTCGAAGCCGGCGTCCTTGCGGAGGTTCTGGATTCGCTTGACGCTCTCGCGAGCGAGGCCTTCGGCGCGCAGGTCGTCGGTCACGCGCGTGTCGAGGGCCACGGTCACGCCCTGGCTCTGCTCCACCAGCCAGCCCTCGATCCCTTCGCTCTGAATCTCCAGATCGTCCTCGCCGAGCTCGATGTCTTCGCCGTCGACGGTGATGGTGATCGAGCCGTCCTCGACAAAGCGGTTGATGGCGTCGTCGCCGAGCTGGCGCACCTTCTGGTTGACCGGCTTCATGAGCTCGCCGAGACGCGGGCCGAGCCGGCTGAAGTTCGGTTTGGCGGAGCGGCTGACGACGTCGCTCGTGTGGTCGACGTACTCGATGTCTTTGACGTTGACCTCCTCCCGGATGATGTCGCGGACGCTTTCGACGGCGTCTTCCGGAACGCCGGTGCCGGTTACCACCAGCATGCGCGGGAGCGGCTGGCGGACGTTGATCTCCGCCTGGTTGCGCAGGCTGAGAACCTGCGAGGAAATCGTGCGGGCCAGGCCCATGCGGTGCTCCAGGTTCTCGTCCCGGTCGTCTGCGGCGACCTCCGGAAAGTCGGCCAGGTGAACGCTCTCGGAGCCGGCCGCCTCGGTCGTGTCGGTGAGGGCCTGGTAGAGCCACTCGCCGAAGAACGGAGCAATCGGGCTCATCAGCTTCGCGGTGGCCAGCAGGCACTCGTAGACGGTGTGGTAGGCGGCCGTCTTGTTTTCGGTCGAGACCGCGTCGGGTCCGCCGCCGGACGTGCCGTTCTCCCCGCCTTTCTTCGCGCTCCAGAAGCGGCGGCGCGAGCGGCGCAGGTACCAGTTGGACAGCTCTTCGACGAAGTCTTCGACCGCGCGGGCCGCCGTCGTCGGGTCGTAGTCGTCGAGGGCCGCCTGGACGGTCTGCGTGGTCGTGTTCAGGCGACTGATGACCCAGCGGTCCAGCTCCGGCCGCTCTTCCACCGGAATGCGCTCGGCGGTGGCGTCGAAGTCGTCGATGTTGGCGTAGGTGGCGAAGAAGCTGTAGACGTTCTCCAGCGTGCCGAAGAACTTGCGCCGCAGATCCCGCAGGCCGCGCTTGCTGAACTTGATGTTCTCCCACGGCGGCGTGTTGCTCATCATGAACCACCGCACGACGTCGGCGCCGAACTCGCCGATGACCTCGAAGGGCTCGACCGTGTTGCCTTTCGACTTCGACATCTTGCTGCCGTCCTCGTCGAGCACGAGGCCGTTGACGACGACGTTCTGGTAGGCGACGTCGTCGAAGACGAGCGTGGCAATCGCGTGCAGCGTGTAGAACCAGCCGCGCGTCTGGTCGACGCCCTCGGCGATGAAGTCGGCCGGGAAG
>CAKZLV010000189.1 GCA_937127285.1 uncultured Bacteroidota bacterium
GATCGTCCCGACGTTAACGTGCGGCTTGCTCCGCTCAAACGTGTCCTTCGCCATATCTCTCTGCTCCGGTTGCCCTACAAGTTCGGTGGTGAGTTGAACCGGTCCCTACACCGGGCGCACTCGCACCCTGGAACCGCGGCGGATGCTGGACCCGCCCTGTGCTGTACATCTCGTGCTGCACATCTGCTGCCAATGCGGAGCCACCTCCGGGAGTCGAACCCGGGACCCCTTCCTTACCATGGAAGTGCTCTACCTCTGAGCTAAGGTGGCGCAGTCCGTGTCGAATGTCGATTTCCGAATGTCGAGTGATGGGAGATTCGAACCTCGGCCTTCGGTATCCGAAACGGTATCGGAGCGGGAGACGGGATTCGAACCCGCGACCCTCAGCTTGGAAGGCTGATGCTCTGCCAACTGAGCTACTCCCGCTTGAGGGGCCTTCGGGGCGAAACAACCGCTCCCGGGCCCGGCAGAAATACAGCAGAAATACAAATGCCGAATTCCGAATGCAAGGCAGTGCTGCACGACGCCCTCGCAATCCGAAACCCGACACGACGGTGTGGGCCGGGGAGGATTCGAACCTCCGAAGGCTGAGCCGCCAGATTTACAGTCTGGTGCGTTTGGCCACTTCGCTACCGACCCGAAATGTCGCCGGAGATACATCGAACGCAGCCGGCTGCCCGTGTGCGGCATTGCGCCTGGACGAACCTGGTCGCGTTCCTGTATCCGATTAGCGTTATAGACACCCTCCGCAGAAAGGTTGCTGCGTAGTGGGTGGATTTCAAATGAAGAGAGGCGACGGCTTCGGCGTGGTGCCGGGCAGAGCTGACGAAGGGACTCGAACCCCCAACCTGCTCATTACAAGTGAGCTGCTCTACCAGTTGAGCTACGTCAGCATGTTCGTCCGCATCGCGGCAATTTCTCGCCTTTTCGCGGCGGCGACTGTACAATGCAACCGCGCAGGGGCAGTTCCGGGCCGGTCGCCCGCAGCCGGTGAGTTCCCCGTTGAAACCGAATGCCTCGTCCGCGAAACCGGTTGCCCGACGACCGGGCCCTCTCGTTCTCCCGCCCCTTTCGCGACGCGAAATCCTCGTCCCCATCCCACTCGCCGCAGAGCCCCCTCCATGCGATTGTCTGAGCGCTATCCCCGTCGCCGTGCGTTCGTCACCGGCGCCGCCTCCGGCCTCGGGCGAGCCCTGTGCCGCCTGCTGGCCACCGACGCCTGGCACGTCGGGATGGCGGACGTTGACGCGGACGCCCTCGGCGAAGCAGCCAACGAAATCGCCTCGCTGGGCGGGCACCCGCACCCGGTCCCGCTGGACGTGACCGACTTTCCGGCCGTCCAACAGGCAGCCGACACGTTCCGCGACGCCTGCGACGGCGTGGACTTCGTTGTCAACAATGCGGGCATCGGCGCGGGCGGGTCGTTTGCCGAAACCTCGATCGCCGACTGGGAGCAGGTCCTCTCCGTCAACGTGATGGGGGTCGTCCACGGCTGCAAGGCCTTTCTTCCCCACCTCAGGGACAATCCGGACGGGGGACACCTGCTCAACGTGGCGAGCCTGGCGGCCGTCGCCGCCGCGCCGCGCATGAGCGCCTACAACGCGTCGAAAGCCGGGGTGCGCGCGCTGTCGGAGACGCTCTACGGGGAGTTGAAGGACGACGGGATTCACGTGTCCGTCCTCCTGCCCGGCTTTTTCCCGACGAACATCGACGCCGACCTCCGGGGGCCGGACTCCGCCCGGAAGATGACCCGGGCGATGATGGATCGGTCGGACGTGACGGCGGACGACGTCGCCCGCCGCGCCCTCACCGAAGCTGCGCGCGACCGCATTCACATCTTGCTGTCGGACTGGCAGTCGCAGATCGTCTGGCACGTTCAGCGGCTCCTGCCCGGAACGTACGTGCGGCAGCTCCCCCGCCGGGAGGCAGAAATCCGCGCGCGCCTCTCCAGCTGATACGAACTCCGCATGCTCCGTTCGGGTGTGGACGGCTGAAAGGTGGAGGGATGGACGAGTGTTGCCTTCCTCTTTCCTTCCCATCCCCCCCGAATTCCGATTCGGGATTCGGTAGGACCCGGCGGTTCCCCGGGTCTCCAGCGGTCCGGTCAGTCGCCGAAGTCGAGCACGTTCTGAAACTTCGTCGCCGCCGACATCGACCCCTCGATGGTCAACTGGCCCGTCATCATGAGCGACATCGCACTCGCCTCCCCCCGGTGGATGTCCAGCCAGTTCTCCGCGCTGGTCCGAACAGTGACGGTCGGGTCGTCGTGCATCCCCTCGCTCACGTCCATTTCTTGATCGCGGATCGTCAGGGCGTACCGGCCGCCGTCGTCTCCGTCGATGTCGAGCTGAATCACCGCGTCCATCCCCTCCGCCTCCGCCGGATCGAAGGCCTCAGGATACAGCGCAACCAGTTCGTCGAGCGTCGAGAAAGAAGGCATGGAGCGTCGGGTTGTGGGGGTGGGGGTTGAGGAGTGTGGGTTGGGGAGTGTGGGTTGGGGGGCGTCGAGCGGTCGACGGCATCGGGTCTTGAAACCGTCCCGGGTGTGCAACGACGGGTGTCCAACGCGACCCGTGTCCAGTGACCCGTGTCCAGTGACCCGTGTCCAGTGTCCAACAATCCGTCTCCTACGCCTCCGCCGTCTCGCCGCGTTCGCGCTTGACGAGCTCGCGCCGGAGGATCTTGCCGGACGCAGTCTTCGGGATTTCCTTCACAAACTCGAGACGCCGGATTTTCTTGTACGGCGCCACCTGGTCGGCCACGTCGTCCATGACGGCTTCGGCCGTCAGGTCGCGGGCGCTCGGCGTGCGCACGCAGAACGCCTTCGGGACCTCTCCCGCCTCTTCATCCGGCGACGGAATGACCGCCGCGTCGACGATGTCGTCGTGGGCCAGGAGAACCGACTCCAGTTCGGCCGGTGCGACCTGATACCCTTTGTACTTGATCAGTTCCTTGACGCGGTCGACGATGTACACGCAGTGGTCGTCGTCGACACGGGCAACGTCGCCGGTATGCAGCCACCCCTCCGCGTCGACGGTTGCATCGGTGGCACCCGGCCGGTTGTGATATCCCTTCATCACCTGCGGCCCCCGCACCCACAGCTCGCCCCGCTCTCCGGGCTCAACGTCCGAGGCCCCGTCCACGTCGACCACGCGAAACTCGGTGTTCGGTACGACGTGGCCGACGGAGTCGACCGGAACGTCCGTCTCGTCTCGCGCCGTGAGGTGGGTGACGGGACTCGACTCGGTCATGCCGTAGCCCTGCTTCACCATGCAGCCGAGCCGGTCGGCACAGGCCTGGGCGACATCCTCCCCCAGCGGGGCGGCCCCGCTCGTAATGTAATCCAGGCTCGACAGGTCGTACTCTTCCACCACCGGCTGTTTGGCCAGGCCCAAAATGATGGGCGGGACCAGGTAGCCGCTTTCCACGCCGTGCTGTTCGACCAGCTGGCAGAAGTCGCTCATCTCGAACTTCGGCATCGTGACGATCGTCGCCCCCTGCCGCAGAGCCATGCTCAGAATCACTGTCATTCCATAGATGTGATAAAACGGCAGAATGCCCACCGTCACCTCACCTTCCCGGATGCCTTCGATGGGCACGCACTGGCTGATATTGGCTACGATGTTGCGATGGGTGAGCATGACGCCCTTCGGCAGCCCGGTCGTTCCGCTCGAGTACGGCAGCGCCACCAAGTCCTCCGCCGGCTCGATGAACACATCCGGCGGATCGTGCCGGTGCTGCAGCAGGACCTGAAACGGCGTCGCTCCGTCGGCCTCTCCGAACACGAAGACCTCGTCGATCCCGGCGTCTTCGGCGGCCGCCTTCGCCTTGTCCAGAAACGGCTCCACGGTGAGAAGAAAGGTCGCGCCGGCGTCTTCGAGCTGATGCGCGGCTTCGTCGGCGGTGTACAGCGGATTCAAGGTCGTGACCGTCCCGCCCGCCATGGCCGCCCCGTAGAAGGCAATCGCGTACTCGGGAAGATTGGGGCTGTAGATGGCAAACACGTCTCCCGCCTGAAACCCCCGGGCATGCAGCCCGGCCGCACACTGGACGATGGCGTCGGAAAGCTCCCCGTACGTGAGCGTCCGGCCGCTCGGCCCGTCAACCAGCGCCGGCTGATCGGCCCGGTCCGCAAACGGCTCCATCACAAACGAGGGGAGCGCCTCATCGGGGATCTCAACGTCGGGGTGAGGACTCGTGTAAACCATAACGCCGGGGTGGTGCGGTGAGTGATTGCGTGGAAGCGCTACCGTATCGTCTCTATCATAGCAAGAACGCCCTTCCTTCGCAAGTCTTTCACACCGCCGCCACCGGTGCGGGGACTGCCGCCGTGCAGGCGCGGCGATTCGAGCGCGGCTTCACGAAACGGCTTGCAGCCCCAGCTCCAGAGCGCGAAGTTGCAGACGAATGGCCCGGTCGAGCGGCAGGGGCCGGATGTTGAACGGCTCCAGCAGCGGGCGGACGGGGTCGTCGTGCACCGCCCGTTTCCGAAGGGTCGAGAACTGCTCTTTCAACGCCAGATACGCCGACGGGACGCCCGGCTCCGGGTCCTCGTTTTCGACGAGGAAGAGCGGCAACTCGGATACGAGGCAGAGCGGGTCGCCGCCGAGAGACATCACAAATTCCATGGACGACTGATGGAAGCGGGCGGCCGTCGCCTCGTCGCCCCGGGCGCGGAAGAAGGTCCGCATCGCATCCCCTCGCGGGGTGGTCTGAAACCCGGGCTCGATCCAGAAGAACCCCTTCTCGCCCTTGCGGTTGTGGTCGTGCATGCGCAGGCCCTCGGCGCGGGCCGCCTCCACAAACCCGTCTCGGAGCGGCTGGGTGCGGAACGTCCACGGCCGGTTGATGAGGAGCGCCGCGCCTTCTCCGGCCGCCATTCCGTGGAGGCTCGCGTGCAGGTCGAACGGGCCGTGAGACCGGAGGAAGCCGGACACGGCGCGATTTTCCGGCCGCATCTCCGGGAAGCCGAACTCCAGGTCGCGGCCCGGGGCTTCGCGGGCGCCATGGCGCAGGTAGGCGGAAAGGTCCGGCCAGGCGTCGATCCACGCCCGGTTGCGCGCCTCGCCGTCGGGGTTCGTATGCGGAACGATCGCGAAGCGGTAGCGGCGCAGCCACGCCTCCGCGTCCGCGTCTCCGTCCGCGCGCCGGCGCAGCACGGATGTGATGAGAGCCTGCAGCGTTTGCGGTCCCACCGGTTCGTCGGCATGGTTGCCGGCAAGGAGGCTGACCGGCGTCGCTCCGGTGCCGAGCACCACGCCGTCAATCGGGCGGCCCTGCTCGCTCTCTCCCAGCACCTCCACCGAGGCCACGTCTTCGTGGGCCGCGCACGCCTCGCGGATTGCAGTACGGGCATCGGCGCGAGGCGAGAAGGCCTCCGCGTCGGGGGCAAGATCGGGAAGCGAGATCATGGTGTCGGCGACAAGAAAGAAGGAAGTGGGCGGTGGGTGCGGTGGGTATGTCGGAAGGAGGGCGTCCGGGAGGAGGCAAGCCGGCATCGACCGGCCCGACGCGGACGGGGCTCGTGCCGCCTTGGTGGAACAACCGTGAATTTCTCAACCCAAAAATGTAACTTTCATACGTAGTAAACGAAAAAAAGGACCGCATTCTTGACAATGGTGGCAAGTTTCTTATAGGTTCCCGCGCGGATGGCGGGTAGCAGGCTTCGTCGGCATGACCTTCTCGGGCGTGGCGTCGGATTCGCGATGAAGAACTCGCGGTACACCGCTGCCCCCCCACGACATTCATCTATTTCCGAAACACCCTTGCAGCATAATGGAAGAGCGACAGACCGGAACCGTCAAGTGGTTCAGCAACGAGAAAGGCTACGGCTTCATCGTCCCCGAAGAGGGCGGTGAGGACCTGTTCGTCCACTACAGTGAGATCGAGCAGGACGGCTTCAAGAGCCTGAATGAAAACGACCGTGTGGAGTTTACGGTCGGACACACCGATAAGGGCCCGAATGCCCAGGAGGTAATCGTCATCAGTTAATCGCCGGGACGGATTCCGACATTTGAGCATGAAAAGGCGCCCCTCACCGACGTGAGCGGCGCCTTTTTCGTGTTTGGTTCGTGTTTGGATGCCCTTCGTGTTTGAATGCCCTCCGGACCGGCGCGCCGCTTCGGGGATCGACGCGGGGGCAAGGGCCTGCCCTACCGGCTGCGGGCGGCCTGCCCGGCGTCGTCGGCGGGGTCGAGGATCCGGTCGATGCGCACGAGGACGTCGTCGAGGTGCGCTTCGGTCGTCGGGTCGCCCGTGCGGGCGGCGGCCTGTTCGACCTGCGTGCGCAGGGCCTGCAGTTCGCTGCGCACGAGCGCCCGGATGTCGGACTGCGCGACGGTGACCGGCGTGTCCTGCACGTACTCCGCGTAGGCCTCCGAGACGTTCCGGTCGTCCAGCTCGACTGTCATCAGGTGCCGCATCCGGGCCAGGTAGCCGCGCTGCAGGTTGCGCCGAAACGGGCCGACATCGTCCCCGTCGCGAAGCTCCGTCCACACCCCGTCGCGCACGTCCACCATCATCGCGCGCAGCGAGTAGGCGTCCTGCGGCTGCAGGGCCTGCGTCTCCAGAAGACGCGCCATGCGACGCGGCTCCATCAGCTGCTCGAGGACGTCGACCTGGGCGCTGCGGATGCGCTCGAGGGCACCGGCGTGCTCGATGCGGCGCAGAACGTCCGTCTCCAGCATCCAGCGCGGCGTCTGCAGGGCCTGGCGGACGAGAAAGTCCACGGCGCGCTCCTGCTGAGCGGCCGCCACCGGCTCGTAGACCGGGCCGTCCTGGTCGTAGGTTTTCGGCGTCTCGGTCACCCCTCCAACGTGGGCGGCAACGTGCCCCATGTAGCGGCTCCACTGGTTCAGCACGGCCCCGTACAACTCGTCGAGCGTCGCGTAGCCCTCGCCGTCTGCCCGCGTCCAGGCGATCAGGTTCGGCAGGAGGCGCTTCAGGTTCTCGATGCCCAACCGGCTGGCCTCCACGGCGTCGGCGGTCAGGTCCTCGTTCTGCGAGCGCGGGTCCACCTTCGTGAGCGTCTGCTTTCCGTAGAAGTAGGTCGGGTCGCCGGCCTTCTCCCGGATGCGCTCATCCCAGAAGTCGGCGTCGGCCTCCGGACTGTCGGCGTCTGCAACGCGGCGGTAGCCGAATTCGATCGACCAGTCGTCGTAGGGCCCGACCTTCGGCAGGAAGGTCTCCACGCCATCTCCCGGCTGGGCGACGTAGTTGAACCGCGCGTAGTCCATGATCGACGGCGCGGTTCCGTGCGTCGCCGTGTACGTCGGGGAGCGCAGGCTGTCGACCGGCACGGCGTGGCTGCTCCCCCAGTTGTGGGGCAGGCCCAGCGTGTGCCCCACCTCGTGCGCGGCCACGAAGCGGATCAGTTCGCCCATCACGTCGTCGTCGAAGGTGCGCCCGCGCGCCTTCGGATTGGCGGCTGCGGTCTGCACGAAGTACCAGTTGCGCAGAAGGTTCTGCACGTTGTGGTACCAGTTGATGTCGCTCTCGAGGATTTCGCCGGAGCGCGGATCGTGCACGTGCGGCCCACTGGCGTTCTGAACGTCCGACGCAAAGTAGCGAATGACCGAGTACCGGATGTCGTCCGGGTCGAACGTCGAGTCCTCCTCGGCCGTGGGCGGATCCTTGGCGATGATCGCGTTCTTAAAGCCCGCCTGCCGAAAGGCCCGCTGCCAGTCTTCAATTCCCTGTTTCAGGTAGGGGCGCCATTTCTCGGGCGTGGCCGGATCGATGTAGTAGACGATCGGCTCTTTCGGCTCGACGAGCGTGCCGTTGCGGTACGCCTCCGGATCGCTCGGCTCCAGCCGCCAGCGGGTGATGAAGCACTCGGTGGCCGCCTTTTGCTCCGGCGACGAGTAGTTGACGGACTCGACCGAGAAGTAGCCGACCCGATCGTCGCAGTGACGCGGCGTCATCGGCTCGTCGGGAAGCAAGACGAACGAGTGGTTCATCTCGACGGAGATTGTGCCCGTCGATTCGCTGGACGGCGGGTTCTTGGCCTCATACGTGAGCACCGCCTCGACGTCCGTGTTTTCAGGAAAGCTCTTCGCCCCGGCAACGAACGAACGCCCGTCGTCGAGCCGCCGGACCTTGTACTCCTCTCGTGCACTCTGCGGAAGACCGAGCGCCGGAACGTCGGAGGCAAACAAGTCGGTCACCTCCACCACCACCCCGTCGCCGGCCTCCGTCCGTGCCGCGACGTCGAACGACTGGATGATGGGCTCGAAGCTGGAATTCTGCACCGCACGGTACACCGGGTCGTTCGGGTCCGCTGTTTTTTCGTGGCGGACCACGCGCAGCATCACGGTGTCTCCCCGCTTCTGCCACCGCAGCACGTGGGTGTTGATCTTCTGCCCTCCGTAGCCGAGACCGTCGGGGGTTTGCGAGGCCCGCGACACGAGCAGGACCTCGCGCCCGAGAAGAGAATCGGGGATCGAGAAGAACAGCTGGTCGGCCGTGCGGTGCGTCGGGAGGAGGCCGTCGTCCGTCTCTGCATCGTCGGGCACGACGTCGCTGAAGGACGAGAGGTCTTCGTCGGCTTCGGCGGCGGCCGGATCGGACGGGCTGGTGGGGGCGGACGCGGGGTTCGACCCGGCACACCCGGTCAGAGCGAGCGCGCCGGCACAGAGGATCACGACGGTCCAGCGAATGGAAGCAAGCATAAACGAGGAAGTCGGCGAGAAAGACGGGGAGGCCCGCACGTCCCGGCGGGGTCGGCCGGGGGCATGCAGAGGCAGCCGGAGCAACGACGCGGCGATGCGCAGCTACCGCGTAAAGCTCTGGGTGACGAGGAGACGGTCGGTGTTGAGGCGTGCGTCGTCGTAATAGAGCAGGGTGGTGACGGTCGTGGTGGCGCGCGGGAGATGTTGGCGGAGCACCCGCTGCAGGTTCGGGTCCGTCGAGTGGTAGAAGTACTCGTACTGGCCTTGCTTGAGAAGAACCTCGCCCTCGTAGCGGCCCCGGTCGGCCCGAAACGAGAGCTGGAGGGTGGGATCGGCCCGCATTCCGCTGAAGCTGCCGCCCACCGTAAGCGGGCCGCGAACCGGGCGTTCGTTGGGCGGAACGAAGGCAAAGGTGGTGCGCACGTATTCGGACGTGAGAGCCGGGTCTCGCTCTGCGCGCGACCCGCGCACGACGGTCTGCCCGTTCAGCGGCGGTCCGACCGAGCTCCCGGCAAACTCGGCGTAGTCCGGTTCCAGCAGGACGGCGAAGGGCGAGGTGCTGCGGTCGACGCGTTCGATGGATCCGCCCACCTGCAGGGAGGACAGGTCCAGGAAGTAGTCGGCCGCACCGGGCGCGAACGCCCGTCTGCGCGGCAGTTCGAAGCGAAGCGCCGGGGGGTCCGTCAGGCGGGGGCGGTCCTCACAGCGGGCCTCGCCCAGGCGACCGTTGCGCAGGAAACAGGCCGTATAGCCGAACGGGGCGCCGCGAATCTCGGCCGGCGGCAGGTAGCGGGCGATCGGCTGGATGGACGGCTGCCGCTGTCCGCTGACGACGATTCCGTTGCCGGACACGTCCAGGCCGCCGACGTCTTCGGCGATAAAGAACGGCCGTTCGAAGAGGACCTCGTCCGGCTGCCCCTGCTCCGTCACCCGCAGGATGTAGTTGCCGCTCACCCGAAACTGGATGTCGTCGTTCGGAAAGCGGTAGCTGTAGTGGACGTACGACACCTCGGTGCCGATGGACGGCTCGTAGCTCAGCAGGTCGTCGTTCTGGAAGGAATCCAGGTACTGCGACGGCGACAGGTCGCGCTCCCAGTTGCGGTTGGCGTGGTCGAAGTAGATCGAGAGGGGCCGCCCGCGGTCCGCCATCAGGTCAAACTCCAGGCGGATCGACTCTTCTCCGTCCAGGCGGAGGATGGGCAGGGAGCGTTCGTCGGCTCCGCCGTACAGCTGGATGGTGCGGACGTCGTCGCCGGGCGACACGAGAGACGGCCCGGCCGGCGTTGACGACGAGGCGGGCGTCGCGCGGGGGGCGGAGCGGTCGTCCTCCTCCGGTCCTCGTGCCGACTCGGAGGGTGCACAGGCCGTTCCGGCCCCCGCCATGGCGACGAGGAGAAGAGCCAGAACCGGAATGCGCAGGGCCGCCGCCGGGGGATCGTTTCGGAGGCGGAACGAGACAGTCATACGGAGTCGGTCCATGCAGAGAGGGGGCGGCCCAGAG
>CAKZLV010000190.1 GCA_937127285.1 uncultured Bacteroidota bacterium
GTCTACGAAGGCACCTTCGAGGAGTGCTTTGAGGTGCAGGAGGTCCTGAAAGAAATCGAACTCGTCACCGAGATCCGAGGATGACCTTGGGGATTGGGGGATTGGAGGATTGTGCACTCCCGTCGGTCGCTCGGTGGAGGATCGAGAATAGAGGACCGTGGGGGATATCGTGGTCGCGGTGATTTAGGGGGTTATTCGCTGCCCCTGACGGTGGTGAGTGAATGCCAGTCCCGGGTTGCCGGGCGTCCGCCCTGGCATCGATGTGGCCCATCGCATTGGCCACCCCTGACGTCCGGTCCTTCGCAAGGTCTCGTCCGCCTCTTCTTCGACAATCGCCATTTTGGCGATGAACGCAGCCCGCGATTGAACTCGGCGCGCGCTCCGCATGAGTTGTTTTCCGATCACCCAGCACCGGGGATCGTTGGGAAGGACATCGGCGAATTGGAGTACGTCGATGGAGAATTGGCGTGTTCGCCGCTTGAGATCTTCTTGCATCGGATGACGGGGCCTCTTGGGGACGTGTATACCCCATAGACACACCGGTGCCGAAAACACAACGTCCCCTGTCCGACAATCCTCCAATCCTCCAATCCGCCGGTCTCCCAATCCCCGAATCGCCGAATTGGGAATCGGCAATTACCGCGCGGTGCGCACGCTCTCGCCGGGCTGCGGCAGCCACTGCCAGTCGGGAAGGAGGGCGCGGGCGCGGCGGGCGAGGCGTTCGACGCTCACGTAGGCGACGGGGATGAGCACCAGGGTGATGAGCGTCGAGGCCGTCAGGCCGCCGATGACCACGCGGGCGAGCGCGGCCTGAATCTCCGCGCCGGCGCCGATGCCGAGCGCGAGGGGAAGGAGCCCCAAAATCGTCGTCAGCGTCGTCATGAGAATGGGGCGCAGGCGCAGCCGACCGGCCTCGGCGACGGCCTCTTGCAGGTCGAGCCCGCGCTCACGGCGCATCAGGTTGATGTAGTCGACGAGCACGATCGCGTTGTTGACGACGATCCCGATCAGCATCACCAGCCCCATGACGCTCTGGATGTTGACCGTCGTGTTGGTCAGCACCAGGGTGGGGAGGATACCGACGAGGACCAGCGGCACGCTGAACATGACGATGAGCGGATCCAGGAAGCGCTCGAACTGTCCCGCCATCACCATGTAGATGAGGACCAGCGCCATCAGGATGGCGATCAGGAAGTCCGTCTGGGCTTTTTGCTGCTCCCGGTACTCCCCGCCGAACGCAATGGAGAAGCCCTCGGGCAGCGACAGATCCGACAAGGCGCGCCGCGAGCGCTCCACCACCTCGCCCAACACGGCGTTGCTGGTCAAGGTGGCCGAGATGTAGGTGACGCGCTGCCCGTTGATGCGGCGGATTTCGGTCGGGCCGCGTCCGCGATCCATGGTGACGAGCGTCGAGACGGGGACGCTTTCGCCCGTCGGGGTTCGAATCGATACATTGTCGAGGTCGTTCACCGACAGGCGGTCCTCCGGGCGCAGCCGAACGGTGATGGGGAACTGCTCGCCCCCGGTGCGATAGACCGCCGCCCGGCTGCCGCCGACGTTCGTCTGGACGGCGCGGGCGACTTCCTCGGTCGTCAGGCCGAGGGACGAGATCTTATCGCGCAGAAAGCGAATGTTCTGTTCGGGCCGTCCCTCGCGGCGCCCGACGCGGACGCTCGCGACGCCGTCCACTGCTTCGAGGCGCGAGCGGATGCGCTGTCCGATCGAGTAGGCCTGTTCGAGGTCGTAGCCGCGAAGCTCCACCTGCAGCGCCTCGGTGCCGCCGCCGACGCTGAAGATGCGCCGCAGGATCCAGAGGCCGGACTGGGCGCTCACGCGCACGTCCGCCCCCGGCACCTGGCCGATCACCTCGTCGCGGATCTCGTCGGCCAGCTTGAAGGAGTTGACCGAGCGCTCGCCGGCGGACTTCAGGCGGATCTCCACCTCGGCGCCCCAGGGCTGCACCTGTTTGGCAAAGTTCTCCATGTCGTCTTCGGGCAGGAGCGGCTTGACGCGCCGCTCCAGCTCGTCGAGGTATTCCATCACCACGGCGATGTTGGTGCCCTGCGCCATGTCGAGGTCGACGTCGATCTCGTTGGCGTCGGTTTGCGGGGCCAGCTCCACGGAAATCAGCGGCCAGAGCGCCAGCGCCCCGCCCAGAAGCACCACGGTGGTGCCGAACACCCAGGCGCGGCGCGCCAGCGCCGTGCGAATGAGGGCGGCATACCGGTTTTCCGCCGCCGCGAAGGCGCGCTGGAACCAGGACTTCGACGCGTCCTGCTCGGCGGTGCCTTCGCCTTTGTCGATCGTCAGGAAGCGGCTCGCCATCATGGGCACCAGCGTCAGCGCCACGAAGAGAGAGCAGACGAGGGCGAAGACGACCACGAGGGCGAGCGACTGGAAGAGATCCGCCGTCGTGGTGCGGGCAAAGACGAGCGGGAGGAAGATCACCGACGTCGTCAGCGTCGAGGCGATGATGGCGCCGGCCACCTCGCGGGTGCCGACGGAGGCCGCCTCCGCCAGCGACCGCCCGTTCTCCTCCCGTTGTCGAATGATGTTCTCTAAGACGACGATGGCGTTGTCGACGATCAACCCGACGCCCAGGGCGAGCCCGCCGAACGTCATCTGGTTGAGCGTCAGATCGTTGAAGAACAGGAGCCCGAACGTCGCGATGATCGAAATCGGGATCGACAGCGCGATGATGAACGTCGTCGACCCGTTGCGGAGGAAGAGGTACAGAACCAGAATGGCGAGGAGCGAGCCCCAGATCGCCGAGTTCTGGACGTTGTCGATGGATGTGCGGATGAACTCGCTCTGGTCGCTCACAACCGTCAGCTTCACGTCGGAGCGCGACGCGTTGATGCGTTCGACCTCCTCGCGAATCTGCTCCGCGACGGTGACGGTGTTCGCCCCGCTCTGCTTCTGAATCTCGAGGCGGACGACCGGGACGCCGTTCAACTCGGCGATGCGCTGCAGGTCCTCATATCCGTCGACGACGTCGGCCACGTCCTGAACCCGCACGGGGCTCCCGTCCATCGTCGTCACCACCGTCCGGCGGATCTGGTCGAGCGACTGGTATTCGCCCTGGGTGCGGACGTAGAGGTCGCTCAGCCCCTCTTTTACGTTTCCGCCGGGCAGCGCTACGTTCGATTGCGAGATGGCCTGTTGCACCTGGGCGGCCGAGAGGTCGAACGCCTTCAGCCGGTCGCGGTCGAGGTTGACGCGGATCTCTCGGTAGATGCCGCCCTGGATGTTCAGCGTGCCCACGCCGGGAATCTGCTCGAAGCGCTTGGCCAGATCCCGCTCCAGCATCCGCGTGAGCGACTCCATGTGGCGGCTCGACTCGACCGCAATGGTGACGATCTCCTGCTGGTTCGGGTCGAACTTCCAGATGCCGGGCGGCTCGGCCTCAACGGGCAGGTCGTCCCGGATGCGGTCGAGGGCGGCCCGCACGTCGTTGGCGGCGGCGTTCAGGTCGGTGCCCTGCGCAAACTCGAGGCTGACGCGGCTGCCGCCCTCCTCGGAGCGCGAGGTCATGCGCTCGACGTTCGGAACGCCCGACACGGCATTCGCAACGGGGTCGGTGATGATCTTCTCCACCTCTTCGGGCCCGACGTTCGGGTAGTTGGTGTAGACGGTCAGGCGCGGGTATTCGATCTCCGGCAGGAGGTCGACCGGCAGGTAGCCGAAGCTCACCACGCCGATCACGATCACGACCAGAAAAGTCATTGCGGTCGCAACCGGTCGCCGAATCGAGGTGTCGTAAATCGCCATGGGATGAAGCGAAGGGTCGAAGAGGGAAGGAGGAGCGAGGAGAAACGCGTCGCGGCAAGAACCGGCCGGCCGTCAGCGCTGGGAGGTGAGGCCCGCGTCCGCCCGGCTGGTGTCGGCCGCGGCGGAGCGCGCGGAGTCGGTTTCGGTGGTGTCGCGGGCCTCGTCGATGCCGAACCGCTGCTCGGCGATGCGCTGCTGCCGCTCCAGAACGCGCTCGAGCAGGTCCACGTCCTGAAGCCGCTGCAGCGCCATCAGGCGCGACCAGGGCATCGGCCGGACGCGCGCGTCGGTTCGGTCTCCGCGGCTGGTGCTGAGCAGGTTCTGCCCGACGGTGACGATCCAGGCGCCGGGTTCGATACCGCGCACGCCGACCGTCTGTCGCCCTTCGGCCAGGATCTCGACCTCCCGGAAAGTTGTGGGCGTCGGCTTGGTGAGGGGCGGGGGGTCGTCCTGGTCGAATGTGTCGGGGGCGCTGACGGGCACCTCGCTTCCGAGCGACGGAGCCACGAAGACGCCGCGCGTTCCGGTTTCCGGATTTTCGTAGAGGGCACTCTTCGGCACGAGCGTCGCCTGGCGCGTCTCCCCGTACAGAACGTCCACCTCCACGAACATCCCCGACGTCAGCAGGCCGCCCGGGTTGGGAACGTCAATTTCGACCTCGGCGCTGTAGGTGGCGTCATCCAGAAACGGGGACATGCGCGACACCTGCGCCGTGATCACGGTGTCTGGCAGCGAGGGAGACTGAATGCGGGCGGTCTGGCCCGGCTCAATCGAGCCGTACATCCGATCGGTTACCTGCACCTCGACGCGCATGGTGTCGAGGCTGCCCATGGTGAACAGCAGAGTCGACGGGCCGACGCGCTGGCCGATTTCGGCATTGCGGTTGCCCACATACCCGCTGAAGGGCGCACGGATGACGGTGCGCCGCAGGTCCGCTCGGCGTTCCTCGACGGTCGCCTCGGCCTGCTCGACGCGGGCCTCGGCCTCCTCCACGTCGGCCTCCGCCGCCTGCACCCGGGCCCGTAGCGTCTCGAGCTGCTGCTCGCTTTCATACTGGTTCTCGGCCAGGCGTTCGGTTCGCTTCAGCTGCGCCTGCACCTCCCGCAGGTTCGCCCGCGCCCGCTTCGCACTGGCCTTCGTGATCTTCAGGTTCGACTCGGCCTGGCGGAGGCGCTCGCGGTACCGGTCGTCCCGGAGACGAACGAGCGGCTCGCCCTTCTCAACGGCATCTCCGCTCTGGACCTCCACCGCCACCACCTGCGCGTCGATCTCCGGATAGATGCCGACCTGATCGGCCGCCCGAACGCGCCCGCTCATCCGCTCCTGAAGCGGCAGCGACCCGAAGCGAGACTGCACCGCCTCCACCGACGGCGTGTTCGATCCGCCTCGACCGCCGCGGCCCCGTCGGTCGTTGCCGTCGGACGACGATCCGCACCCGCCCGCCGCTGCGAGAAGCAGAAGGAGGAGGGCCGAGCCGAGTGCACGCTGAAGAACCATGAGGGAGGGGAAGATGTGAATGGACGGGAATCGAAAAGAAGACCGCACGCCGACGTAACCGGCTCCACAGAACCGCAGAGCCAATGCATCCTACTGCCGGGCGGCGGTCGAGATGATAACGAATGTGTGCCCTGAAACGAGTGGCAGCAGCACCGTTACAAGCGGTCGACGCGAGGGGGCGGCGCGCGGAAAGGTTCTCGTGCTTCCCGGTCGCAAGACCGCTCGGGGGAAGCGGAGACGGGACGGAACGAGGCGCCTCCCGCCGGTAAAGCAACGGATCCGGCATCCGTTCGTACAGGAGGCAGCGTCGTCCGGTCCGACACGGACGGGGGCGTCTGCGCTGAGCGAAAGGCGGTGCTGGGTACGGGCCGGGTATGGGGCCGGGTATGGGGCCGGGAAGGATGCCGTCGAGCGTGCGTTCGAACGACCATCCGGTAGGCCCTGCCGCTCCCGACGCCTCACTCCCGACCCTGGACGCCTGACCCTGGACGCCTGACCCTGGACTTTTAATCGATGACTTGCGGCCCCCGACTTCTGCCCGCCTGGCTGTCTTGACGACCGGTCTGGACGCGCCAGCCGGGGCGGTACGATTCCTCCACAGCCCTGGTCGAAACCCTCTCCTGCCGCGCAGCGGCCGCCCGCGGCCGGTGTTCCGTTGACACCCGTCGAGTCGTACTCCGCTTCCGCGACCGCCTCCCTGCCTGCCATGCCCCCATCCGGCCGAAATCCTCTTCTCGCTCCGTCGACGCTTTCCTCGGACCCGGCCTCGTCGTGGCGGCCCAAGGCCATTGAGCTGCTGGCGATCCTCACCGTCTGGGCCCTCTTTGCGGCCCTCAGTGCAGGACGCATCATCCTGGATCCGGACCGGGCCGGGACATCCGCCACCACAAACGAGATTCTCTTCACGGTGGCGATGTTTGCATCGTGGGCCATCGTGACGCCCGGCATCTTCTGGATTGCCGACTACCTCGGCACGGGCGGTCACTTACAGCCGTGGCAGCGCATTCTGCTGCACGCGGTGGCCGCCGTGAGCGTCTCAATCGCCGTCGACATCGTCACCGACGTCATCCGGAACGTATACCTGCAGGTGGGCCCCGACACGGTCGCTTCGGTGTGGGCCTCCGTTCGCGTGTCCATCCAGGAAGCCTGGGCGCTCGGCTTTATCTACGAGTTGATTATTTACGCCATGATTCTGGCGGTGGGCTTTGCCCGCGCCTACTACCGCCGGCTGCAGGAGCGGCGCGTGCAGGCGACGGAGCTGCGGGCGCAGCTGACCGAGGCGCGGCTGCAGGCGCTGCGGATGCAAATCAACCCGCACTTTCTGTTCAACACGCTCAACGCCGTCTCGGGGCTCGTCGAGCGCGACCCGAAGGGCGTGCGGACGATGGTTGCTCGCCTGAGTGCCCTGCTGCGCCACACGCTTACCAAGGACGGCCAGGACGGGCGGCAGGAGGTGCCTCTCGATGAAGAGCTGACCGTTCTGAACGACTACCTCGAAATCATGCACGTTCGCTTCGGCGACCGACTGCACGTTCGGCAAGACATCGACGACAGCGTTCGCGACGCCCTCGTCCCCGACCTGATCCTGCAGCCCCTCGTCGAGAACGCCATCAAGCACGGCGTCGCGCCGCAGGAGCGGGGCGGCCGGGTTACCATCCAGGCGCAGCGCACCGACGGCTACCTGCAGCTGAGCGTGGCCGATGACGGCCCCGGGATGGCGGGGGACGGGCTCCCGGACACCGGCGAGGGGATCGGCCTTCGAAACGTAAAGGAGCGCCTGCGCCGCCTCTACGGAACCGATCACCGCATGCAGATTCGCCCCGGTGACCAAGCGGGCGTCGTCGTCGACCTGCGGATTCCGTTCCACACCCGCCCGCACCCGCCGACGCGAGCCTCCTCGCCCGCCGCCGATTCCGCTCCCGACCCTCCCGTGCCGGCAACCGACGTAGAGTAATCCGAATCGAAGCCGCCCTCCGCCGGCACCGGGGCCGCGACGGGAGGGAATCACCCCGGATCGGCGACCGTTTCTACGCGTGCACTGTGCATTCGGCCACGCGTTCACCCCGGTCGCCGGCGCATGCCGGTTCCGGCCAGTTGATCCGCCGGTGCCTTGATCCCCGCCGGTGCCGGGGCACCGCCGCTTCCGCCGCCGACGCGTCTCACCCCTTTTTCCGTAGCCGATAGATCACCGTGTCTCTTCGCGTCCTCATTGTCGACGATGAGAAACCCGCTCGACAACGCCTCGAAGATCTCGTCGATGCCTACGAGAAGGCCGAACGCATCGGATCGGCGGCGACAGGGCACGAGGCGGTCGAGGCCATCCAGAAGAAGGATCCCGACGTGGTGCTTCTCGACATCCAGATGCCGGGATTGAACGGCCTCGACGTCGTCCAGAAGATCGGGCCGCGTGCGATGCCCGTCACCATCTTCGTGACGGCGTACGATCAGCACGCGCTCGAAGCGTTTGATGTCGCCGCGCTGGACTATCTGCTCAAGCCGTTTGAGGACGAGCGGTTCAAGGCCGCGATGGATCGGGCCTATCGCCAGGTTCACCTCGAAACCGTCGAGCGGCTCCGGGGGCGCCTCGTCGACCTGCTGGAAGAGGTAGAAACCGGACCCGATGCCGATGCAGCGCCGGCCGGCACCGAGGCATCGGGTTCGTCGAGCCAACCCTCCTCCGAACCGTCCGTCGAGAACGGGCGCGGCGGTCCCGTCGAGCGCTCGGACCCCGAAGACGGCTACCTGCAGCGAATCCCGGTGCGCAAGGCGAAGGAGGTGCGCGTCATTGCGGTGGAGACGGTCACCTACTTCGAGGCCGAAGGACCCTACGTCGAACTCCACACCGACGACGGCGGCCGCCACCTCATCCGCGAGCGAATGAAAACCCTGGAGGCGCAACTCGATCCCGCCAACTTCTGCCGCATCCACCGTTCGACGATCGTCAACCTCAACTTCGTCGACGCCGTTCAGCCCAACTACGAAGATCGCTACGTCGTCGTCCTGTCTACCGGCGAGCGCCTGGATGTGAGCCGCCGCCGGCGGGAGAGGTTCGAGAACCGCTTCGGGCTGTCCTTTTGACACGCCGAGGGCGAGACCCGGAGGCCGATGAACCGAGAGCGATGAGCCGCGAGTGATGAACCGCGAGCGATGAACCGAGAGCAAGAAACCGACGGCGATCATGTCTGACGACACCTACCGAACGGTGGCTGGAGCGGCCGATGCCGAGATCACCGTCGACGGATCCCGGTTCTGGGCTGCCGTCCGCCCCGCTCACGACCGGGACGGCGTCCGGTCCACCCTCGAAACGATTCGCGGTGAGGCGTACGACGCCACCCACCACTGCTCGGCCTATCGCCTGGGGCGAGAAGGAGACACCTTTCATTACGACGACGACGGAGAGCCGAGCGGCACGGCCGGACGCCCGATCCTCCGGCAGATCGACGGCCGGAATGTGACGAACACGCTGGTCGTTGTGGCGCGGTATTTCGGGGGGACGAAGCTGGGCACGGGCGGGTTGGCTCGTGCGTACGGCCGCGCGGCGGGCGAGGCGCTAGACCGGGCCGGCGCTACGACGTGCGTCGTGCGCGTCCCCCTGCGCATCCGCTACCGATACGAGGACACGAACCCGGCCGAGCAGATCCTCCGCCGGTTCGACGTGGAGGAAGTCGAGTCTACCTACACCGACGTGACGGAAAAAACGGTGGCCGTTCGCAAGGGACAGGCCGTCGCGTTTCGAGAGGCTTTTCGGGACGCTCTCGGCGGGCGCGGAGAGATCTGCACGCCGCCAGAGAGGGAGTAGTTCGGGGGGCGTTGTCTCCCGGGGCGTTGTCTCCCGGAGCATGTACAGGAGGCGGAAGGCGCCCCGGTGGTGAAGGCCGGGGCGAACGGCGTACCGAGAACCGCCGCACACCCCTCACGGAATCCTCCCACGAACGCGGAAACGTTGGCGGACGGGGCGTGTGTGCATCATCCTGCGAATCTGCATCCGACCGATACCACCTGCTCATCAACCACTTCGCCTATGCCTACCTACACCGTCATCGGATTCCAGAAAGAAGGATTCGATGGGTTCACCAATCACGCCACGGCCGAAGAACCTCAGAAAGCGGCCAAGAAGGCCATTCAGGACGAGTTCATCAAACGAGCCGGTCGCCCGGCTCCGGAGACGGCGGCGCTGGCCCAGCTCGAAGATGAAACCGGGCTGTTTATCGTCGGCATCGTGGAGGGAGAGCACGACAACCTGGATCTCCTTCTGGACCACCACGAGACCTGGTAGCTCACGCACCCGGCGAATCGGCCCGTCCCCACGCACATATCGGGTTCGTTACGACCGATATCAAGTCCGTTACGACGCCGCGGATCTAGAGCGCGAGGTCTTCTTTTGATTGGGTGTATCGACATCAACCCGGTCATTCAACGACACGACACCATGTTCGACATCCGAGTTCAGGCATCCACCGACCAGCGTTCCTCCGAGCGGCGCACAGAAACGGAAACGAACGCGCCGCGACCGCGACCGGCTGACTGAACCTCGGTCCGGTGAGAGGGACGTGGATGAACTCCTGGCTCCCTCGCCGAACGCGCGGGCCGGCGGTTCCGGCCTGCGCCGGGTTGTCCCCTCCCACGACCCGCACCCACGCCGCCTGCGTCCCCTTCGAGTAGGGGGCGGCCAGGCGGCGTTTCTTCGTCTGTACCGGTCGTCTCGTTTGCACAGGTCGGAGGCGGGAACCCGGGGGCCGGTTCGGCCGGTCCACCCGACCGGCCGGGTGGGACAAGGAAACTCCCCGGAACGCCCCAAGTACTATTTTCCGTCTCATGTCGGCGGCTTTTGCCGGCACACCAGCGGCCGGAAGCGCCGGCCGCTCGGAACTGCCTGATCGCTGGGCCCGGAGAAACTGCCTGACCGAGCGTGAGCACGTCCAACAAGCCGACGCCGCAGACGGATTCGCCGCAGCGCGAGGAACGCCCTCCTCTTACGGAGCGGCAGCGCAGCATTCTCAGCCTCGTGGTGAAGCACTTCATCGATACGGCCGGCCCGGTCGGGTCGCGCTCCCTCACCAAGCAGCACAGCATCGGCCTGAGCCCTGCATCGGTCCGCAACACCATGGCGGACCTCGAGGATCTCGGCTACCTCGACCATCCCTACACGTCGGCCGGCCGCGTGCCCACGGAACTGGGGTACCGCACCTTCGTCGACGAGCTGATGGACACGCCCGAACTGTCCTCGGCCGAGCGGCAGGTGCTGAAGACGCAACTGGCCCGCCTCGTGAGCGACACCGACGAGCTGCTGCGCGAGAGCACCAAGCTGCTCAGCAAGTTGACCAATCTGCTCGGCGTCGCCCTCAGCCCGAGCCTCTCCAGCGGCGTCCTCGACCGGCTTGACATCGTCCCCCTGTCTGGCTCGCGGCTCATGTTCGTGCTCAGCATTCGCGGCGGACTCGTCAAAACCGTCGTCCTCGGCTTCGAGGCCGACGTTCGGCGATCCGACATCGACCGCATCGTCTCGATCCTCAACGAGCGCCTGGCCGGGCTCACCCTCCGCGAGATCCGGGACACGCACGAACAGCGAGTTCGCGACATCGACGACCCGACCGGCCTCGTCCAGCTCGTCGTTGACGAGGCGGCGTTGATCTTTAGCGAGCCGAAAGAGGGGCGCCTGCGCATCGGCGGAACGCAAAACATCCTGACGCAGCCTGAATTCCAGCAGCCGGATGACGTGCGGCACTTCATCGAGGTCATCGAAAATGAAGACCGCGTCGTTGAAATGCTGGAAGAGCTCTTCGAGGCCGATCCCGACGCCGTCGGGCAGGCCTCCGTCCGCATCGGCAGCCAGATGCGTCAGGAAGACATGGATGCCTACTCCATCGTCACCTCGCCCTACCGCCTGGGCGACACCGTCGGCCGTCTCGGTGTCATCGGGCCGACGCGGATGGACTACGGGCGGGCCGTTGCCCTGGTCGAAAGCATGGCGGACGTCGTCAACCGGCCGGCCAGCGACGACCCGACCGGAGCCGACTCCGTTGCCCCCTCGCCGGCTTCGTCCTGAGCCGGCTCGGGTCCCGAACGCAGCCCGGCGCTCCGCTTCTCCGCACATGGTCTCTCCTCGCGCAGCGGGCGGCCCCGATGCGACTCCGACGCAGCCCCGTCGACCGGCACTGATTTCCGACAGACCGGCCGCCGGTTTCTGCCGTCCGGGTCGACATCGCCGCTCGTCTTCGCGGAAAGGGAATTCTGCGGAAAAGGGGTGGAGGTCGCAACGATCATGAATCTACACG
>CAKZLV010000191.1 GCA_937127285.1 uncultured Bacteroidota bacterium
CGCTAAATATTTCCGAGGGGCAGCTCCCACCCCTACACAATGTGGAGCATCACCCCGCGCACCTTGCCAGCGCCTTTTTCGTTTCTCCCTACGAAGAAGCAGCCGTCTGTGCGATCGACGCGATGGGGGATTTCGTGAGCACCTCCTGGGCGATGGGGCGCGACAACGAGATGGAGATGCTCGACCGGGTGCACTACCCCCACTCCCTCGGCATCCTGTATACGGCACTGACGCAGTATCTCGGCTTTCCGTACTACGGCGATGAGTATAAGGTCATGGGCATGGCACCGTACGGAGAGCCCACGTACGTCCAGGACATGAAGGACCTGGTCACGCTGGGTGACGGCGGGCAGTTTGAGCTCAACCTCGATTACTTCCGGCACTGGAAGGAAGACTTCGAGATGGACTGGGAGGAGGGGGCGCCCGAGTTCGGCAAGGTGTACACGCCGGAACTCGAGCATCTTCTCGGTCCGGAGCGAGAGCCGGAGAGTGACATCACAGATCGACACCTGAACATCGCACGCTCTCTTCAGGCCTTTTATGAGGACTGCGCGTTTCACATTCTCAACGCGGTTCATTCACAAAGCCACAGCTCGCGCCTTTGCCTCGCAGGCGGGAGCGCCATGAACAGCGTTGCCAACGGGAAGGTGCGCGACAACACCCCTTTCGAGGAGATCTACATCCAGCCCGCCGCAGCGGACGACGGGACGGCCCTCGGTGCGGCCTACTACACGTGGCATCAAGAGCTCGGCCATCACCGAACCTTCGAGATGGACCACGTCTTCTGGGGGACGTCCTACACCGACGAGCGAGTCCCCGCCATCGTCGCCGGCCAGCCGGAGGCTTCCACGAAGTATCAGTGGACGACCTACGAGAACGTCGGTCCGCTCTGTGAGAAGGCGGCCCAACTTCTCGCCGATGGCAACGTCGTCGGGTGGTTTCGGGGTCGAATGGAGTGGGGCGCTCGGGCGCTTGGGAACCGCAGTATCCTCGCCGATCCGGGACGGGCGGATGCGCGCGATCTAATCAACAACAAGATCAAGTTCCGCGAAGAGTTTCGCCCGTTTGCCCCCTCGGTGCTCGCAGAGTCGGTCGACGAGTATTTCGTGGACGCCGCGCCCGACCCCTTCATGCAACAGGTGTATCCGGTTCGGGAAGAGAAGCGGGAGGAGATCCCCGCGGTTACCCACGTTGACGGGACAGGCCGCCTGCAGGCCGTGTATGAGGAGACGAATCCGGTCTACCATCGACTCATCCGCACCTTTGCCGAAAAGACCGGGACGCCCGTGGTGCTCAACACGAGCTTCAACGAGAACGAACCAATCGTCGAATCTCCTGAGCAGGCCCTCGACTGCTTCTTCCGGACGGACATGGATGCGGTTGTCGTCGAAAATACGCTTGTTCGCCGTCAGACCGTTCCCGAACCCTCGGCTGCCGTCGATGAGAACGGTGGCGATAAATAGGGACTGGGCTGACCTTCCCTCTGCCGTCAACACAGAGACAACAAGAGCCGCTTCTTTCGACTTGTGCCTCCCTCGTCAGACATCCCGGAGCGGTCCGCGTGGCAGAAGGTCCAAGACATGCCGTGGACGCTCTGGACGGAACTGCGACGGATCGCTGCCTGGCCGCTCATTCGGCTGACCTTCTGGCGACACGGCATTCCGTGGGGGCGCCGCTGGCGAATCTTTGGGCGACCGATCATTCAGCGACACCGAGGGAGCACGATTGATCTGGGCAACGGCTTAGAACTTCGCTCGTCGCTGCGAAGTAATCCGCTGAGCCCCTATCACCCGGTCGTCCTCTCCACCCGCTCCGTCCAGGCCGAGATCGTCATCGGCGACGACTGCGGGTTCACCGGCACCACCCTCGTCGCCGACGCCTCCATCCGGATCGGAAACCGCGTGGACACCGACTTTCACCCGCTCACGCCAGAGGGTCGGCGCGAAGACATCAACGCTGGCACCTCTCGCCCCATCGAGATCGGCGACGACGTGTTTATCGGCATGAACAGCCTCCTGCTGAAGGGCGTCACCGTCGGAGACGGGTCCGTCGTCGGCGCCGGCAGCGTCGTCTCCCGCGACGTCCCCCCTCATACGATCGTCGCCGGAAATCCGGCGACGGTGGTGAAGGAGTTGACGTAGTCGATTTTCTCTGGGGCTCGCTGACGGGCGGCCAGGCGGTGGCTGTCACGCCCAACGCCATGGGGTGCAACTCACGGTGTACGAAGATCAAGGCTGGGAGGAGTGAGCAAAGATCGGTGACATGTGTGCAGCCCGACGGTGCAGCGCTCCTGTTCGTGTATGCGAGACCGAGTTTCTGGACGGGGGCTGTATGGATGACGGCCTCCGGCTTGGACCCGACCTGCTTCTTGTTCTGAATGGTATTGTCCCTTTTGTCTTGATACAAAAGGGACGAGACGAGCGAAGCGCCCCGACCAGCGGGAGGAAGTGCCCGTGGGGTGCGACTCACGAAGTAAAAGATCAAGGCTGCGAGAACCGGTCCTGACGTCGCTTCGTCCTCGCTACAATTCTTCGAACTCCCTCCCTGCGGTCGGTCAGACAGCGAAGAATTGCCGGCCGCTCGTCCTGCGCGCCGTCCGTGCGGACCGCTTCTCGAGGCCGGGGGAGGGCAGGTTAATCGTGAACCGGAGCAGAGTCGCGAGGCGCGCCTCGCGACTTTGCAGGTCTTCCATCCCGTGGTGCATGAGGCGGGCGACGATCAAAAGGTGCGACCGTCAACATCGTCAGCAGTAGATCCTGCGACCATCGGCCTTGAAGAAATCGGCGACTCGACCGGAGCAGAATCGGAGCGTTCAAAAATCTTCGCTGTCTGAGCGCAGGAACGCAGTGACGGAGCGAGTTTCGAAGATTTTCGCGGAGATACTGCGCAGGTAGCCGATTTCTTCCTCGCCTTGATCTTTACGCCCCTTTGGATCAAGCCAAAGGGGCATTCCCGGTACGGAGCATGACGACCCGGATACGGGACACCCCACCCAAACGAACCCGAGCCTCTTCACAGAACGAAAGCAATTCTCCCGCTCACAGCCCCCACGCAGATCAAAACACCTCCCCACCCCGACCCTCCGCTCCATTCTGGCATGCCGCATGCACGAAGGAACCATCCACGACGGAGATCTCGCGGAGCGATCCGGGTGCGCGGCAACGTCGCAGGCGGACACCGCCCCGACCGGTGAATGTGTAAGGGGATGAAAGGATTAATCCAGACGAACCGACCGCTGCTGTCCTTCCTCGGGAAGGTGCTGGCCGTGTATGGGATGTGGTACGTCGCCTACGACCTCTGGCTCCTGCCCGATGGCCGGCTCGATGCCGGGCTGTCGACGAACGTCGCCTGGGTGAGCGGGGAAATCCTGAGCGTCGTCGGCGTTGAGCCGTCCGGCACCGGGCGGTCCCTTCGGCTCCCCGGCGTCGCGGGCGTCTACGTGGCCGACGGCTGCAACGGGCTGACGACCATCGGGCTCTTCATCGGTTTCGTCGTCGCCTACCCCGGGAAAACGATCCGGCGGCTGCTGTTCATTCCGCTCGGCATCCTGGCGATCTACGCGACGAACGTGGTGCGTGTGATTGCGATGGTGCTGACGCAGAAGTACTGGCCGGCGGCCTTCGATCCGCTGCATGGGTTTGGGCTCACGACGATCTTCTACGTGGTCGTCTTCGCGCTCTGGGTGCTGTGGGCGAACGTCGGCGGTGCAGAGGCCGAGGCATCTGCGAAGGACGCACAGCAGACCCCCGCCGTGAGCGGAGTGAGCGGATGAGTTGGATCGCGCTCTCGTCGGGTGTACGGCACGGCCGGTGGATGCAGGGGGGCGTCCTCGCCGCCTGTCTCGTTGCCGCCTACCTGACCGTCTGGCAGCCGGTGCGAACGGTCATGCTGACGGATGTCGCCAACCCGGTACTGCAGCAGGTCTCGTTTGGGAATCCGGACGCCTCCGTGCGCCTGAACCGCTCCGCGCAGGTCCTTCGGATCCAGTACGGGCCGGAGCGCGGCGACCGCACGTCCGTTCCCGCCCCGGCCGGCGTTCCGTTTCTGCTGCCGGCGCTCGCTCTCTATCTCTTCGCCCCGCGGCGTCCCGTGTGGCTCTTCTTCCTCTTCGGGCACGTCGGGATGAGCGGACTCGTTGTGATCACCTGGGCGGTTGCGCTGCAGGGCAGTGGCGTGGCGATCCATGTCGCGCAGGCTCTCGGCTCGTACGGGATCGATGCCTACAGCCTCATGATCCCGGCGCTCGTCGGGGCCCGGGAAGCGGGAATCGTTGCGCAGCTGGAGGGACGGCGGGGATAGCTCGTGAACCGGACGGTCTGCCGAAACCATGGCCCCGCCTGGTGTGCGCTCGTCTCCGAAGAACCCGTCCGATGCGCTGGCCGGGACCGCGCCCCGATGAGAGCCCCGCGATGCATCGTGCGGCTGTATTCACCACCGACCCATTCCCCACCGACCCGTTCCAGAGAAAAGGACGGCGCCCCGGAAACGGATCGCCGCCCTCGTACTGCGCATCCGACGTGGCGCCGGAATTACCGAACGATCGTGACCTGCTGGGTTTGGGTCTGGCCGCCGGCGGAGAGGCGGAGCAGGTAGGTCCCGCTGGGCAGGTCGCTCACGTCCAGCGTCTGCTCGACGCGACCGGACGCTTCGGCGGCCGGGAGTGTCTTGACCTGGCGGCCGAGGAGGTCGTAGAGCCCCAGCCGACCCTCGCCGGTCGTCTGCTCCGGTACTGCAAAGCGAATCGTCGCCTGGCTCCGGGCCGGGTTCGGGAACGAGCCCAGCAGCTCCAGCCCGTCCGGCTGTCCGAAGCAGACCGTCACCGGATCCGAGACATTGACCGTCCCGTCCCCGTCCACCTGCGCGAGGCGGTACAGGAGGGAGTCGGCTGCGTAGGGC
>CAKZLV010000192.1 GCA_937127285.1 uncultured Bacteroidota bacterium
GCGACGGGCTGCCCGTGACGGAGGTTGTCCTCGCCCACGGCCGGGTTCGCCTGAGAGGGGGCGTCCGGAACGCCCCGGGGGAGACGACCTCGAAGACGACAGGAGAAGAGCCTCCGAAAGGAAAACAGCCTCTGGACGAGAGGCACGGCCGGACGTCTGAACCGGTCTCTGTCCTTCTCGACGCAGCCGGCGCCCGCAGTCGCGTGCGCGGGCATGGCCGAGCGCCCGAACCGCCCGACCGGATCGATCTCTCGCTCGCGAACGCGTGGCGCACCCGCGGGTTTGCCGTACAGGACGCGCCGCTTCCGGTGATTCTGCGCGAGCTGGAAGTACAGTTCGGAACCGACCTTCGTCTCCAGGCCCCCTCGGCCCGCACCCGTCCGATGACCCTGCACTATGCCCGCAGCGTGCAGCTCGAAGACGTGCTGGGAGACATCTGCCGGCTGCAGGGGCTGCAGTACCTGGAAACCTCCGACGGATTCGTCCTGGCGCCAGCCCGCCGGTAACGAGCCCGCCGGTAACGAGCCCGCCGGCCTTGGCCGCGCCCCTCCCCGACCCCGTCGCCACGCTCAGGGGCGAGAAATTGAGAAACAACGCCCCGCCGCCGGCGTCGCTGTGCATCCCGGCAGGGGCGCCCCGGCAAGACGCCCCGGCAACCGCTTCCCGTTCACGGGTGCGAGCCTCTCCGAAGCGATCCTTCCTTCTGCCGCGCGCCCGCTTCTCGTTCTGATGCCGGGATGCCCTTCGTACGACGAACCGACGGAATGGCTATGTTTCTTTCTGTGTGCCGTATCATCGGCCGACGCGCCCGTGGGTTCTCCTGGACCTGTGTGCTTCTCGGAGCGCTAATCGGGGGCCCCGGTGCGTCGACCGTCCGGGCGCAAGAGACCGACCCCGACGCCCGGCGGCACACCATGGCGCTGCGCGACGTCCCGCTCACCGAGGCCCTTGACCGCTTCATCCAGACGACCCGCGCGGACATTGCATACTCGACCGATCTGATCGGCGACCAGACGGTCTACTGCCGCACCCGAGACGCCACGCGCGAGGAGCTGCTGCGATGCATCTTGACCGGCACGGGGATCGACTACCTGCGAACGTCCGGGGGAACGTATCTTCTCGTCGCCGGCGTCCGTGCGCGAGCCGTCACGGGTCAGCTCCGGGGAACGATCGTCGACGCCGACACGGGCGAACCGCTGCCGCAGGCCAACGTGCTTCTGGCCAGTGCCGCGACCGGGACGACCACCGACCCGGCCGGCACGTTTCGGTTCCCGGCCGTCCTGGCGGGGCGGCACCGGCTCGTCGTCACGTACGTGGGCTACGCCACCGCGGTGGATACCATCCGGGTTCCTCCGAACGGCCGCCAGACCGTCCGCATCGCGCTGGATCCCCAGGCAATTCAGAGCGACCCCGTCATCGTAGACGGGTTCCAGCAGCGCCTCCCCTCCGGACGTCTGGGCCGAAGTTCCGTGGGCGACGACGATCTGCAGGACGGTTCGGGGCTGGGAACCCCCACGGGGCTTGCCAACGTCAGTCGGCAGACGGGCGTCTCGCTCAACCGTCCGCGCGTCGATCTCAGCGTTCAGGGAGGGGGAGATGGAGAGAGCATGACGCTGCTGGACGGAGCTCCGGTTCGCGAGCCCACCACGCTCGGCGGACTCCTGTCGGCCTTCAGCCCGAAAGCGCTCGACCGCATTGTCGTCCACAAAACCGGGTTCGATGCGTCGGAGGGAAGCTCGATTGCCGGGGTGGTCGACGCCCGCCACAACCTTCGCGTCGGCGCTCGCGGCGGAGATCCCGCCGCCGGCATGAGCGCCGACTTCCTGAGCGTCAACGCCCGCGCCGATGCCGGCTGGCGCGGGCGCGAGGGGCAATCCGGATCGGCCATGGCCGCAGGCCGACGAAGCGTTTGGGAAGCCTACCGCTCCCCCGCGCTGAACGGACTTCTGGAAACGTGGACGCAGCTCGACCCCACGCTCATGAGCGCATGGGGCAGGTCGATGGACGACCCGGACGCGACGGTGCAGCGAACGACCTCGGACGTGCAATTCGCAGATCTGCATGCGGCGGCGCGGCAGGCGGTCTCTCCGTTTCAGTCGGTGTATGCATCGGTCTATCATGGCACGAGCCGCATCGGAACGACCGCCTCGACGGTCGAGGCGGAGGCTGACGCGCCATCGGGCCCGGCGGCGGCCCGGACGCCGCGCCGCCTTCTCGCGTCCGAAAGTGAGACCGGCTGGAACAATACCGCCGCCCAGGTCCGGTACGACTGGACGGCCGGTGCGCGCACGACCGGTCGCCTCCACCTGTACGGCAGTCGGCACGACTCGCACACCTACTTCGGGTTTCGCGATACGGTGGCCGCGGTGTCTGCGGGGAGCGAGGAGCCGGAGCCCACCTGGGAGGCTCTCGGCAACCCGCTCGCCGTCGATCATTCGGCGGAGGGCAACCGGATGGACGAGGTCGGGGTGCGGGTCCAGGCGGAGGTAAGCGCCTCGTCGCGGCTGGACCTCGAGGCCGGCATCGAGCCGCAGTGGCTGTCGGGAGCGTTCGACATCCGCAACCGATTTGTCGGGGCCCTCGGTCACCAAACGACGACGTGGCAGGTGGGCAGCTACCTGCAGGGAACGCTCGCGCCCGGCTTCGGCACCACGCTGACCGCCGGTACGCGCCTCACCTACATCCCGGCGCGGCGAACCGTCTACGCCGAGCCGCGGGTCTCCGTTCGCTACGACCGGTCGACCACCCCGGTGGGGGCGCTGGCGGTGCGCCTGGCCGGCGGCGTGTACCGGCAGTACGTCTTGCAGTCGGAGATCAGCAGCGCCGGGCCGACGGACGTGACGCCGTCGGTGCAGTTCTGGCTTCCGCTCGATGGGTCGATCGCCCCTCCGCGCGCCTACCACGCCGCCGCCGACGTCCTGCTGCGCCCGCACGATCGCTGGACGATCCGGCTTGAAACCTACGCCAAGTGGCACCCCCGAACCGCGGCTGTAGACTACGCCGACCTCGTTCGTTCGGACCCGCTGGCCGACACCCGCCAGGTTGCGCCGGAGACCGTCGGGCGGCAAAGCGACCTGATGGCGGCGGGGGAGGGGCGAGCGATGGGGGCCGCCGTGCAGGTTCGCCGCGACGGGCCTCGCCTATCGGCCGATGCCGCCCTCGAGGTCAGCCGCGTCCACCGCCGCTATCCCGGCCGGTTCCAGGACCGGTTCGTCCCCGCCCCATGGGAGAAACCGCTCCGCCTGTCGGCCAACGTCGACGCACAACTCGTCGGCGGGCTGGTCGCGCAGGCCAGTTGGCAGGGCACCTGGAACCGCCCCTGGGCCCTGCGCCGATCCTACTACGACTACCTCGCGGTGACGTCGGGCCCTCTCCCCGGCGTCGACGTTCAGACCCCCGGCGCCCAGCGGCTTGCTCCGTTCACCCGCCTGGACGTGGGCCTGCGCGCCCAGCGAACCGTGCGTGGGGTGGAGGTGCGGGCTCGCCTCAGCGTCGTCAACGTCCTCGATCGGGCAAACCCGTACGACGAGAGCCTGCATCCGGGAGCGAGCGGTCCGGAGCGGATCGCTCGCTCCCTGCCCGGCCGCCGGGTGTTTGCCCTGCTGGGCATCCGTCTCTGACCGGCCCTGCCCCTGCTCGGGCACGGGGGCAGCGCCCGCCGTCCGGGTCGGCCGCCCACGAACGATCCCCTCCCGCGCGGTCGCCGGCCGCATCCGTCCGGTGGCGCCCCCGGACGATCCGGTTTGGGACGCGAGGCTGCGGTTCGTATGTTGCGGGGCATGCGCACCGAGGAGTGCCTTCCTCTCGAACTGCCTATTCCTGGATTTCCCGCTTTCTGCTTCACCGACGGTTTCATCTGCTATGAGCACCCAGACGAGTCCTCCGGACGTCGCCGACGTCCCCCGCGTTACCACCCAGACGCTGAAGGAGATGAAAGCAGCCGGCGTCCCCATCGCCATGCTGACGGCGTACGACTACACCTCGGCGCGGCTCCTCGACGGGGCCGGCGTGGACGTGCTCTTGGTCGGAGACTCGGCCTCGAACGTCATGGCGGGAAACGAGACGACGCTCCCGATGACGCTCGATCAGATGATCTATCACGCCCAGTGCGTCGTTCGCGCCTGTGAGCGGGCGCTCGTCTTGATGGATCTCCCCTTCGGAACCTTCCAGGGAGACTCGAAGGAAGCGCTCTCGTCGGCCATCCGCGTCATGAAGGAAACGGGGGCGCACGGCGTCAAGCTGGAAGGGGGAGAGCCGGTGGTCCCGACGGTTGACCGGCTGGTGACGGCCGGCATTCCGGTCATGGGGCACCTCGGCCTCACGCCGCAGAGCATCAATCAGTTCGGCACGTACACGGTGCGGGCGCGGGAGGAGGAAGAGGCCGAGCAGCTTCTGGAGGATGCGCGTCGCCTGGAGGAGGCGGGATGCTTTGCGCTCGTTCTGGAAAAAATCCCGGCCGACCTGGGCGAGGCCGTTACCGAAGCCGTTGACATTCCCGTGATCGGCATCGGGGCCGGTGCGGCGACGGACGGGCAGGTGCTCGTGTCTCACGACGCTCTGGGCCTGACCACCGACTTCAACCCGCGCTTCGTACGTCGCTACGCCAATCTGGCCGAGCAGATCACCGAGGCGACGCAGCAGTACATCGAAGACGTACGCAACCGCGACTTTCCGGGCGAGGAGGAAAGCTACTGATCGCTCCGGCAGATCGCCGTTTTCTGGCAGATCGCCGTTTTCTGGAGGGGGCCTCCTGAAGAACGTGATCGTCCGGGCACAGACGAGACGACCACACGCAGGGGGCCTCGTCATGCAGAACGGCCGCGTCCCCGGCGTCCCCACCCACCCCCCGTGCGGCGTTCGAAAGAGACCGGGGAATGGAAAGCGGGCCCCGGGAGGCAG